>JAFKFQ010000110.1:3937-12846 GCA_017308215.1 bacterium | reverse complement strand
CGTCCACGCGGCGGCCGAGCTCGCCCGGCGGGCCGCCCGATCGTTCGCCGCCGCGGCCGACCGAACGGCCGCCGCCGACACCGCCGGATCGGACCAGTCGCGCGGCGAGGCCGAGTCGGCGCTCACGAAGCTCGGCGCCGGCGCGCGGCCCTGCGCCCCCGCGGGTGGCGACGCCGGGCCGGGGCGGGCACTGCGCGCCGCCGCGGCCGCGGTCCGCTCCGCCGCGGCGTCCGACACGCTCCGCCGCGCCGCCGCCGCGCTCGCCGCCGCGGCGCGAGCGATCCCGCTGCCGACGCTGTAGTTCGTCGGAGCCCGGGGGTGAGTGACAGGTGGTCCAGGTTGTTAGGCCGGGGCGCCAGCCCCGGACGGGCCACGAGGTGCCGAGTACCACCCGTCGCTCACCCCCGGGCTCCGACGGAACCCGCGCTACCACCAACCCCAGCGGACCGGCCACGCGGCGGCGAACGCCGCCGCCTTCCGCCAGCGCGGCACCCGCACCCGCGCCGCGAACACGTCGAACCCGCGGCGCTCGATCTCGTCGAGCAGCCCGCGGTAGGTGTCGCACATCAGCCCGTAGATCGCCCGGCCGTCCGGCGTGAGGGAGTGGTGCAGACGCTCGGCGGCGCGGTAGTAGCCGCGGGCGCGCGCGGCCTGGAGGTGCATCATCTCCTGGAACGCCGGCGAGTGGTGCGACCACGTCCGCGGGTCCACGCGGGCCGCGGCCAGCTCGTCGGCCGGGAGGTAGACGCGGCCACGGGCGGCGTCCTCGCCGAGGTCGCGGAGGATGTTCGTGAGCTGGAACGCGATGCCCGCCGCCTCCGCCGGGCCGTCCGCCTCGGCCCACGTCGCGCCGGCGCGCAGCCCCCACACGCGCACGCACGCCAGCCCGACGGCAGACGCGACGCGGTAGCAGTACGGGTACAGGTCGGCGAACGTGTCGAAGCGCACGGGCGCGAGGTCGGCCTCGACGCCGTCGAGCACGTCGAAGAGGTACTGGTGCGGGACCGCGAAGCGCCGGACCGCGTCGTGCAGCGCGGGGTGGACGGGGTGCGTCGGGCGGCCGGCGAGCGCGCCGCCGAGTGCGGCGCGCCAGGCGGCGAGCGTGGCGGCGGTGGCGCCGGGCTCGTCGGCGAGGTCGTCGGAGACGCGCATGAACGCGTACAGCGCGTCCATCGCGCGCCGCTTCGCCGGCGGCAGCAGGCGGAAGGCGAGGGGGAACGAGCTCCGCGCGGCCCGCGTGACCGCGCGGCAGTAGGCTTGCGACGCCGCCAGTGACGAACGCCCCACCAATGACCCACCGATGACGAAGGAAGACAACCCCGGGTTTTCCTTCATCATCGGTAGGTCATTGGTGGGGCATTCGTCATTCCCACGGTCACGGGGCGAAGATCACCCGCACGCGCTGGCCGACGCGGAGCGGCGGCCGGCCGGGCGGGGTCGGTTCGGGCACCTCGATCACTACCTCGGAGGAAGCTGCCGCCGAGCGGACCGCGGACGACCCCCTTGAACGTCACCTTCGGGTCGGTGAAGTCGTGGACGATCACCTGGCGGCCGATCTGGTTCGGGCCGATCTTACTGGCGAACTCGGCCTCGACCTCGGCCCGCACCACCCGCGGCCCGGCCGGGATGAGGACCAGCGCCGGCGCCTGCGAGCTGATCCCCATCACGTCGCCGGGGCTGACCGAGACGCGCTCGACGGTCCCGTCCACCCTCGCGGTGACGGTACACGCCGCGACCAGTTCGCGGGCGTCGGCAGCGAGCGCCTCGTACCGCTTCACCTCGGCCTCGGCCACCGCCACCACCGGGGCCAGCTTCTTCTCCTGGGCGGCCTTCACGGCGTCGAGCTTGACCTTGGCCAGGTCACGCTCGATCTCGGCCTTCTGGTGCTTGACGAACAGGTCGAACAACTCGGGTTCGTTCTTGAGCAGGTCGGGCCACCGCTCGGGCGTGATCCCCTGGCCCTTGTAGTACTCCTTCTTGTTCCACTCCCCGACCAGCCGGGCGTCGGCGGCGAGCTTCACGCTCGTCTCGGCCGCCTTGACCATCTGGGCCTGGAGGGCGACGTTGCTGGCGTGGAGGTCGGCCTCGCCCCGGGCCTCGGCGAGCTTGGCCCGGGCGACGTCGACCGCGTTCACGGCCTCGGTCACCTTCGCCTCGAGGAGCGGGGCGCTGAACCGGTACAGCTTCTGCCCGGCCTTCACCTCCTCGCCCTGCTTGACGTACACCTCGACCACCTGCCCGGACTGGAGAACCGGGGGGAGGCCGTAGCGGGCCGGCGGTGGGTCGCTGTCGGCGGTGCCGAGCACGACGGTGCCGGTGGTGTCCTTGCCCGCCGGCGCGGGGGGCGCCTTGCCGGTCGCGTCGGTGCCGCCGCCCCCGCCCGGGCCGAGGAGGCGGGCGCCGAGCAGGCTGCCGACCAGCGCGACCCCGCCGGCCGCGACGAGCAGCGAGCGCATCTTCGGGAGCCGGGTCACGGGCGTGTCCTCCCAGTCGGGCGGGTCACCGGCGGGCGTCAGTGCCCGGGCGGGGTCAACGGCCGCTCTTCGAGGTGGCCGTCTTCCAAATGGTAATATACGTCCACGTAGGGGAGCAGGCGGTGGTCGTGGGAAACCACGAGGATGCTCGCCCCGCGGTCGTGGGCGCCGTCGCGGAGCAGTTCCATCACCTTCTGCCCGTTCTCCCAGTCCAGCGCGCTGGTCGGCTCGTCGGCGAACACGAAGCTCGGGTTCTTCACCAGCGCCCGGCCGATGGCCACCCGCTGCTTCTCGCCGCCGGACAGTTGGGACGGCTTCTTCGACCTGTTCGGGAGCATTCCGAGCCGGTCGAGCATCTCGTCGGCCTGCCGCCGCCCCTCGCCGCCGGCCGCGTACCCGCCCCAGTTCAGGACGATCTCGAGCTGCTGCCGCGCCGTCAGCGCCGGGAACAGGTTGAACCCCTGGAAGATGAACCCGGTGGTGCGGAGGCGGTACGCCTCGCGCTGCTTCGGGGTCATCGCCCAGACGTCGTGCATCTCGCCGCCGTCGTCCGCGAGCACCTGCCCCGAGTCCGGCTCGAGCAGGCCCGACAGCACGGCGAGGAGCGTCGATTTGCCGCTGCCGCTCGGCCCCATCAGGAGCGCGATCTGGCCGGGGTAGAGGCTGATCGACACGTCCTGGAGCGCGGCTCGGCGCTTGGCGCCGTCGCCGTAGGTGCGGGTCAGGTGGACGCCGCGGAGCGTCGGAGTGGTCGAGATCGCGGGCATCGCTCCTCGCTGGTCCGTTCAGGCCGCCCGGGGTTGCCCCCCGGGCTAAGCACGCGGTCGCACGGCTACCGCAGCAAACTCATCGGCTCGATCTGCCGCACCCCGCGGAGCGCCCACAGGCCGGCGCCGGCGCACATGAACGTCGTCACCGCGGCGGTGCCGGCGAGCACCTCCCAGCGCAGGTCCACGTCGGCCCCGCCCAGCCGGGCCAGCTCGCGCAGGCCCAGGCACAGCGGGTACGCGCACCCCATCCCGATCACCGCCACCCAGAACGACTGCTGGAGCACCATCACCGAGATCCGCCACCGCGGGATGCCCAGCGCCAGCAGGATGGCGAACTCCTTCGCGCTGGCCTCCGTCGCCGACTTCAGCGTCTGGTAGGTGATGACGGCGCCGACGATCAGCCCGAGGAGGGCGGCGTACCCGATGGCGACGCCGGCCTTCGTCCGCGTCAGCCAGTACTCGCGGCTGCGGTACGAGAAGTCCTCGGCGACGTAGGCGGCCATGTCGTCGGGGTAGGCGTCGCGGAGCTCGGTCACCACCTGCCGGGCGCGCTCGGGCGAGTCGGCGCGGGCCAGGAAGTACGTCGTGTGGTCCGGCGGGAGCATCGGCCCCATCAGCTGACGGGCGGTGTGCGTGGAGCAGAACACCCACGGCGCCGCCAGACTCTTCAGCCCGGCCACGACGCCGACCACGCGGACCTCCTTGCCGTTGATCTTCGGCTTCCCCTCGCTGCTGTCGAGCTTGAGCCGGCCCACGTCCGACTGGTCCACGACGATCGTGAACGGCTCGGACAGCGCCGCCCGCAACTCCGGCGTGAGCACGTCGGCGGGGGCGAGCGCCTCGTCGTCGAGGCGGGTGCCGAGGAGGAAGCAGAGTTCGGTGCCGCCGACCGGCTTGGTGAAGTTGGCGAAGTTGGCGATGTACATCTCCGGCGGCGCGATGCCCGGGCGGCCGGCGAGGCGGGTGAGGAACGCCGCCGGGATCGGCTTGCCGAGGTCCACGCTCGGCGCCCCGGTCGAGCCGACCCAGATGATCCGGTCGCGGAGCGCCGGGGTGGCGTGGTCGATCGGGATGGACGTGATCTTGAACAGCCCGAGCAGCAGCCCGCACTGCAGCGCGATGAGCATCGCCGAGAACGTGACGGCGAACACGCCGGACACGTACCGCTGTCGCTCGTGCCAGAGGGTCTGGAGGGCGTAACTCATGTGCGGGTCTTTAAGTCGTCATGTCTTCGAGTCATCAAGTCATCACGCCACGCCGCGGCGGCCGTCTTCCACTTGGGGACTTGACGACGTGACGACTTTCGACGGCAGGTCGCAGAGCCCGCCGCCGAGGTACAGGTGGTGCCACACCTGCGTCGCGGTGACGGCGGTCAGGCCCATTTCGAGGCCGGTGCGGGCGATCCCGCGGCGCATCGTCGGCAGCTTGGCGCGGGCGGCGGCGACCGCGGCCGGGTCGAAGTAGCCGGCCTTCGCCAGCGACTCCGGCGACAGCACCTGCTCGATCCACCCGCCGGCGCCCTCCACCGCGTCCCAGCTGTCCATCGGGGCGCGGAACATCATCTTCCGCCGCCACGCCACGTCCGGCGGCAGCCAGCGCTCGGCCACCTTGCGCTCCACGAACTTGTCCCGCATCACCCCGCGCAGCTTCCAGCGCGGGTGTAGCGTGCTGGCGTAGGCGAGCACGTCCTCGTCGAGGAAGGCGTAGCGCGTCTCGACCGACGAGTGCATCGCCACCCGGTCGCCCTTCGACGAGAGGAGGTGCCCCGGGAGCATGATCCGGCTGCCGAGGTACATCTGCCGGTTGAACGGGTGCCACCGCTTCAGATCGGGGTGGAGGTTGATCTCGTCCCACGGCGACGCCGCCAGCGCTTTCTCCTTCAACTCGGCGCTGAAGAAGCGGAGCTTGTTCAGGCTCATCATGCCGTACAGGTCGAGCCAGCCGTTCGGCCCGCCGATCTTCGCCAGCGTGCTCCTGTAGTTTGCGAACGGGAAGCTCGGCTGCCCCGTCGCCTTCAGGAACAGCGTCCGCAGCGCGCCGCCGACGGGGAGGACCGGCGTGCGGTCGAGGAAGCCGACCAGCTTGTTGATCTTGAACCACGAGTAGCCGGCCAGCCACTCGTCGGCCCCCTCGCCGGTCAGCGCCACCTTGTAGCCGTTCTCGTGGACCGAGCGGGCGAGTTGGAGCAGCGACAGGCACGACGTATCGACCACCGGGATTTCCGCGGCGCCGATCAGCTCCGGGTAGCGGGCGCGGAGGTCGTCGCGGCCGGACTTCACGACGACCGGCTGGCAGCCGAGGTGCCGCGCGACGCGCAGCGCCTCGTTCTCCTCGTTCAGCCCCTCGCCCTGCACCGAGATCGTGAACGTGGGGATCGGCCGCCCGAGCGCCTTGTTCGCCATCGCCACCACGAGCGACGAATCGACCCCGCCGCTCAGGTACGAGACGACCGGCACGTCGGCGCGCAGCCGCCGGTTGACCGCGGCGAGCAGCACCTCCTCGAAGCGGTCCACGACCTTCTTCTCGTCGGCGCCGTAGTCCTCGTGCCCGCGGTCGGGGTAGCTCACGCGCCAGTAGTGCGTCTGCTTCTCCGCCTCGGCCGGAGACGTGTTCCCGAGTTTCAGGTGGAGGTAGTGGCCGGGTTGAAGGATGGTCACGCCGTCGAAGACGGTGACGGGGCCGGGGAGCGCGAAGAAGGTGAAGACGTGGTTGAGCCCGCGCCAGTCGGCCTTCGGCTGCACGATGCCCGAGGCGAACAGCGCCTTCGCCTCGGACGCGAACAGGAGCCAGTCGGCGCCGTCGTACCGGCGGACGGCGTAGAACAGCGGGCAGATGCCGGAGCGGTCGCGGCCGATCACCACCTCGTTGGTCTTCTTGTCCCACACGCACACGGCGAACTGCCCGCGCAGGTGCTCGAACAGGTTGTGCCGGTGGTCTTCCCAGGTGTGCGGGATGAGTTCCGTGTCGGTGTGGGTGCGGAACGTGTGGCCGCGGGCCTCGAGCGCCTGCCGCTTCTCGGGGTAGTCGAAGAACTCGCCGTTGAAGACGGTCCAGACGGTGCCGTCCTCGTTGGAGATGGGCTGCCGGCCGTCGGCGAGGCCGACGATGGAGAGGCGGGTGTTGGCGAGCTCGAGGCCGGTCTCGGTGAGGAACCCGTCCTCGTCCGGCCCGCGGTGGTACAGCGCCCGGGCCATCGCCGCGACGGCGCCCCGCGGCGCCGTGCGCTTGCCGCCCAGGTCGATCATCCCCGCGATTCCGCACATCAGGCGTCGTCTCTCAGTGGGCAGTGAGCAGTTGTCAGCCGATCCCGCACGTCGGTCCACAGCGCCGGGTGAACGTCGGACGCCACCCCGGCCTGGATCTCGGCCAGCAGTTCCGCCACCGGCCGACCGGTGACGATACTGAGCGCGAGCGCCACCACCGCCGGCGACCGGCTCAGCCCGGCACCACATGCGACCAGCGTCGGCACCCGCTGCCGGACTAATGCCGCAAGAGCAGTGCCGGCCGCCGTCAGGAGCCACGGCGGGTTGCCGCCGCCGTCGGTCAGCGGGAGCCGGAGGTACGCCAGCTCCCGCGTCAGCGCCGCCGGCGGCTCCTCGACCGCCAGATCGACCACCGCTTCGATCCCCGCGTCGAGCACCCGGCGCACGTCCCGGGCGTCGCGGGCGGTACCGATCCACAGCAGGTAGCCGAGCACCGGGCGCATGGCGTGGTTCCCGCGGTCGGCGTTGTCGGTCTGCTCCCGACGACGCCCGGGGCGTTGCCCCGGGCTATCGAATCTCAGGCCGTTGGCCTGAAGACTGTCGACACTGCGTTTCACCCCGAAGGGGGTGAGATCCCATAGCCTGGGACAACGCCCCGGGAACCACGCATGCGGTGTCACTGCCTCGTAGGCCTGGTCTCGCGGACTCGACCAGACCTACGAAGCCCGCGCCTCCCGCCGCGCGAACTTCCACACCTTGCGCTGCATGAAGAACCGCACCCCGCGCGGGAACATCCGCTTGCCGAACCACACCCACCACGACACGAACCCGATCGCCGCCTCCGTCCGGTTCCGCAGCAGGCTCCGCACCACCCCGTCGGCCACCTCGTCGGACGGCTGGGCGCCCTCGAAGTCCAGGTGGATCTTCCCCTCGTTCCGCAGCAGGTGCCGGTTCAGGTCATCGCTGCGGACGAGGCCCGGCAGCACCAGCAGCACGTCGACGCCGAACCGCTCGAACTCGCCGCGGAACGCCTCCGTCATCGCCACGAAGGCGTGCTTGCTGGCGCAGTGCTCGGACATCGACGGGATGCCCCACCGGCCGCAGATGCTCGCCACGTTCACCACCGCCGGCCGCCACCCCGCCGGGCCGCGCTCGTAACTCGCAGTCAGGTGCGGCTGGCACAGGCGCGTCAGTTCTATGGGGGCAAAGAAGTTCACCTCCAGCACCTTGCGCGCGATCGCCTCCGACGACGTGGCGAACTCGCCGAAGCTGCACACCCCAGCCCCGTTAATCAGCACGTCCAGCGCGCCGAACCGCGCCACCACGTCCGCCACCAACTTCGCCCGGTCGGCCGGGTCGGTCAGGTCGGCGGGGAAGAACTCGGCCTCGGCCCCGGCGGCGCGAACCTCGCCGGCAACCTTCGCCAGATCGTCAGTAGACCGGGCCGTGAGCGCGAGCCGGGCGCCGAGGCTAGCCAGCTTCCCAGCCAACCGCTTGCCGATCCCCCGGGACGCCCCGGTGACCAGCACCACCCGCCCGCGCACGTCGCGCCACATCGGCCCGTCTCTCCCGTCGGCACGGAACCCTGGTCGTATCCGGGAATTCTAGTGGAACCGCCCCCCCCGACCAACCGAACCGGCCCCCCACCGCCCGATCCACCCGGGGTTCCGTACCTTACCGGGAGAGGTCGTATCAGGCTTCAACCGTGGGAGGCGGCGATGGAGTACGGGATCGGAGCGGCGATCGGGGCGGGGGTGGTGCTGTTCCTGGGGTTCGTGATGGCCACGGCCCGCGCCGGGAGCTTCGGGAACGCGGTCCGCGGGCTCACCGTCGCCGGCCGCGCGAACGCCGACCCGGCGTTCAACGCCAGGCTCGTCGCGCTGGAGGGCGGCGCCGAGGTGAAGCCGGCGGCCCCGCCGCCCCCGCCGAAGCCGTCCGGCGCCCCGCTGCGGATGCTCGCCGTCCTCCAGGCCGAGTCGCGGCTGGTCGACTTCCTCCTCGAGGACATCAGCGGCGCGTCCGACGAGCAGATCGGGCAGGCCGTCCGCGAGGTCCACAAGAAGGCGCAGGACGCGCTCAAGCGCCACGCCGTCATCGAGACGATCCTGCCGGGGAACGAGGGCGACAGCACGACGGTGGCGGCCGGGTTCGACCCGTCGGCGATCCGCGTCGTGGGGAACGTGGCGGGGGCGCCGCCGTTCACCGGGGCGATCAACCACCCGGGCTGGAAGGTGAGGGAGCTGAAGGTGGCGGCGCCGCCGGCCGGGGCGGACGAGTTCGTCCTCCAGCCGGCCGAGATTCAGGTGGCGTAACGAGGGGACAACGATGATCCGCGCCGAGAGCCGCGCCGAGGCGCACCAGATCGCGTTCACCGACGGGGCGAACGCGGGCGTGGCCGACCTGCCGGCGGCGAAGGGCGGCGCCGGCCGCGGGTTCGGCCCGCACGACCTACTCGAAGCCGC
>JAFKFQ010000110.1:0-3877 GCA_017308215.1 bacterium | reverse complement strand
CCACCTGCCTCACGATGACCGCCCGCCTCTACGCCGAGAAGCACAGCCTGCCGCTCGCCGCCGCCCGGTGCACGGTGCGTCTCGACCGCGCCGACCCGGCCGCCGTCGTCGCCGACTACGACCTCTCCCTCGACGGCCCGCTGACCGACGACCAGGCGGCGGGGCTGCGCGCGGCCGTGGCCCGGTGCCCGGTGGCGAAGACGCTGGCCGGCGGGATCGCGGTGCGGGACGCGGGGGCGGGGCGATGAAGGGGCGCGAGAGCGGGATGCCGGACGAGGTCTACTGGGCCTCGTTCTTCAACCCGGGGTGAATGGTCGAGAAGCTTGGTTGCACGGGTCCGTGCGGCGACGTGGTGGAGTTCGGGTGCGGGTACGGCACGTTCACCCTGCCGGCCGCCCGGGCGGTGACGGGGCGCGTGTTCGCCCTGGACATCGAACCGGAACTGGTCGCCGCGACCACCCGCAAGGCGCGCGAGGCGGGGCTGGCGAACGTGACCGGCGTGGTGCGCGACTTCCTGGCCGACGGGTGCGGACTCCCGGACGGGTCGGCCGGGTACGCGATACTCTTCAACATCCTGCACGTCGAAGACCCGGTCTCGCTGCTGCGCGAGGCACGGCGGGTGCTCGCGCCCGGCGGCACCGCGGGCGTGATCCACTGGCGGACCGACGTGGAGACGCCGCGCGGCCCGCCGCTCCCGATCCGCCCGACGGCGGACCGGTGCCGGACGTGGGGCGAGGCGGCCGGGCTGGAATTCGTCCGCACCGAGTCCCTGTGCTGCTGCTCGTGGCACTGGGGACTGGTGCTCCGCCGCCCGGGCTGACCCGTCAGGGGATCTCGTAGAACCCGAGTTCGGCCGCGTCGCGGCCGACGTCGGTGATCGAGAACGTGTTATCCCCGTTGGTGACGAAGAACCCGTTCTCGATCAGCCAGTCGAAGTGGGCCGGATCGTGCCGGGTCATGTTCCGCGCGTCGTCGTACTTGAACTTCTTCTTCTTGAGCACCCGACGAAGCATCCGCCGCCGGCTCTCGCCGAGACTGATCGTGGCCATGGACGGGCCTCCTCCGACGATATGAAGTAAACAGAAGGCCAAACAATCTTGCGGCATGTCCAGAAAGAGTACGCCACCCTGCTCAGTTTCCTGTCACGCGCGGCGTCGCGGCGAGACCGTCTGACCGGGTCGTGCGGGCGGTAGGGCCGTCCCTGCCGCCCGCTCGCCCGCCCGTCCGCTACCGACCTTGTTCCGGAGCCCGCAGGTTGCGACCCTACCCGCCGGGTTGAACCGCGGGGGGACGACGATGTACGGGACCGGGCCGGTAGCGGTGAACGGGGCGGTGGTGTACGGATACTGGACCGACCGCAACGGCTGCTGTCGGCTCCGGCTCGGGTTAGACGACTGGGACCGTCTCGGGCTCCAGCCCGGCCAACGGGTCCGGTTCGGGCGCCCCGACCAGACCCCAAACGAGGTACTGATCGCGGCCGCGGACCGCAACCCGCCGGTGGTGTGGCTCGATCTCGTCCCCGTAGCCCGCGCGAGCGCACCCCGAGCCGGCTAGCCCAGCCGGCCCGAGAGGGGCAGATGTCGCCTGCGAGTAGTCGCAAGTCTAGCGAAGCACGAACGATGGTGGAATTGGGAATTCTTCAGAAATGTCGAAATCGTCCCCGGCCGCACGCGCGTGCGGCCCGGGGTTAGTGCGTCGCACGTCTTTCGTGGTGGTGTCGACCAATCGATGTCGGCCCGGGCGACTGGCCGGCTCACGCCGGCCGATCGCCATGTCGGGGCTTCGCACCCGACATCGACCGATGCGACGTCACACCGCCGCCACCAGCGCCCCGAGCAGCGCCGCGAGGCGGTCGGCGGCCAGCTTTGCGTTGCGGATCACCTCGGCGTGGTCGAGCGGGTCGCCGCCGATCCCGGCCGCGTGGTTCGTCACGCACGACACCGCCGCCGCCTCCAGCCCCAGCGCCGCCGCGCACTCCGCCTCCCGCGCCGTGGACATCCCCACCGCGTCCGCCCCCATCGCCTTCAGCGCCCGGATCTCCGCCGGCGTCTCGTAGCACGGGCCGGTCAGCGCCGCGTAGGTGCCGGCCAGCAGCCCGCGCCCCGCCGCCGCCTCGTAGTCCGTCAGAACTTTCAAGAGTCGCGGCGAGTACGGCGCCGCCGGCGCCGGGGTCCGCCACGCCGCCGGGCCGAACAGCGTGAGGTGTCGCGCCACCGCCATCAGGCCGCCGGGGCCGAGCGCCGGGTGGATGCCGCCGACCGCGTGCGTCTGCACGAACGCCGTCACCCCCAACCCGGCGGCGACCCGCACCAGGCCGCACACCACGTCCCACGGGTGGCCTTCGTAGAAGTGGAGCCGGCCGAACGAGACGAGCACCGGGACCGCGTCCCACGCGCCGACCGCCAGCCGGCCGCCGTGCCCGCTCACGGTCGGCGGGGCCAGCCCGGGGACGTCGCCGAAGGGGATCGTTGCGTGTTCGCGGAAGGCGGTGGCGACGCCGCCCATACCCGAACCCAGGACGACGGCGACCCGCGGGGCGAGGGACCGGGCGGCCGCCGCGAAGCGGGCGAACGCCGGCATCAGGCGCCGTCCGGGTCGGCGGGGTCGAACGGGACGTCGGCCCGGAGCTCGGCGAACTGCTGCTTCACCCGGACCGCCCACCCGACCAGTTGCGCCGCCGCCTCCAGCCCGAGCCGGGCCGGGTTCACCACCAGGTCGTAGCCGGACAGGTCGGCGACGTCCTTGAACACGGTGCGCGAGACGAAGTGCGCCCGGCTCTCGTCGCGCCGGCGGACCTCGGCCTCGGCCTCGGTGCGGGTCAGCCGTACGGTCTGCGCGAGGTACCCGACCCGCGACCCGAGCGGCGCGACGACGCGGACGTGGAGCGTCGACTCGACCGGCAGGACGTGCCCGGCCGCCCGGCCGACGATGACCGCGTCCCCGCGGGCGGCGACGGAGAACAGCAGCCGGTAGAGCCCGACGGCGTCCCCCTCGGCGTCGATCTGGCGCGCCTGCTGGAGGCGGGCGAGGTGGGCGTCGGCCCACGCCCGGGCCGACGCCGGGATGTCGGCGAGGAGCTGCTCGCGCTCGGTGTCGTTCATCTGGAGGTAGTCGAGCAGATCCTGGTCGAACACCTGCCAGCCGAGGAGCTCGCCGACCTTGCGGGCGAGGGTGGTGCCGCGGGCGCCGGCCTCGCGGCTGACCGCGACCGTCAGCCCGCGCGGCTGTACTGCCGGCTCGCCGTCCGGCGCGTGGCCGCGGAACCCGTGCACGGGCGCTTCGGACAGCGCGGAGGCGTCAGGAGAGGTCGGCATTGCTCACCCCGCTTTAACCCGGCGAACGGCCGGCGTGAGCCGGCTGGTCGTTGTCCCAGGTGCCTGATACGGCGACCGGTCACCCGGGTGGTCCGCTCGGGCGCCCGTACCAACCACCAGCCGGCTCACGCCGGCCGTTCACCTAGACGTCGTCGCGGTACTCGGCCCGGGCGAACCGCCACGCCCCGAGGGCGAGCAGCGCCGCCGTCGCCAGCGCCAGGACGGTCCACGCGGTCGCGCTCGACACCGCCCCGGGCACCTCCAGCATCGGCCCCGGGTAGCCCGCCGCGACCGCCTCATTATAGATGACCGACCGGGCGTAAAAGCTCAAACTCAGCAGCTTCAAACTTCCGGGGAGGGCGGCCACCAACGCCTCGAAAAAGAAGACATAAACCAACCCGACGACCACCGGCCGGCGGAACGCCGCGCCGACGAGGTGGAAGAGCGCCGAGAACGCGACGGTGGCGCCGGCCGCCGCCGGCCAGTAGAGCGCCAGCGCCTCGCGGCCGAGGTCGGCGCCGGCCAGGCACAGCGCGGCGAACGCGCCGACCGCGAACGCCACG
>JAFKFQ010000109.1 GCA_017308215.1 bacterium | reverse complement strand
ACGTGGAAGGCTCACGGACCCGCCGGTGCCGGGCACCCTGTACGGACAGCGGAACCACGACTGGCGGGGTTGCCCCAGACCGCTGTCCGTACAGGGTGCCCGGCACCGAAAGCGGGTCTGGAACAGCCTTCCTCGGGACGCATGCCGGGCCATACGCTCGGGCGGCGCAACGCCGCCCCGCTGCAGAGCAGCCGAGCTAAACCGATGACCTCCGACCGACGTGAGAAGGATTCTAGAAGTTTGTCGACCGGTCGATGCCCGGTGCGCCCCGACGTGGCGACTGGCCGGCGTGAGCCGGCCAGTCGTTGGTACGGTGACCTGACACGGCGCCCGGTCGCCCGTGTAGTCCGCCCGGGTGCCTGACGTGGCGCCCGATCACCCACGCGGTCCGCTCGGGCACCTCCACCAACGCCCCGCCGGCTGACGTCGGCCGTTCGCCGGGGCCGACATCGACCGGACGACACCAGCCGGATCGTGTAGGAGAAGGTCGTTTTCTCCGGCCACGTGCTACAAGTGCCGCTTTAGCTGCTCCAGGTCGTTCCCCACGAACGTGGCGCTCACCCCCGTCTTGTACCGGTTCGCTTCGGTCTTCAGGTGCGCGGTCAGGAGGCCCCCGAGTGGCCCGTAATGGGCGTGGACCAGCCAGTGCGAGTTCGGGATGGAGTACTCCTGTCCCTCCCGCTGCCCTTTCGTGTTGTTGCGGTTCCTCTCGTAGCTCGATTGGTAACTGCCCTCGTACGCGAGCGTGAAAGCCCCGCTCTCCAGCATCTCCAGGAACACGTGAATGGGGACGAATGCGGCCGTCCGGTAGTCGGCCCAGGTCAGGGGCGGCCGCGCGGGAACGGCGACGGGCGTCGTCCGACTCGCCAGCCGGCTGGCCTCCCTCTGCTGCTGTTTGCGTTCACTCTTGAAGGCCTCCCAGGCCTCCTTGACCGTGTCGGCCACCTGGAGGATCGGCCCGCAGTCGGCCTTGAGGTTCTCCGCGTCCAGGACGAATTGGTACTTCAGCCGGTCGGGCAGCTGGTCGAACCGTCGGCCGAGGTCCTCGCCCGAAGCCGCGCCGCCGGGCAGCAGGCCCGCCGCGCGGGGCGAGTCGCCCATCGACGTGATTCGGTTCAGGGCCGCGACGGCCTTGTCGACGTACTCCGTCTTAAGGTGGCGCTTGACGCTGACGACGCAGGCGAACTCCACCTCGTCGATCAGCTCGGTCAGCGCCGAGAGCATCAGCTCGAAGTCGTTGACCCGACCGGTGCCGGGCAGGTTGAGGAGCCGGAGCAGCTGGCGGTAGGTGTCGGCGGCGATGCTGACATCGGCCGCCTGGGTCAGCTGCTTGAGCGCGATGTATTCGGGGATCTGGTCGCGCATCGCCAGCGAGTAGAGCGCCCGCTGGCAGAGGTCGGCGACGCGCGCCTGGAGCACCAGCAGGCGCAGCTGCAGGTCGTTGGCCTGCTTGCGACCGAGGCCGGGGGGCGGGGAAGAGAGCCTGGTCATGACGGGTCGCGGTCACCTCGCAACAAGAACGACCGGCCGTCCGGCGGTCGGGGCCGATCGGGTCTTCCTCCGGGCGGCCCGACCCGTCCACCGATTCAAACACACGCCGCGGCGCCGGTCCAGCACGTCCACGGTCATTCGCGTTTCGACGCCGGCCGGTCCGTCGCGGGCAGGCAACCGCCGGCGCCAGCCTGTGAGATACGGGATGGTCCGGGCGCGCCGGACGTCCGTGAGCCGGCCGCGGACGAAGCGCGAATCGAACCTCGCGAAAAAAGTGACTCTTTATGACTACCAAGACGTCGCCCGTGCCGGGTTCCGGCGGTGCGGCTCGCCGAACTCCTGTCACCCGGAGTCGCGGGACAGACGGACCGCCCGGCGCACGACCGGCGCCAAAGCCCCCCGCCACCGTCGCGCCTCGACGGCCGCCCACGTTAGCATCGCCGCGCCGCCGACCGGCCACAGCAGCGGCACCATCCGCGGCGCCCACGGCCCCGCCCACAGCATCAGCCCGCCGAGTACGGCGCCCCACGCGCCGAGGGCGTAGAAGTCGGCCCGGTACTTCGGCCAGCCGCGCAGGAGCTCGCCGAGCACCCAGAACCCCGGCGCCAGGAACGGCACGAACCAGCGCACCGAACAGCACTGCCCGCCCATGTTGTTCGACAGTACCGCGTACGCCGCCCACGTCGCCCCGCACCCGGCCAGCAGCCACGCCAGTTCGGCGCGCCCCGGGAACGGCCGGCCGAACACCCGCCACGCCCCCGCCGCCGCGAGCAACAGCGGCAGGTTGTGGTTCAGAAAGCCGTGCTTGCCGACCAACATCCCGCCGGCGTACAGGAGCAGGTTCAGCGGCCGGTGGCGGAGGAATCCTGTCAGGTTGTCCTCGGTGAACGCGCTTCCCGGGTAACGGAAGTAGGCCGGGTTCATGTTCGGCGGCAGCACGCTCCCGCCGATTGCGAGGTTCAGCCCGACCCCGGCCGCGACCCCCGGCAGCGCCGCGACCGCGTAGACGAGCAGCGCGGCGACGCTCCGCGTGCGCCAGCCGACGGCCGCGAACCCGGCCGCGGCGAACAGCGGCCCCGCGGCGAAGTCGAGATTGAATCCGAGCCCGGCGAGCAGCCCGAGCCCGACGAGACTTCCCCAGGCCGTCCGCCCGGCGGCATGCGAGTCGGCGACGCGCAGGAGGAGGAGCACCATCCCCGCGACGACGGCGAGGTGCGGCGTGTGCGGCGTGACGTGCTGCGTGTACGTGAGCGCGAACGTGGACAGCCCGAACGCCGCCGTCCACGCCAGCCGCAGCCGCGGGTCGAGCCCGATGCGCCGGCCGAGGAGCCAGATGACCCCGACCGCTGCGGCGAAGCCGACACCGCTGGTGAGCACCGTGACCGCCCACGCGAACACGTCCGGCCGCGCCCCCGGCGCCGGGAACCCGACCCGCACGAGCGGCCAGTAGACCGCCGCGGTGAGGACGTTGGCGACGGCGGGCTTGTCCGAGTGGAAGTGGCCGGCGATGAACAGTTTGTCGAGGGTGCCGACGGCGTTCAGGTCGGGCCGGTCGGCGGGGTACGGGGGACGGCCGGCGGTTGAGGGCCGGCAGTAAACGGAGTCATCGATGGCAAGAGTGCCGCGATCGAGGAGCGATTCGGCCGCGGCGAGGCGGGAGCCGTCGTTCCAGCCGCCGGCGAACGGGCGGGCAGAGACCGCCGCGAGCGCAAGTGCAACCGCCGCAACGACGACCGCGCCCCACGGCCGATCCGCCCACCGCCCCATGCTACGCCTCCGAGAGGCCCGGTGTATAACCGATTGGGGCGGCGTCGACAATCCCGACACACCGGTGATTCCCGTTCTACAGTAGGTCGCCCCACCGGCGCGCAGACCGTTGCCTCCCCCGCCCCTGCGGAGGTCCGCCAGTGCCCGACCCACTCGCCCCGACCTCTCGATACCCCCGGCCGGGCGACCCCGGCGTGACGCGGGTCGTCACCTCGGTCACCGACACGCCCGAGCCGGCGTGGGGGGCGGACGTGGCGCCGGGCTACGCGGCCCTCTACGAGATCGCCCGCGGCGGCATGGGGCGCGTCGTCGCCGCCCGCGACCTGAAGCTGAACCGCGAGGTGGCGATCAAGTTCCTCCTGCCGTCGCTCGACCCGACAGCCGCCGCCCGGTTCGTCCGCGAGTCGGAGATCACCGCCCGCCTGGCGCACCCCGGCGTCCCGCCGGTCCACGCCCTCGGCCGCACCCCGTCCGGCTACCCGTTCCTGGTGATGAAGCTGGTCCACGGCCGCACCCTGGCCGACCTCCTCGGCGCCCGCCCCGACCCCGCGCACGACCTGCCGCGGCTCGTGGCGGTGTTCGAGCAGGTGTGCCAGGCGGTCGGGTACGCGCACTCGCAGGGCGTGCTCCACCGCGACCTGAAGCCGGCCAACGTGATGGTCGGCGCGTTCGGCGAGGTGCAGGTCATGGACTGGGGGCTCGCGCTCGTCACGGGCGAGGCGGCCCCGCTGCCCGAGGAACGGCTCCCGCACGACCCGGCGCCGGCCGGGTCGGCCGCGCCGCACGCCTCGACGCTCACGATGGCCGGCACGGTCCTCGGCACGCCGGGCTACATGGCGCCCGAGCAGGCCCGCGGCGAGGCGATCGACGCCCGGGCCGACGTGTTCTCGCTCGGCGGCATCCTCGCGGCGGTCCTGACCGGCCGGCAGCCGGTGCCGGACACGATCCACACCTACACCGCGGCGGCGGACGGGATCGCCTCCGCCGCCGACCTGCGCGCCCAGCTCGACGCCGCCGGGGCGGACCCGGAGCTGACCCGGCTCGCCCACGCCTGCCTGAGCCCGCGCCCGGGGGACCGGCCGGACGACGGGAAGGCGGTGGCCGAGGCGGTGGCCGCGTACCGGGCGCGGGCCGAGGAGCGCGCCCGCCGGGCCGAGGCCGAGCGCGAGGCGGCCGAGTTCCGCGCCGCCGCCGAGACCGCGACCCGCCGGGCGGTCCAGGACCACGCCGCCGCCGACCTCCGGGCGCGCCGCGCGAGCGCGGGGCTGGTGGTCGCGCTGGCCGTGGTGGTCGGGCTGCTCGGGGCGGTCGGGTGGTGGCGCGGCCGGGCCGACGCCGCCCGCCAGCAGTACGCCTTGTGGACCGCCGCCGGGGAGGTGCAGGCCGAGGCCGAGCGGGCCGTCGAGCGCGAGCGGGCGGCGGCCGAGAAGCGGTCGGCCCGCGAGGCGGCCGAGCGGAACCTGGAGCTCGCCGACGACCTCCGCGCCCGGTTCCGGTTCGACGAGGCCGCCCGCGCGATCGCCCTGGCCCACGCCCTCGCCGCCCGCGTCGAGGCCGACGACCTGACCCCGCGGGTGGGGCGGGCGAAGGCCCACCTCGCCACCACCCGCGCGCTCGACGCCGCCCGCACCCGGCAGCTCGTGTGGGTGCCCGAGAAGAACGGGCTCGGCCGCTACGCCGACGCCTCGGGCGACTTCCGCCAGGCGTTCGCCGACGCCGGGTTCGACCCCACCGGCGACGACCTCGCCGCCGTCGCCGCCCGGGTGGCCGCGTCGCCGGTCCGGGCCGAGCTCGTCGCCGGCCTCGACGACTGGGCCTCGGCCGAGCCCGACCGGGCGCTCCAGGCGCGGGTGCTGGAGGTGGCCCGGCTCGCCGACCCGGGGCCGTGGACCGACCGGCTCCGCGACGTGGCGGTCCGCGGGGACGGGGCGGCGGTCGCCGCGCTGGCGGCCGAGGCCGACCCGGGGGCGCTGACCCCGGCCGAGCTGGTGGCCCTCGCCCGGGTCGTGCTCGCCGCCCGGCTCGACCCGGCCCCGGTCCTGCTCCGCGCCCACGCCGCCCACCCGACCGAGTTCCGCATCGCCCTCCACCTGGGCGACGCCTACGCCGACCGCGACCCGCGCCAGGCGGCCGGGTTCTACCGCACCGCCCGGGCGCTGCGGCCGGACAACTTCGCCGCGAACAACAACCTCGGGGTCGCGCTGATGAAGGCCGGCGACCCGGCCGGCGCCCGCGACGCCCACCTCGCCGCCGCCCGGATCGACCCGGCCAGCCCGATGGCCGCGTTCAACCTCGGCCGGGGGCTCGCCGCCACCGGCGACCCGCTCGGCGCCGCCGTCGAGTTCCGCCGGGCCACCCGCCTGCTCGGGAGTTACACGGAGGCGTACCAGGAAGAGATCCGCATGTGGGAGCAGGCCGGCGACCTGCCCGCGGCCGTCGCCGCCGCCCGGGAGGCGGTGCGCTGCCGGGGCGGTGAGGTCGCGCTGTGGGACCGGCTCATCGACCTCCTCGACCGGAGCGGCGACCGGGCCGGGTACCTCGTCACCCTCCAGGAGCTCGCCGCCCGCTCCCCGGGGAACTCCCGGCTCCACGCCCGGCTCGGCGGGGCGCTGGTGGACGCCGGGCGGCTGGACGACGGGATCGCCGTCCTGCGGGACACGGTGCGCGCCGCGCCCGGCGACCCGACGGCGTACCACTTCCTCGGCATCGCGCACATCCACCGGCGCGACGAGCGGGCGGCCGCGGGCTGGCTCCGCCGGGCGGCCGCGCTCGACCCGACGGACGCCTGGATTCAGACGCGCCTGGGCGGGACGCTGGTGAACACCGACCGGGTGGACGAGGGGCTGGCCGCCCTCGACGCCGCCGTCCGCCTCGACCCGCGGCTCCCGACGGCGCACCTGTTCCGCGGCGTGGCGCTGGGGCAGAAGGGCGACGCCGCGGGCGCCGCGGCGGCGTACCGGCGTGCGGCCGAGCTCGACCCGACCCTGCCGCGGGTCCACTACAACCTCGGCACGACGCTCCTCACCGCCGGCGACCCGGCCGCGGCCGTGGCGCCGCTCCGCGAGGCGACCCGCCGGTACGCGACCGACCCCGAGGCGTGGACGAACCTCGGCCTCGCGCTCGCCCGCACCGGCCGCCCGGGCGACGCCGCCGACGCCTACCACACCGCCCTGCGGGTGCGCCCGAACTTCCCGCCCGCCCGCGCCGGGCTCTCCGAGCTGGAGCGCCTCCTCGCCCCGTAGCGCACGCGCTCCGCCGCCGGTCGCGGGGGAGTCATAAAGAGTCACTTTTTTCGGAACCCGTTCGACGGACCCGGGGCGGGTCCGGTGGGGCCGGCGTCCCGCCGGTCGTGGTCCCGCACCCCGAAGTGGCTCCCACGACGGGTCCGGCCGACCACGTGACCGACGCTTTGCGGATATATTACGGGCTGCATTTGATCTGGTCTTCCGCCCGTTTCTGGTTTGTCGGCGGTCAGCCGGCTATCCCCCATCCCATCGCGGGACCTTTCATCGAATCTCTTACTGCGATGGGGATGTTCCCGGGCATCAAGGCGATGGAGGGGATCATCGGGATCGTGCTGCTAACCAATCGCTATGTGCCCCTTATGCTGGTGCTCGAAGTCCCCACCAGCTTCACGATCTTCTACCTCAACGTGTTTATTACGGGCGCCCCCCGTCAACTGCTGACAGGTCCGCTGGAGCTCGGTGTGAACTGCGCGTTGATGCTGGCCTATTTCCGTTACTATCAGCATTTCCTCCTGGCCCGCGCCTATGCCGCGCCTCCCCGTTTCCTTAGCGAGAGTGCAGCGGACATTCCGCCGCCCGCCAAGATGCCGTGACTGCGGCGAGAAAGTGGAACCTATCATGAATTCGCAGACCGAAGCGCCGGAAGGCACCACGGCCGAAAACTTCACCCGCGATCTGACGCAGGCCATCGATGCGGCCGCCTGGAGCGGTTATCAGAAACTGGTACTTGTCTTTCTGGCTTTGGTATTCGCGGTCGATGGCCTGGCCAATCAATCGCTCGGCATCGCCCTGCCGGCCTTGATTGCGGACTGGGGAACGGAGCGTGCCGCTTTCGCACCGGTGACCGCCATGAACCTTGCGGGGGTCGCGATCGGATCGGTCGTCGGTGGGTTAATCGGCGACCGGATCGGACGCCGCTGGGCACTGATTTCGGCCATCCTTCTGTTCGGCCTG
>JAFKFQ010000108.1 GCA_017308215.1 bacterium | reverse complement strand
AGGTGAGTGTCGACGCGAGGCACTCGTCGGTCGAGCACTGCTCTTCCGTCCCGGTCGCGGACGGCCTGTACCGGCTCTACCGGGTCGAGGCGGGGCGAGAACTTCGGATCACGGTGAGGGCGGACGGGTGGGAGGCGGTGACCAGGGCGGTCACGCTCCCGGCCGGGACCCCGCACCGGGTCGAGGTCACCCTGGAGAAGAAGCTGGACCGGTAGGGCGGACGACTCCGCGGGCGGGGGCAATGATCCCAACCAGGTCAAGGGGTGGGCCGATGCGTCTTCGGAAGAGTCTTCGCCACGCGGCGGCGACAGCCCTACTCGCGGCCGGCATCGCCGCGCCGCCGGCAGCAGCCGCGCCGCCCGGGCCGGCCGTGCCGGCGGCGGTCGGGCTGGACCGGCATATCGCCGGGCTCCTCGGCCGCCTGGGGTGCAACGCCGGCTCCTGCCACGGCGCGGCCAACGGCAAGGGCGGGCTCAAGCTCAGTCTCTTCGGGGCGGACCCCGCACGCGACTACGAGGCCCTGGTGGGCGGGGGCCGGGTCAACCCCGACGCGCCGGAGGACAGCCTCCTCGCCCGCAAGCCGACGGGGCCGGTCGGCCACGGCGGCGGCCGGCGCATCGAGCCCGGGTCGTGGGAGCACCGGGTACTCCTCCGCTGGGTCGAGCAGGGGACAAAGCGTGGGCCCGGGACCGCCGTCCGGCGGCTCACCTTGACACCCGGCGAGGTGAAGCTGGCCGGCCCCGGGGACAAGGCCCAGGTCCGGGCGACGGCCGAGTTCGCCGACGGCTCCCGCGAGGACGTGACGGGGTTTAGCACCTTTCGGTCCGGTGACGAGGATGTCGCCGGGGTGGACGCCGCCGGCGGGGTCCGAGGCCGCCGGCCCGGGTTTACCACCGTGGTCGTGGGATACGGCGGCACATGGGCCCCGGCCGTCGTCCTCGTGCCCCGACCCGTCGCCGCCGGCGTTCGGTACCCGGACGGGCCGGCGGACCACCCGATCGACCGCCTCGTCCGGGCCCGGCTGCGGACCCTCGACGTCGTCCCGTCGCCACCGTGTTCGGACGCGGAGTTCCTCCGCCGGGTGACCATCGACGTCTCCGGCAGCCTGCCCACGCCGGACGAGGTGCGGGCATTCCTCGCCGACCCGGACGCCGGGAAGCGGGCGAAGAAGGTGGACGAACTCCTGGCCGGCCCGCGGCACGCGGCACTCTGGGCGACCAGGTTCCTCGACTGGACCGGCTGCGACGTGGACGCCCTGGAGGAGCCGGCCGATCTCCGCCCGGCCCGGGCGCGGGTGTGGCACGCCTGGTTCCGCCAGCGCCTCGCCGACAACACGCCCTACGACCGGGTCGTCCGCGGGGTGCTGTGCGGGACGACGCGCGGGGGCAACGAGCTGGCGGGCTGGATGGACGAGGAGGCGGACCGGCTCGGGACTCTGCGGGAGCGGGGGACCGACCCCGGGTACGCCGGCCGGCCCTTCCTCGACCTGTACTGGCGGCGCCTCGACGGGAACGGCCCCGTCCCCCCGGAGCGGATGGCGGAGCTGACGGCCGCCGCCTTCCTCGGAGTCCGCCTCCAGTGTGCCCAGTGCCACCGGCACCCGGCCGACCGGTGGACCCAGGCCGACTACCGGGCGTTCGCGAACGCCTTCGCCCCGGTTCGGTTCGGCCAGTCCGCGGCCCTCCGGGACGCCGTGGTCGACCGCCTCGAGGCCGGGCGTGTACGGGGCGCCGCCGCCCGTCCGCTCCCACGCCTCGGGGAGGTGTACGTGGAGGCGGGGACCGACCGCTCCCTTCCCGACCCGGTGACCGGCAAGGCACTCGCCGCACGGGCCCTGGGCGGGCCGACCTTGGGTGGCGCCGACCCCCGGGAGGCGCTGGCCGACTGGATGACCTCCCCGCGGAACCCCTACTTCGCCCGGAACCTCGCCAACCGGGTCTGGCAGCACTATTTCGGCCGGGGGCTGGTCGACCCGGTCGACGACTTCTCGGACGCCCGCCCGCCGGCGGTCCCCGAACTCCTCGACCTGCTGGCCCGGGAGTTCGTCGAGGGCGGGTACGACATCCGGAGGCTGGAACGGCTGGTCCTCACGTCGCGCACCTACCAGCTCTCGGCGGCCGCCAACGACACCAACACCGAGGACGAGTCGGGGTTGGCCCGGTTCCGCCCCCGGCGGCCGATGGCCGAGGTGGCGGTCGACCTGATCCACGACGCCTGCGGGGCCGAGGCGGACTACGCCCCGGACGCCCCCAGGGGGGCGCGGGCCACGGAGGTGGCGACGAGCCGTCCCCGGAATCCGTTCCTCCGCCGGGTGGCGGCGGCGTTCGGCCGGCCGGATCGGCGGCAGGTGTGCGACTGCGGGCGGCGGTCCGACCCGGTACTGGCCGAGAGCCTGCTCCTGATGACGGACCCGGACGTCCTGCGCCTGACAGCCCGTGGCCGGGTCGCCCGACTCGTGGCGGACGGGGTTCCGGACACCCGGGCCGTGGAGGAGCTGTTCCTCGCCGCCCTGTCCCGGCCGCCGGGCGCGGCCGAACTGAGGGACTCCCTGGCCTACGTCGCGGGCAAGGCCGACCGGAGGACGGGGCTGGAGGGTCTCCTGTGGGCCCTCATCAACACGCGCGAGTTCATCCTGATCCACTAGGCGGCCGGATACGGCCTTCAGTCGCGGGGGCAATGATGCGAAGCCGATGCGGGCGGACGGGTGACCGGCGGGCCTTCCTCCGGATCGGATCGGCCGGGCTGCTCGGGGTGACTCTGGCCGACCTGTTGCGGGCGGAGGCCGGCGGAGCGGACCCCACGGGCAGGCGGGCAAAGGCCGTCATTGTGGTGTTCCTGGACGGCGGCCCGTCCACCATCGACATGTGGGACCAGAAGCCGGACGCCCCGGCCGAGGTGCGCGGGGAGTTCCGCCCGGCCGCCACGGCCGTCCCGGGGGTGCGCGTCTGCGAGCACCTGCCGAAGCTGGCCACGGTCATGGACCGGGTGACCGTCGTCCGGTCCGTCCACCACGTCATCACCGACCACCCGGCGGGATCCCGCTACGTTCTCACCGGGCGCCTGCCCGGCCCCGCCGACCCGCCGGCCCTCGGGTCGCTCGCGGCGGCCCTCCTGCCGCCCTCCCCGGGGGTCCCGCCGGCGGTCGCCCTCAAGACGGGGTACGACTTCGGCCTGAGCGGTGTCGGCCCCGGCCGCCTGGGGGCGGCTCACGGTCCGCTCCGGATCGACCTGTCGGGGGAGACGACCGGGCCCGTCCGGGCCGAGGGCGTGTCCCTCCCGGACGCCCTGCCGGTGGCCGAATTCGAGGACCGCGAGCGGCTCCGGCGGGACCTCGACCGGGCCTTTGCCGGCCTGGACCAGTCCGGCCTGCCGGCGCGGCTGGACCGGTTCCAGCAGCAGGCGGTGGACGTCCTGCGGTCGGACAAGGTCCGCCGGGCCTTGGACGTCGCGGCCGAGCCCGCGGGCGTGCGCCGGGCGTACGGGCTGACCGACACCGGCGTCCTCGTCGGCGACTCCCCGGTGCTGGCCCAAGGCCTTCTGGCCGCCCGGCGGCTGATCGAAGCCGGGGCGCGGCTCGTGACGGTCGGGGCCCGGACCGGCTGGGACACCCACCGGGACGGGTTCAAGCAGCTCAAGGGCGAACTGCTGCCGACCCTGGACCGGGCCCTCCCGGCCCTCCTCGCCGACCTGGACAGGCGCGGGCTACTGGCCGAGACGGTCGTGTACTGCGTGGGCGAGTTCGGCCGGACCCCGCGGGTGAACGCGCAGGGCGGGCGGGACCACTGGCCGCAGGCCATGGCGGCCCTCCTCGCGGGGGGCGGGCTCCGTCGCGGCCACGTGTACGGCGGGACGGACAGGAACGGGACGGCTCCGACCAAAGACCCGTGTACGCCGGAGGACGTCGCGGCGACCGTCTTCGACCGGCTCGGGTTCCCCCCGGCCCACCGGGTTGCCGCCCTCCGCGACGCCCCGATCTTCCCCGAAGGTCGGGTTCTGGAGGGGCTCGTCGGCGGCTGACCCGGGTCACGCGGGAGGTCGGTGCGGACAGCCGCCGCCCGGGCGGCGGACGTGGTCTGCGCCCGTACTCCCCGCGCCCCCCGTTGGATGTTCCGGGCGCCACCGGGGCAAAACGGCCACGGTGGCCGTTTTGCCGGGGGTCGCTTATCGTGCGCCCGCCTTCACCACCGTGTTCGCGGCGGTCAGCGCCCGGCCGAGCACCCGCGTCCCGGCGAGTTCACCACCTCACCGCGGCTCATCCGCCGCAGGTCGTCGCTGTCGATCTCCCCGACGACGGGGATGCCGAGCCCCTTCTCGGGGGCGGCCGACGGCTGGGTTGAGATGCCGATCTCCCCCAGGAACGGCATCCGGTACGTCTTGGGGGAGGCCAGCCGCGCATCCTCCCGGCGGGCCAACTCCTCATCGGCGTTCACTCAGTCGTCGAAGAACTGGTCCGACATGTAGCCGCCGACCATCGAGCCCACCGCGCGACCTGCGTCGCGGAGCGTGGCGAAGTCAAACCCGCCGCCCATTGGGTCTCGCCGCAGCTGCGCCGACCTCTTGTCGGCGTCCACGTTCGCCGTGAGGTCGTTCAGCCCGACGGTGATCTCGTGCAGCGCCCGGTAGGCGCACCCGACGAACCGGACTCGTTCCACGTGGCGTACTGCTTCGCCGGGTTATCCATCACGGCCCGATCGGGCCGCAGGATCACAGCCTCCAGGCGCTCCACGTCATCGGCGGTGATGAGCAGGGTCTTGCAGCCCCGGCCGAGCTTCTGGACGGTACGTGACTTACGCATGGGCGGGCTCCTGCTTCGGGGTGGTGGGGTCGATGACGAGCGGGATCGGGATACTGAAGCGATCGGGGCTCTCGGCGTCGCTCGCCGCGGTCGGGGACAACGGACGACGCTCTAGCGGTCACGCCCCGTGGTCCGGATGTGGACCGGGGCAAAGGTCGGCGGCGTTCGGGCGTTCACCGGGCACCTCGCTTCGCCACCTTGGCGGCGGGTTGTCCTCGCCCGTGTCCCACGTCGGGCACGGCACGCCGTGCTCGTTGGGCACCAGCCCGAGGTACGTCCACCCCGGCGGGGGCCACGGCTCGCGGGGCGGGGCGTCTTCCCCTGCCGCCCCCAGTTCCGCCTCGAGCCCCCTTGGCCGTGGGGCGTGACCGCGAGCACAGCACGCAGTACGGCGGGCCGCCCGGCAGCCGGGTCACGCGGCTCCCGCACCCGTCACACCTCCCGTTCCGGGAGCCCGGCGTGGACACGACCTCCAGGTAGCCGAGTTCGTGCTATCGCTTCCCGCCGGTCACGTCCCACAAGGTGACCGGGGTGTCGTAGCTCGCGGCGGCGAGCGTCCGGCCGTCGGGGCTGAACGCGAGGCCGGTCACCGGGCGGGCGTGGCGGAACGCGAACCGCTCGGCCCCGCCGGCCGCCGTGTACACCCGGACGACCTCATCCGCCTCGACCGCCACCAGTGATCCGTCCGGGCTTAGCGCCACGCACTCGAGACGGTCCTCGTCTGTCACCCGCGCCAGCACCCGCCCGGTCGCCGCCTCCCACACCGTCAGACGGCTCGGCCCGAGCCCCTTCTCCGGGTCGAGCAGCTCGCTGGTCGCCGCCACCCGCCGGCCGTCGCCCGACGCGGCCACCCCCCGCGGCTCGCCACCGGGGGCGAGCCGGGCCACCTCCTTCCCGGTCGCTAACTCCCACACCCGGACCGTGCGCGCCTCCCCCGGCTCGGGCTGCCTCCCGGTCACCAGCGTCCGCCCGTCTGCCGAGAGCGCCACGACTCGCTGCGTGAACGCGGCTCCCCGGAGGACGAGCCGCTCCCGGCCGGTCGCCACGTCCCACACCCGGATCGCGATGTCCTCGTCCGTGGAGGTGAGGGCGAGCAGCCCGGTGCCGTCCGGGGTGAACTCGTACGCGAACGCCTGGTACCGCTCCCCGGGGTAGGAGTGCGCGACCACGGCGGTGGCCGCGGCGACCACCTCCAGCCGGCACCCCCCGTCCGGGTCGCCGCGGTCGGCGAGGAACGGGTACCGCCGGAACCGGGCGGTGTGCCGCCCGTCCGGGGACAGCGGCTCGTCCGGGCACCACCCGGCGTGGGTCACCCGGGTCTGCGCCCCGGTCGCCACGTCCCACCGGTACCAGTCGCCCGCCCACCCGTACAGGGTCTTCCCGTCCGGGCTGAACCGGAGCCGCTCGACCGGGTACAGGGGGTCGGCCGATGCCGGTATCCGCAGGCCTGCCCGCGGGCCGCGCAGGGCGTAGAGCCCGATCGCGCCGCGGACCCCGACCGCCGCCGTCGCCCCGTCCGGGCTGACGGCCACGCACTCCGTCGGCGCCGACGCAGTCCCGTCGAGGGCCACCGCCGGCGCGTCCCGCACGGCAACGGGGAGGGCGGACACCGGGGACCAGTCCGAGCCGCTGTGGTTGGCGGCACGGAGGACGAGCCGCCCGTCCGGGGTGAACGTTAGCGCCGAGTCGGCCCGGTGTGAGTCGACCCATTGGGTGGCACCGGTCCCCACGTCCCACGCGGTCAACTGGGCCGCCCCCTCCCGTCCGCCCAGGAGCATCCGCCCGTCCGGGGAGAACGCCAGGGCGGTGAACGCCGACCGGTCCTCGCGGACCACCCGGCCCGGCGCCCCGGTCGCGGCGTCGAACAGCCGCACCGCCCCGGACCGGGAGGCGACCGCGACCGCCTTCCCGTCCGCGGTGAACGCGAGCCCGCATGGCGCGTCGCCGGGGTCGAACGCCCGGTCCCACGCGGCCCGCCCGGTCGTGGTGTCCACCACCTGTACCCGCCGCTCGTCCGGGTCGCCGACGGCCAGCCGGGCTCCGTCCGGGCTGAACCGGGCGGGGTAGCGGAGCGGCCGGCCCCACCGCACCGGAAACCGGGCCGTCGGCCGCCCGGTCGTCGCGTCGGCCCGGACCAACTCGCCCGAGTCCCCTCCGGCGCCGTTGCCGGCGCCGAACGTGACCACCGTCCGGCCCCCGTCGGCGAACGCCACCCGCTCGAAGGAGGCGCCGAACGCCCTCCGCCAGTCCGGCCGGACGGCGCCAGTCATCCGCCCGGTCGCGGTGTCCCACAGGCAGACGTCGTGTTTCCACGCGACCGACGCCAGCCGCCGGCCGTCCGGGGAGAAGGCCAGGTCGCAGACGACCGTCCCGTGCCGGAGCCGGGTCGGGCCGAGCCGGGCGATCGCCCCGGGCGGGAGCGGGTCGGCGTTCGCCGCCGGGGCCGGGGTCGGTTCCTCTTTCGCAGCGGTCTTCACGGGCGGCGGCGGGTCGGACGAGGCGGCCCCGAACCCGGCCGCGACGGCGACAAGGACCGCGCCGGCCGCGACCGCCGCCCGCACCACCGGGCCGTACCCCCGCACGGCCCGCGCCGCCAGCGCCCGGACCGCCGCCGAGGCCCCGCCCGAGGCGGTCGCCACCAAGGCTGCCCGGGTCGAGGTCGGC
>JAFKFQ010000107.1 GCA_017308215.1 bacterium | reverse complement strand
CGGCCGGCGCGTCGGGGAAGTCAGCGCCCGGCTCGGCCGGCGTCACCACCTTGCCGAGCACGAGTTCCGGGTAGATTTCACCCGGGATCGTCGCTACTTCCAGCTCGCCGAGTTTGAGGTAGCCGACTTCGCTTTTCACCGCCACCGGCTTCGACAGGTCCGGCGCCGGCGCCATCGCCTTCGGCGTCGGGTCGCCCTCCCAGAGGTATACCTGGCGCTTCAGGGTGCCGAGCTGCGACGCGAGGCGGTACACGGGGTTGTCCATCGGCAGCAGCACCTCGCGGCGCCGCACGTCGAACGGCGTCAGCGCGAGCGGCGTCGCCTTCGCCAGCGCCGAGTCCGCGGCCTTGCCGACGAGTGTGCCGTACCGCTCCGCCTTCTCGAACGTACCGTCCTTTAACTCGTTCCCCGCGTCGTCCTGAACCGGGAGCCGGAGCGTCGTCATCAGCCCGCCGACGGTGCCGGTGAGGTACACGACCGGGCAGCCGTGTGTCTTCCGCAGGTGGCCGACGGTGTAGCCGACGAAGTCGGCGGTGACGGCGGTGTTCTTGTCGTCGAGCACTTCGGGGTGACAGTTCCACTGCACCACGACGCCGACCGCCTTCCCCTTCGGGTCGAAGAACTTCAGCGCGACGAGCTCGTCGTGTTTCACCTCGGGGAGGCGCGTGTCGCGGATCAGCTCTGGTGCGCGGGCGGTGCCGATGCGCGCCGCGGCCGGGCACCGGGCCTTGTCCGCGGCGAGAACCGCATCGACGCACCCGGCCTGCACCTTCGCCAGGTAGTCGCGGTCCACGCCGGACTGGAGCGGGTTCGGCCCCCACAGCCCGAGCGTGTCCGGCCCCTCGTGGTTGTGCGTCGCCGAGACGAGGACGTACTTGAACCCCGGCAGCTTCGCCCGCACCGACTCGACGAACGGGTGGAACAGCCCGACCACGTCCACCGACACGAGCGCGACCTTGTCCTTGCCGTCGTCGGCGAGAACGACCGCCCGTGCGAACAGCGGGTCGTGGACCGACTTCGCCAGCCGGTTCTGCCCGAACCCGGCGAGGAACACCGGCGCCTTGCCGAGCGCCGGCGTGATGTCCGCCTCGCCGAAGCCGACCGACAGCTCGCCGGCCACGGCCGGGAGCGCCGCGCCGAGCGCTGCCAGAAGGGAGAGGATGAGTCGGGGCATGCCACGCACTCTCGCGGAAGCGGTTGAACAGATCTCGCCGACCGCCTTTCGGCCACTGCGAGTGCCACAGGATACAGCGGGCGAACCCGCGATCGCAACGTTCTTCGCGGACACGCTGGGTATCACTTCTGGTCGGTCCGGGATTTCAGCAAACTGTCACGCCCGTTGAATTCGACGGGTGCCCGTCCTCCGGACGTATGTTGCCGGCGGCAGAAATTCTCTCGCTGATCGGAAAGTACGAGAGGGCGAGGTGCTACCTTGTCGGGTTTGACGGATGAACGCTTGTCACCTGCGATTGATCAGCCATAATCGGGCTTAGCCGCGCGCCGAGCCGTCTGTCGGTTCAAAATACCCCCCGAGTTCCAACCGGAGTCGAGGCCCGATTATGGCGAGCAGAACCGGTCCACTGGAGCGGCGGAAGTCGACCGCCGGCGAAGTCGCCCCCGTCGACTGGGAGGGCCGAAAGGCCTTCGTCGGCTTCACCAGCGACGACGCCCAACTGCTCCGGGATCTGCGCCCCGTCGCCGAAGCCTACGCGGGCGAGGTGGTGGAGGAGTTCTACCGCCGGTTCCTCAGTTTCCCGGAGACGCGCGCGTTCTTCGCCGACGAGGCCCGGCTGAACCGCGTCAAGGCAATGCAGAAGCAGTACTTCCTGGGCCTGACGGAGGGGGAGTACGGCGAGGCCTACCTACGGAACCGGCTGGAGATCGGTCGCGTTCACCAGCGGATCGGGCTGGCCCCGCGGTGGTACATGGGCGCCTACTCCATCTACATGCAGTTGACATTCCCGCGGGTGCTGGCGGCCTTCGCCCACGACCTGGAGAAGGGGCAGCGGGCGTTCCTGGCCCTTCTCAAGATCATCACGCTGGACAAGGAACTCGCCGTCACGACCTACATCGCCGCCGGTGAGGAGATCATCACCCGCCAGTCGCAGGAGATCGTGGAGATTTCCACCCCGGTGATCCAGGTCTGGAACGGGGTCGTCGTCGCCCCGCTCATCGGCTCCCTCGACAGCCAGCGGACGCAGCAGTTCATGGAGCGGCTGCTGGAGCGGATCGTGGAGACGAATTCGCCGGTCGCGCTGGTGGACATCACCGGCGTCCCGACGATCGACACGCAGACCGCCCAGCACCTCGTCGAAACGATCACCGCCGTGCGGCTCCTGGGCGCGCAGGTGGTGCTGACGGGCGTGCGGCCGGCGATCGCCCAGACCCTCGTTCACCTGGGCATCGACCTGTCGGGCATTAGCACCCGCTCGTCCCTGGCGGCCGGGCTCCGCGTCGCCTTCGACCTGCTCGACCTGCGCGTCGTCGCCGGCGCGGCCCCCGGCGCCCGCGAGTGAAGGAGGCGGCGATGACCGGCAGCATCTCGGTGATCCGGGTGGGTGACCTGCTCCTGGTCACCGTGCCCCCCGACCCGGACGACCCCACGGTCGGTGAGTTGCAGGAGGGCGTCCTGCGCGCGATGGAGCAGTACGACGCGAAGGGGTTGGTGCTGGACATCTCGACGGTGGAAACGCTGGACTCCTTCTTCGCCCGCACGATCGCCGAGACGGCCCAGATGGTCGGACTGATGGGCGGCCGGACGGTCATCGCGGGCATGCGCGCCAGTGTGGCGATCACGGCCACCCAACTGGGGCTGACCCTGGGCGGCTCGCTCACCGCCCTCGACGTCGACCGCGCGCTGCGGCTGCTCGGCCGCGGGGCACAGGGGGGGGCGCGATGACGGACCTGCTCGAGGGTGAAATCGGTATCGCCACAGAGAGCGACCTGGTCGTCGCCCGGAAGGCCGTCCGGGGGGCCGCGGACTCGCTGGGCTTCAGCGTCACCGACGTGACGCGCATCGTCACGGCCGCCTCGGAACTGACCCGCAACATCTTCCGCTACGCCGGGACGGGGGTCATGCGCTGGCACCGGCTCGAGCGCGGCGGGAGTCTGGGGTTGGAGTTGACGTTCGCGGACGACGGCCCGGGCATCGGCGACATCGAACAGGCGATGCAGGCCGGCTTTTCTTCCAGCGGCGGGCTGGGCCTGGGGCTCCCGGGGGCGAAACGGCTGATGGACGAAATGGAAATCGCCTCCGAGGTCGGGAAGGGCACGACCGTGACGGTCCGCAAGTGGCGAAGGAAGGCGTAACGTGGATCACCCACCCGGGCACACGTTGGCGGTTCTGCACGCCAGTGACGTGGCCGCGGCGCGCCGGGCGGCGCGCGCGGTCGCGGAGGCCGCCGGCTTCGACGGGATCGCGGGCGAGGAGGTCGCGCTGGTCGCCAGCGAACTCGCCGCGAACCTCGTCCGCCACGCCGGGGGTGGGACGCTCGTGGTCACCCCCATCGCCGAGAACGAGCGGGCCGGCGTCCGGGTCGAGGCCGCGACGTCGGGGAGGCCCTCCGCGACGGCTTCTCGACCGCCGGCGGCCTGGGCTACGGCCTCGGGGTCGCGAACCGGCTCATGGACCGGCTGGACATCACTTCCGCCCCGGGCCGGGGTACGTACGTCGTCTGTGAACGCTGGGTCCGCTCCGGCTCGGGGTACGAGGGGGACGGGCCGCTGACGGTCGGCGTGGCGACCCGTCCGCACCCGCGGGAGACGCTCAACGGCGACGCCTTCGTGGTCAAGCACTGGCGGGGACAAATCCTGGTCGGGTTGATCGACGGCCTCGGGCACGGGGTCGGGGCACACCGGGCCGGCCAGGCGGCCCGGCAGTACGTCGAGGCGCACTTCGACCGGCCGCTGGACGAGTTGTTCCGCGGGGTGGGGCGCTGCTGTCGCGGGACGCGGGGGGTCGTCATGGCCCTGGCGCGGTTCGACCGGGATCGGTCGGCCGTCAGCTTCGCGTCCATCGGCAACATTGAGGTGCGGGTGCTCGGCAGCCCCGAGCCGGTGAACTTCATCGTCCGCCGCGGGATTCTTGGCGGCGAGGCGCCGAAACCCGTAGTCACGGACCACCCGTGGCAACCCGGCTGGCTGTTCGTCCTCCACTCGGACGGCCTCACCACGCGCTGGCAGTGGGAGGACGTGCGCGACCTCGCCGACAGCCCGGCCCCTGCCCTGGCGACCGGCCTTCTCCGCCGGCTGGCGAAGGAGGACGACGACGCGACGGTCATCGTCGTCCGGGGCGCCGCGCCATGAGCGAGCCCGGACTTCGGACCCAACTCGCCGCCGCCCAGGAGACGATCCGGGATCTCCAGGGCGAGCTCGCAGAGACCAACCGCGGCCTCGTGGCGCTGGCGCTGGAACTGGAAGCACGGGTCGATGCCCGGACGGCCGACCTGCGGGAGGCGCACGAGGAGTTGGAGCGGACGAACTCCGAACTCGTGCAACTCACACTGGAACTCGAGGACCGGGTCGCCCAGCGCACGACCGACCTTCAGGCGAAGACCGAGGAGCTGCGCGCGACGTCGCAGCAGCTCTGGCAGGCCGCCAAGCTCGCGACGATGGGGGAACTCGCGGCCAGCGTGGCCCACGAGCTGAACAACCCGCTGGCGACCATCTCCCTCCACGTGGAGTCGCTCGTCGAGGAGGCGCCCCCGACCGGGTCGGCGGCGGGGCGCCTGGCGGTGGTCGCACAGGAGGTCGACCGGATGGCCGGTCTCGTCGCCAACCTGCTCCAGTTCAGCCGCCCCAGCCGGCAGCAGATCTCCAGCCTCGACCTCAACGAGGAACTCGACCGCACCCTGGATATCGTTCTACACTTCCTGCGGCGCGGCCGCGTCACGGTGGCGCGGGAGTACGCCCTCGACCTGCCGCTGATCCACGCGGACCGCCAGCACCTTCGACAGATCTTCCTCAACCTGCTGATGAACGCCGGCGACGCGATGCCCGGGGGCGGCACCATTACCGCGCGAACGGCGGTCGCCGCCCTGCGCGGCAAGCCGGCCGTCGCGGTCGAGATCGCCGACACCGGCAGCGGGATCGCGCCGGAACACCTGGCGCGGGTGCAGGAGCCGTTCTTCACGACCAAGCCCGAGGGTAAGGGAACCGGCCTGGGGCTGGCGATCTGCCGCCGCATCGTGGGCGAACACCACGGGACGCTCGACCTGGGGAGTGCGGTCGGGCGGGGGACCACGGTTCGGATTGTCCTACCCGTGGCCAACGGGACCAACGGGCGGGTCGTGGCAGACGAACCGGGAGCGGACGCCCCCGCGGAGGACTAAATGCCCACGGTACCACAGGGTCGGGTGCTCGTCGTCGACGACGAAACCGCGCTGCTGGCGGTGTTGAGTGAGAAACTGGCCGCGCAGGGGTACGACGTGGCCGCCCACGGCTCCGCGGGCGAGGCGCTGCGGGCGCTGCGGGAGGGGGCGTTCGACGTGCTCCTCACCGACCTCATGATGCCGGAGATGGACGGCATCTCGCTCCTGCGGGCGGCGCTGGCGGTCGACCCGCACGTGGCGGGCGTCGTCATGACCGGTCAGGCCACCGTCCCGACCGCGGTCGAGGCGCTCAAGGCGGGCGCCTTCGACTACGTGCTCAAGCCGTTCAAGATGGCACAGATCCTCCCGGTCCTGGCCCGGGCGATGGAGTTCCGCCGGCTGCGGCTGGACAACGTTCAACTCCGCGACACGCTGGCGGTCCACGACCTGTGCCGGGCGATCGCCTACGCGACCGACCCGGGCACCATCCTCGACAAGGTGGCGGACGGGGTGCTCCAGCAGTGCGAGGGCGACGAGCTCTCCGTGATGCTCGCGAGTGCGGACGGGGCGGAACTCCACGTCGGCGTGGTCCGCGGCCCGAACCGGGAGGGGCTCCTCGGCGAGCGGGTGCCGGTCGACCGGGGCATCGCCGGGTGGGTGGCCCGCCACCGCGAGCCGGTGGTGCTCGACGGGGAGGTCCGCGACCCGCGGTTCGCCCCGGTCCGCCCGCGGCCGGAGATCCGCACTGCCGCCTCGGTGCCGATGCTGGTCGGCGGCAGCCTCGTCGGGGTGCTGAACGTGAGCGCCACCCGCCCGCGCCGGCCGTTCACCCCCGGACAGGTGAAGGGGCTGGGCGTTCTGGCTGGGGCCGCGGCCGCGGCGATCGAGCGCGCGCGGCTGGTGGTACGGCTGCGCGAGTCGGAGGCGCGGTACCGGTCGATCTTCGAGAACGCGGTCGAGGGGATCAGCCAGACGACCCCGGCGGGCGAGTTCCTCGCGGTCAACCCGGCCCTCGCGCGGATGGCGGGGTACGAGACACCCGGCGACCTGCTCGGCGCGCTCCGCTGCGCGAGCCAACTGTACCAGACCCCCGCCGACTACGACGCATTTCGGCGACTCCTGGAGGACGGGGGGGTCGTACAGGGGTTCGAGACGTGTTTCGTCCGCCGCGACGGCCGGCCGGTTTGGGTCTCCCTGAACGGCCGCGCGGTCCCGGCCCCGGCCGGAACCCTCTTCGAATGTACGGCGGAAGACGTCACCGGCCGGAAGCAGGCCGAGCTGAAGTTCCGCAGCGTCCTCGAGTCGGCCCCCGACGCGATCATCATCATCGGCCGCGGCGGCGACATCAAACTGGTGAACGGCCAGGCCGAGCGACTGTTCGGTTACCGCCGCGACGAGATGCTCGGGCAACCGGTCGAAATCCTGTTGCCGGAGCGGTACCGGGCCGAGCACGTCGCCCACCGGGAGCGCTTCGCCGCCGGACCGCGGGTCCGCCGGATGGGGGTCGGGCTGGACCTGTACGCGCGGCGGAAGAACGGGTCCGAGTTCCCGGTGGAGATCAGCCTGAGCCCGCTGGACACGGAGGAGGGGGGCCACATCGTCGGCGCCGTCCGCGACATCACCGAGAACAAGCGGCTGGAGTCGCAGTTCCGACAGGCCCAGAAGATGGATGCGTTCGGGCAACTGGCGGGCGGGGTGGCCCACGACTTCAACAACCTGCTGACCGTGATCAACGGGTACAGCGAGATGCTCCTGCAGTCGCTCCCGGCGGACGACCCGGGGACCGACTTCGCGGCCGAGATTCAGAAGGCCGGGGAGCGGGCCGCCGGGCTCACCGGCCAGCTCCTGGCGTTCGGCCGCAAGGCGGTCCTCGACCCGCGGGTGCTGGACCCGAACGCGGTGGTGGCGGAGATGGGGAAAATGCTCCGCCGGCTGATCGGCGAGGACGTCGAACTCGCGACCGCCCTCGACCCGACGGTCAGCCGGGTCAAGGTGGACCCGGGGCAGTTCGGGCAGGTGCTGGTCAACCTGGCGGTGAACGCCCGCGACGCCATGCCCACCGGCGGCCGGCTGACCATCGAGACCCGGGACGTGGAATTGGGGGGGGAGTACGTCCGACTCCACCCCGGGCTTGCCTCGGGCCGCTACGCGATGACGGCCGTGTCGGACACCGGAAGCGGGATGCCGCCCGAGGTGCAGGCCCGGATCTTCGAGCCGTTCTTCACCACCAAGGAACAGGGGAAGGGGACCGGGCTCGGGCTCGCCACCGTCTACGGGATCGTCCAGCAGTCCGGCGGGCTCGTCGACGTGTACAGCGAGATCGGGATCGGGACGGTGTTCAAGATCTACCTCCCGGTGGTAGCGGGGCCGGCGGTCGGGTCGGACGTGGGGAAGCCGGTGGTCCGTGGCGGGGCGGAGACGGTCCTCCTGGTCGAGGACCAAGCGGAGGTGCGGAAGTTCGCCCTGCTCGCCCTGCGGTCGTTCGGGTACACCGTCACGGCCGCGGCGGACGGCCCGGAAGCCCTCCGGCTGGCGGGGGAGCCGCGCCCGGACATCCTGGTGACCGACGTGGTGATGCCCAGGATGAGCGGGCGGGAACTGGCCGCCACCCTCCGGAGCCGGTACCCGGGGCTGAGGGTGCTGTTCATGAGTGGCTACACCGATGACGCGGTCATCCGGCACGGCGTGTTGGGTGCGGACGTCGCATTCCTCCAGAAGCCATTCACCCCCTTCGGGCTTGCGAGCAAGATCCGGGAGGTGCTGGACGCGACGGCCTGACGGCCGGGACGTCGTGTCGATGGAGTGGCGGCTGTTCGTCGCGAACCGTTCGGACGACCGGCTCACCCGATACTGGTACGCACGATACCGGTATGCCTTTGGGTGGCATCGGGTGGCCCCCTCTTCTCGATCCGGGCGTACGACGCACGTCTGCTGCCCGTTCCCGGACCCCGGTCGGCAACTCCAGCTGGCCGTCGCGTTTGCCCGATCGTCCCAGGTCGCCCGCCTCTGCGACGGGTTCGCCCCCAGCGGTGCGACGCGAGCCGCCCGGGCGAAGTCCGTAAGTTACCTGGGCGGTCACCGGAAGGCATCATGACCAGACGACACTGGCTGTTGGCGGCGGTCGTGGTTGTGGGCGCGGGCGCCGCCTACTTCGGCTGGCGGGCGCTCCAGCCCAAGAAGCTGCCGGACGGCTTTGCCGCCGCCAACGGCCGCATCGAGGCGGTCGAGATCGACGTGGCCACGAAGACCGCGGGCCGCCTCCGGGAACTGCTCGCCAACGAGGGCGACTTCGTCACCGCGGGCCAGGTGCTCGCCAGGATGGACACCGATGTACTCGCGGCGCAGCTCCGGGAGGCGGAAGCCGACCTCCGCAAGGCTCGCAGCGCGGTCGAAACCGCCCGGAGTACCGTCACCCAGCGCGAGAGCGAGAAGGCGGCCGGGGAGTCGCTCGTCGCCCAGCGCGAGGCCGAGCTCGACGGGGCGAAGCGCGGCCGCGACCGCGCCGAGGACGCCTACGCGAAGGGCGCAGGGTCGGTGGAGGCCCGCGACAACGCCCGCGTCCAGTTCTTCAGCGCGGAGGCCGCTGTGAAGGCGGCGAAGGCGAACGTCGCCGCCTCCGACGCCGCCCTCGCCACCGCCCGGTCGCAGGTGATCCAGGCCGAGGCGGGCGTGGACGCCGCCCGGTCGCGCATCGAGCGGCTCCAGGCGGACATCGAGGACACCACCCTCAAGGCGCCGCGCGACGGCCGCGTGCAGTACCGCATCGCCCAGCCCGGCGAGGTGCTCGGCGCCGGCGGGAAGGTGCTGAACATGGTGGACCTCGGCGACGTGTACATGACGTTCTTCCTCCCGACCGCGCAGGCCGGGCGCGTCCGCATGGGGACCGAGGTCCACCTCGTCATGGACGCGGCCCCGCAGTACGTCGTCCCGGCGCAGGTGTCGTTCGTCGCCGACGTGGCGCAGTTCACGCCGAAGACCGTGGAGACGGCGGAGGAGCGGGAGAAGCTGATGTTCCGCGTGAAGGCGCGGATCGACCCGGACCTGCTGAAGCGGTACGTGCGTAGTGTGAAGACCGGGCTCCCGGGGATGGCCTACGTCCAGCTCGACCCGCGGGCCGAGTGGCCCGCCGACCTACACGTGAGGCTGCCGCAGTGACCGCCGTTGCCGCGCCGGTCGCGCGGCTGAGCGCGGTCGGCCTGACCTACGGCAAGGTCCGGGCGCTCGACGCCGTGACGCTCGACCTGCCGGCGGGCCGGACGGCCGGGCTGATCGGCCCGGACGGCGTCGGCAAGTCCAGCCTGCTCGCGCTCGTCGCCGGGGTCCGCCGGGTGCAGGCCGGGCGCGTCGAGGTACTCGGCGGCGACATGGCGGGCGCCGGCCACCGCAGGCAGGTGTGCCCGCGCGTCGCGTACATGCCGCAGGGGCTCGGCAAGAACCTCTACCCGACGCTCTCCGTCTTCGAGAACGTGGACTTCTTCGGCCGGCTGTTCGGCCACGGCCGCGCCGAGCGCACGCGCCGCACCGCCGAACTGCTCGCCGCGACCGGCCTCGCCCCCTTCGCCGACCGCCCCGCCGGGAAGCTCTCCGGCGGCATGAAACAGAAGCTCGGGCTCTGCTGCGCGCTCATCCACGACCCCGACCTGCTCGTCCTCGACGAGCCGACGACCGGCGTCGACCCGCTCTCGCGCCGCCAGTTCTGGGGGCTGATCGACCGCATCCGCGCCGGCCGACCGGGGATGAGCGTGGTGGTCGCCACCGCCGACATGGACGAGGCGGCGCGGTTCGACTGGCTCGTCGCGATGGACGCCGGGCGCGTCCTCGCCACCGGGACGCCGGCAGAGTTACTCGCGCGGACCGGCACGAGTACGCTGGAAGCCGCGTTCATCGCCCTGCTGCCGGAGGAGAAGAGCCGCGGCCACCAGGAGGTGGTGATCCCGCCGCGCCCGACGGCCGGCGGCGCGGCGGCCATCGAGGCGACCGAGCTGACCAAGAAGTTCGGCGACTTCGTCGCCGTGGACCGCGTGAACTTCCGCATCGAGCGCGGCGAGATCTTCGGCTTCCTCGGGTCGAACGGGTGCGGCAAGACGACGACGATGAAGGTGCTGACCGGCCTACTCCCGGCGAGTGGCGGCGAGGCGCGGCTGCTCGGGACGCCGGTGGACGCGACCGACCTCGGCACGCGCCGGCGCGTCGGGTACATGTCGCAGGCGTTCTCGCTCTACGCCGAGCTCACGGTCCGGCAGAACCTGGTACTGCACGCACGGTTGTTCAGCGTGCCGCGTGCGGAAATCGCGGGGCGCGTCGCGGAGCTGGTCGAGCGGTTCGGCCTGTCGCACGTCCTCGATACCCTGCCGGACGCGCTCCCGCTCGGGCTGAGGCAGCGGCTGTCGCTGGCGGTCGCGCTGGTCCACCGGCCCGAGCTGCTGATCCTCGACGAGCCGACCTCCGGCGTCGATCCGGTGGCGCGTGACGGCTTCTGGCAGCTCCTCATCGACCTGTCGCGCCGCAGCTCCAGCGCCTCGCGGCGGGCGTAGCTCAGCACCCGCCGGGGGCTGAAGAACCGGTTCGCGGCCGGCTCGGCGGAGGCGGCGCCCGGCGGCACGGAGGTCGCTTCGGCGCCGGGCTCCTCACCCGCCGCTTCCTCCAGGTACCCGATGAAGGCGTCGCCGAGTGACGCCGCGCCGCGCCGCGCGACCAGCCCGGCGGGCGTGTC
>JAFKFQ010000106.1 GCA_017308215.1 bacterium | reverse complement strand
GCCGCACCGCTACCACCAGTTGCGCCAGCCGCCGTTGCCCCAGCCGAAGTTATTCCAGGGGAAGTTGTTCCAGCCGAGATTGTTCCAGCCGAAGTTGTTCCAGGGGAGGTTGCGCCAGCCGCCGTTGCCCCAGCCGCCGTTCCGCCAGACGCCGAAGCCGGGGCGGAAGCCGAAGCCGCGGTTGAGGAACTGGCTCACGGGGACTTCGACGTCCGGCGGGAGGTCGCCGGCCGCGGCCAGCCCGTCGGCCCGCTCCCGGGGGTCGCCGGGTGCGGCGGCCCCGGCGGACTCCGTTTCCTTGGTCCGGGCCGGCGCGGCGGCCGCGCTGGCGAGCGTGACCGCACCCGCCTGGGCCAGACGGGTCAGAACGCTCGTAAAGAACTGCCGGCGGTTCGAGTCGCTCACGGTTGGCCCACCTGAGGGAGAAAAGGGTCGCGGTGGACGGGCGATCGGCGGGCGGGGGCCGAGCATACCATGTGCCGCGCCCCCGGACCGGCACATGGTATGCTCGGCCCGCACCGGTCCCGACCCGCGCCCGGCCGCCAGCCCCCTCGGCTCTCGGGCCGTCACGCCGCGGTGTCCGAACCGATCGCCCGCTCAGGAGACGAGTCATGACGTCGTGCCTTCGCTCGCTGGTGGCCGTCGGGGTGGTGCTCGGCCTGGCGGCGGGTGCGTCGACCCGGGCGCAGGAGGGTGGCGCGCCACTAGTCGAGAACCCCCTCTACAAGTTCTGGAGCTCCTTCAAGGTGGGCTCCACGAACGTGTGCCAGGAGACGACGAAGCTGGGCGACCCGAGCAGCAAGCTGTGGACGCCGGACGGCGTGGCCGACCGGCGGCTCACCAGCAAGCTCGTCGAGATCAACGAGAAGCACGCGGTGGTCGAGGTGGTCGTCACCGAGCGGGAGTTCCTCGGCTACGTGCAGGCGGCCCCGACCCGGCACATCTACCCGGCCAAGGTGCGGAAGCAGGACCTGGTGCAGTTCTTCCAGGAGAGCGGCGCCACGACCGGGGAGGACACGCTGAAGGTCGAGGACAAGGACATGAAGGTGCGGACGGTGGCGGGCACGATCAAGTCGCCGGACGGTCAGGAGGTGGAGTACAAGCTGTGGATCTCGGACGAAGTCCCCGGCAGCATCGTGAAGAAGATGCGGACGACGCGCGCCAAGGGGGAGGTGATCGCCGAGACCACGTCCACCGTGGTGGCGTGCAAGAAAGCCGACTGACGCCCGGCGCGGGCGCGGGGCGTTGCCCCGGGCTATCGAATCTCAAGCCGTTGGCCTGAAAGCCCGCCACCCCACCGACCGGTGGGGCCGGCGTCTCGCCGGCCCCACCAATCGAATCACGCCTCTTCACCCCGAAGGGGGGATTCGATAGCCCGGGGCAACGCCCCGGGAGCCCCGCCCGCGGTGTCACGGGGCGTCGCACCGACCGACGCACCACCACGTTGTTCTCACGCACCCCGCCCGCGTGGCCCCCGTCGCGTCCGTCACTTCTGCCCCGGCCGTTCGGCCCCAGCGCACAAACTTCACCGCATCCTCACGGGCGCCGGCGACGGCGGAGCCTACCATGACCGGCATCTCCAAACCGCTCCGGAGGACGCACCGTGCGCTGGCTGCTCCCGATGATTTGCCTGATCCCGGGGGCGCCCGGGTTCGCGCAGGATAAGGACAAGGACAACCCGCGGTTCGCCGGGCCGACGGCCACCGGCTACCTGCTCCCCAACGGCTGGCACCTCACGCCGGCGGGCAAGCACCTCGTCACGTCCGACCTGCCGCTCAACATCATCCCGCTGAAGGACGGCAAGCGCGCCCTCGTCGCCACGAGCGGGTTCAACGCACACAACCTGCAACTCGTCGACATCGCCGGCGGGGAGCCGAAGGCCGTGGCCACCGGCACCAGCCAGCAGAGCTGGTTCGGCCTCGCGGTCGACAAGGCCGAAGGGAAGGTCTGGTGGGCCGGCGGCGGCCACGGCAGCCTCCACACGTTCGACCTGGCCGGCGACGAGCTGAAGCGGACGAGCCCGCCCGAGCCGGCCCCCGCCCCCAAGGCCAAGGCGAAGGCCAAGGCCAAGGCGAAGGACGACGAGCCGAAGACCGACGCCGAGCCGAAGAAGGACGCGGCGAAGGAATCGCCCGTGCCGCCGCCCGGCCCGCGGTCGTTCCTCAGCGGCCTCGCCCTCGACGAGGCGAAGGACACCCTCTACTCGCTCGACATCAACCTCGGCGAGCTGGCCGTGCACGACCTGAAGCAGGGGGCGAGTAAGCGGTTCCAGCTCAAGGCCAACGCCCGGCCCTACGACGTCGTCGTCGGCCGGACGCAGCTCTACGTGAGCGACTGGGCCGGCAGCCAGGTCTTCGTCGTGGACCCGGCCGCGCTCCGGGTCGTCAACACCATCCCCGTCGGCGAGCACCCGAACCAGATGACCCTGCACGCCGACGGCCGGCTGTTCGTGGCCTGCGCGAGCAGCAACACCGTCGCCGTCGTCGACACGCGGCGCGGGGTCGTGGTGGAGACGATCTTCACCGCCCTGTTCCCGCGGTCGCCGGAGGGGAGCACGCCGGACGCCCTCGCCCTGGCGCCGGACGGCAAGACCCTCTTCGTGGCCAACGCGGACAACAACTGCGTCGCCGTGATCGACGTGGAGACGCCGCGGCAGTCGGCCGTGCGCGGCTTCATCCCGACGGGCTGGTACCCGACCGCCGTGGCCGTCACGCCGGACGGCAAGAACCTGCTCGTCGGCACCGGCAAGGGGCTGCAGACGAAGGCCAACCCGATCGTCAAGAAGGACGGCCCGGCCGGGCGGGACGGCAAGTTCCCGTACATCGGCACGACGATCAGCGGCGCCCTGTCGGTGGTGCCGGTCGCGGGCGAGGCGTTCGAGAAGCAGTTGAAGGAGTACACGGCGCTCGTCTACCGCAACTGCCCCTACTCGGACGCGCTCCTGACCGCGGTCCCGCACGCCGGGCGGACGGCGGTCCCGACGCGGGTCGGCGCCCCCAGCCCGATCAAGTACGTCCTCTACGTCATCAAGGAGAACCGGACCTACGACCAGGTGTTCGGCGACCTCGCCGCCGGCCCGAACCCGAAGGGGAACGGCGACCCGGCGCTGTGCATGTTCCCGCGGAAGGTCACGCCCAACCACCACAAGCTGGCCGAAGAGTTCGTGCTGCTCGACAACCTGTACTGCAACGGGCAGGTCAGCCGGGACGGCCACCCGTGGAGCACGATGGCCTACAACACCGACTACATCGCCCGCGACTGGCACCTGACCTACAGCCGTCGCGCCGGGGTAGACGACGACGACGACAACCACCTCCAGAAGGCGCCCTCCGGCTACCTCTGGGACGCCTGCAACCGCGCCGGCCTGTCGTACCGCAGCTACGGCGAGTACGGCAAGCGGGTCAGCGACGGCCAGGGCGCCCTGAAGATGGAGGCCCGCGTCCCCGGCCTCGTCGGCCACATGTGCCCGGACTACGGCCTGCCCAAGGTCAAGGGCCAGCGGGTCCGCGACACCGACAACGCCGACGTCTTCCTGAAGGAGTACGACGCGTTCGTGAAGGCGGGCACCATGCCGCGGTTCATCGTCATGAGCCTCGGCGAGGACCACACCTCGGGCACCACGGTCGGGGCGTTCACCCCGGAGGCGTGCGTGGCCTCCAACGACCTGGCGCTGGGGCGGATCGTCGAGCACATCTCGAACGGCCCGCTGTGGAAGGAGACGGCGATCTTCGTGATCGAGGACGACGCCCAGAACGGCCCGGACCACGTGGACGCGCACCGCACCGTCGGGCTGGTCGTCTCGCCGTACACGAAGCGGAAGGCGGTGGACAGCACACAGTACTCGACGGTCAGCATGATCCGCACGATGGAGCTGATCCTGGGGCTGGAGCCGCTGAGCCAGTACGACGCGGCCGCCCGCCCGATGTTCAACAGCTTCACGGACACGGCCGACCTCACCGCGTACAAGCACGAGCCGGCCCGGATCGACCTCGACGCCGTGAACACGAAGCTGGCCTACGGGGCCGAGCGGTCGGGCAAGATGGACTTCTCCGAGTACGACCGGATCGACGACTTCGAGCTGAACGAGATCCTGTGGCACGCGGTCATGGGCAAGGACGCCCCGCAACCGCCGGCCGTGCGCCGGGCGATCGCGTTCCGCTCGCTGACCGGGTCGAAGAAGTAACCCGTCGGGAGGGGTGCCCCCTCCCGACGGGACGAACGGCCGGCGTGAGCCGGCTGGTCGTTGGTACAGACGCCCGAGCGGACCATCCGGGTGACCGGGCGCCGCGTCAGGCACCTGTACCAACGACCAGCCGGCTTACGCCGGCCGTTCGCCCGGATGCACGGCCGGCGTGAGTCCGGCGCCTTCGGCTCGGGTCTTCCGTCGCTCCGGCCTTGGCGTTCCCGGAGTGGCGTCCCCATACTCTCACCCCCAGGGTACACCCGGGAACGCCGCCGGGAACGCGAGCCGGGAACGCCACGCGTCGGTCAGGTGTTTGCAACGCCGGGTCAGGGCTTCGGCTCTCGCGTGCCCCGCTGCACCAACCGGGCCACACCGCTGACGAGGCCGAGCACCGCCCCCCACGGGGCTCCCAAGAGCAACGCATAGAACGGGCAGGGATTGAAGCCGCCGCCCTCACGGCCCACTTCGCAGTAGGCGAGCATCCCCACGCCGCCGGTCACGGCGCCGCCGGCGGTAGCGGCGAGCAAGACGAGTAGCCAGTGCATCGCCCCCGCGTGACCGATCCGCCGTCGGGTGCAAGGGGGCGGCCCTTCCTCCCGCCAGGGCCAGTCCGCCGGGAGCGGCCGGCCGTCCCCATACCGTGCATTCGTGCGGGCCGCGAAGACCCGGACCACCCGGTCGGCGGCCGCCGCGTCGCACCCGGCCAACTCCGGCACGGTCGGGGGTGCGGCGGCAAAGTGGTCCCACAGTTCGGCCGGGGAATACTCGCCGGCGTCGCCGAAATCCAGGAACTGGTCGACGGCGGCGGCCACCGCGGCCCGGTCGCCGGCCGCCGCCCGGATGCGGTCGGCGGTGGCGCGGCGCGCGGCCTCCATCGCCCCGGGGTCCTGCTCGCCGTCCGCTGTCAGCGGCTCCATCCGAGCGCCCTCCGCCGGACCAACACCGGGGGTGCGGGGGCGCCCCTCGTGCGCCGGTCGCGCAGCTCGTCTTGATCGCCGAACCGCCCGCCGGGACCGCCCCGGCGGGTGTGCCCATCCGCCGCGCCCGTGCCTCGCCGGTGGTCCAGGGGCGGGCGCCGCCGGACCACTGGCGGACCAGGAGTTCCCGTCCCGGTCACGTGATCTACCACCGGCCGCCCCCGGGGCGTCCGGCCGCGTCGACGACGGCGAGGCGGTCGAAGGCCCACACGAGGCACCGGTCCGCGAGCCGGAGCGCTACCCCGATGACCGCCGCCGCGCACCACAACAGCACGCCCGTCAGGGCGGTCGCCGCGAACCCCTCGAGTTCCGTGAGCGGCGCCCCGGAGAAGGGCTCACGCCCGCCGCAGACGACGAGGACGGCGGCGGTGCCCGCGAGGTAGTGGACGAGTGGGAAGAACTGTGCGACGGCGAGCGCCATCGCGCCGGGGATGAGTGCGGCCCGGAGCGCGGCGTGGCGCGGGACGACGACCTGCCAGACGGCGAACATCACGCCGACGCCCGCGACCATGCCAACCCACCCGCCGCGGTGCGTAAGCACCGCGCCGAGCAGGACCGAGACGACGAGGTTCACGGCGAACAACCCGGCCCACGCGACGTGCGCCCAGATGTCGCGCGGCGGCGGCGGCGGTGCGGGCGGGCGTGTTGCGATCTCCAAGTGAGGCTCCGGTACACTCCCGCTCCCGCGGGGCCGAACCGCACCCGGCGTCCGCGGCGCGGGGGGGCGGCCGCCACCGCCCGACAGGTGCTCACCCCTCGATGTGCCGGAACGGGTCGAGCGGGATCAGGCCCCATCGTTCCAGGGCGCACTCCACGCGGTTGCGGAAGGTCCGCGGCCGCAGGGCCCCTTCCGGCTGCGGGAACAGGCGGTCCGCGACCTCCCACCCGAGTCCGAGTGCGGCGACGAGCACCCACAAGCACGATTTCGCGCCCATGACTTTACACCTCGGGTCTCGTCCGGCGCGTCCGCGCCCCTCCCGCACCCGACGGGAGGCGGCACGGAGGGCCGCACCACACTGCCCCGGGTCAGCCGCCCAGGGCCGCCGGGTCGATCACCTCGCCGTCGGTCCGCCCGGCCATCGCCTGGAACACCCACCACTCCCGGGCGCCGCCGGTGCCGTCGTTCGCCGCCCGGTTGTTCGTCCCGGCCGGGCGGAGTGCGCGGACCGACCCGTCGGCGATCGCGAACTGGACCACCCCGGCGTGGTTGCTGCCGAACTGGAACCGCGACGACCACGGCCCCTGGGCCAGCCCCATGTCGGTGACCAGCGCCCCGCAGGCGACCCACCCGTGCTCCACCGGCGGGTAGTCCTCCCACCGGAACTCGGCGTCGGGGGTGCCGTTGTACAGGTTCAGCTTGCTGTAGAAGAGGAGCCCGCAGGTCTCGCCGACGAACAGCGTGTTGCTGGTCCCGTCGGGGATGCCGGGGAGGGTGGTCCGGGTGCGGTTGCCGAACACCCCCTCGTACTTCTTCCACCACGGGGCCATCCCCTGCCCCATCCCGGCCACCCCGAGGTAGTTGGTCCCGCCGGGCCGGGTCACGGCCGCCCCCGGCCGCGACTCGTTGTGGCCGTAGGTGACCTGCCCGTTGGCGTAGTGGCTCTGGTGGAACAGGTAGATCGCGCCCACGGCCAGGTCCGGGGTGGCCGCCGGGCAGCGGAACGTCTTGACCGCGGTGGCGGCCACCTGCTGGACCGGGTGCCCGCTCAGCGTGGCGTACCACGGGGCCGGCTTGGCGCCGGGGCTCTGGTTGGAGTAGCCCACGTCCGTATTCCACCCCGGGCCGCGGGCCGCCTCCAGCTGCCGCAGCAGGTTCTCTTGCTCGACGAACGGCAGGAGGTACACGAGCATCCCGACGAACTGGTTCTGGTAGTGCGGCGGCCCCGTGGCGGGGTCGGTCTCCGGCACCGGGCCGAGGTAACCGGGCGGCAGCACCCGGTAGGTGCTCTCATAGTGGTGCGCCGCCAGGGCGATCTGCCGCAGGTTGTCGCTACACGCGGAGCGGGCGGCGGCCGCGCGGACCTTCTGGACGGCGGGGAGGAGCAGGCCGACGAGGACCGCGACGATCGCGACCACCACCAGCAGCTCGATCAGCGTGAACGCCCGGCGGGAGTGTTGGAACATGACCCCTCCGAATGGCAGTCGGGCGAGCGTCCCCCGATGCTATAGGCCGGGTCACTCGGCCGGGGCAAGTGAAAACCGCGCGAACCGCCGCGGCCCGTCTGTGGCCGGCGCTTGGTCGGGGTCGGATACGATCCCGACCAAGCGCCGGCCGGTCGTTGGTACGGTGGCCCGACACGACGACGGGTCGCCCACGTTGCCCGCCC
>JAFKFQ010000105.1 GCA_017308215.1 bacterium | reverse complement strand
GTTCTCGCGGCCGGCGGTCTCGGCCCTCGGCGCCGCGAACCTGAACCGCGTCCACCGGTTCGCCACGGGCGGGATGGTCCCCGGCGGGTCGGCGGGCGGCGGCCCAGGCGCGAGCGGGATGCTCGGCCTGTCGCAGGAAACCCGCACGGTAATGGACCAATTCGCCGGGCACTCGAAGGACCTGGGGGTGGCGCTGACCGGGTTCGCGGCCCCGGCCGGGCTGCTGGCGTCGGCCCTCCAGGGCTTCAACGCCGGCGCGGAGAAGCTGGCGGGAGCACTTGAGAAGTTCAAGGGGGAGGTCACGCTGAGCGGCAACTTCACGACCGAGGTGATTCTGAACGGCGCCGAGGCGTTCGCGGGGATGGAGGACCGGTTCAAGACCATGCTGGAAAGCCGCATCACCGAGCGGCTGTCCCAGGAGTTCGAGGCCCGATTCCCCGACGCGCCGCGGCCGCTGCGGGCCGACCGGTAACGCCTACGGCTCGACGGCGTAGATGGTCCACGCGGTGCTGCCCTCGGGGAGGTACAGGAGAACCTTCCAGTCTCGGACCAGCGGCACCCCGCGGGCATCGCTGTACTCGACGCGGGCGACTACCGTGCCCGTCCCCGCGGCCTTGACCCGCCCGCCCTGGTCGATGGGGAGGGCGAGGGACTCGGGGACGTCCGGGAAGCACTGGACGGACACGACGGCGTACCCCCGACAGGTGTTGAAGGACTTCACCCCGGGGTATTGTTCGCCCCGCTTCTGGCCCTCGAAGTAGGCCCGCACCTCGGCGAGCATCAGCTCCTCGGGGTCTTTGGCGACCGGCCGGTAGGCCGGCTCGGGCCGGTAGTCGGCGGCCGTGTTCGACCGCCACGGCGCGAAGACGACGAGCAACCCCACCGCCCCGAGCATAGTCATACCGACGATGGATAGTCCCGCAAAGACGAGGGTCTGTGGGCGGACTGACATGAGTGCCTCCGGCGTGGACGTTGAGGCCATTTTGCTAATGAGGCGGGCGGGTACAAGGCGGGGCGCGTTCCAGACGACTCCGACCCGACCGACCTGATTCCCAATCGTAACGAGGTACTCATTGCAATGAGCATTACCAACTTTGCCCCGCCCCCGACCGACCCCGCGCACGAGCTGCTCCGGGCGACGAACCTGGCGGCCGCCTCCTCCGTACTGGACCGGTTCGCCGACACCCTGGAGGAGATGCCGGTGGACCCCGGCTCGGCCGAGGCGCGGCGGGGAGCCGAGGCGATGCGCGGGTTCGCCGTCGCGGCCGCGCGGGGGCTGGCGACGCAATTGCGGTGGGAGGTCGAGGCCGCCGCCCCTCCTGCTTGAGATTCGGGCGCCTACGTCCGACTCCTCAGTGCTACCCGCGCGCCCCAGACCACGGGCCGGAGGAATCCACGCACGACCGCCCGGGCCGTCGGCCGGTGCCGGATGCGGGCAGCGATGGGCGGGCTGGTTGCGTAGTCGCTCACCGTCGTGAAAGAGGCGTACACGACGTGGGAGGCGGCCGAGCGGCTCAGTCGGTCCGAGTGGACCGTCCGCCAGTGGTGCAACAAGGGTCAGGTCGAGGGCGCCTACAAGGTCCACGGCAAGGGGCGCACGGGCGAGTGGCGCCTGACCCACGAGTCGGTGACGACCCTTCAGAACAAGGGGCCGGCACCCGTGGGCACGTACCTCTTCGGCCGCCGCTAACGCTAATCCCCGAACACGCTCCGGATGGCACTCTCGCGCTCTGCGGGGAAAAGGTGCTGGTAGCGGTTCCGCATCTCTTCGGTCTGGTGGCCCATGTAGCTGTCGATGAGCTTGGCACTCACGCCCTTGCGTGCCAGGTTCGAGGCGAACGAGTGCCGGAAGACGTGGAACCCGCGAACCACCTCCCACTTGCTGCCGGCGAGGGCCTTCTTGAAGTAGTGCGTCGCCTCGTCCTTGGTGAGCGGCTCGAACGCCGGGCGGTCATGCCGTTCGTTGATACCGGCGTCCCTGGCAGTCTTCGAGGTCGGACGGTCCTTCCCGCTCTTGTGCCCGGTCGTCCGGCTCCGCTTCCGGCTCCGGGCCACCACCTCGGCGTGGCAGAAGGCGTGCGGGCCGCCCGGGTGGCGGTCGAGCCAGTCCCGCATCACCCGTTCGAGTAGCGGGCTCATCTCGACCCGCCGCTCGGTCTCCGTCTTGGTCTTGTCCTTCTTCTTCTCCCGGATGGTCACCAGTCGGTCCGCGAAGTCGAGGTCCTCGACCCGCGCCCGAATCATCTCGCTGCGCCGCGCCCCGGTGTGGGCGACGAACACGAACATCGGGTAGACGAACGAGGCGGTCGGGACGGTGCGGACGTGCTCCAGGCAGGCGTCAATCTGCTCCCTGCTCAAGAAGTCCGCGTCCCAGAGCTCGCTGACCTGTTCGTCGGTCAAGCCGCCCCGCGCCACGCGGCGCTCGATTTCCTCCCAGGTCATGAACCCGGGCTTCTTCGCCTCCTTCGCGTACTTGAGCCCCTTGGTCGGGGCCTCCCCGGTCACGATGCCGTGGTCCTTCCCCCAGTTCCAGACCGAGCGGAGGGTCGTCACTTCTTTCTTGATGGTCCGTGGGGAGATGAGCTTCCCGCGGTACGACTCCCCGGCGCGGTCGTTGATGTAGCGCTGGAGGGTCGTTGTCGTGACGGTCTGCACCGGTGCGCGGCGGCCGAGGAGTCGGAGGAGGTGGTCCCGGTGGATGCGGATGGTGGCGAGCGAGTTGGCCTCCATCGTGCCCGGCGGCATCTCCTGCTCGTACCGGGTGAACAACTGGTCGAGGGTGACGACGGTCGGGGCCTCGGCCTTCTGAGCGCGCTGCCCGCCCGAGACGAGGAACTGCCAGAGGTCGGCATCCGCCGGTAGCTGCCTCCGGCCACGCTCCAGTTCGAGCAGGGTGGTCTCGATGCCCCCCTTGAGCCGCTCGGCTTCGCGCTCGTCGGCCGTCTTCAGGCTCTTGCGGTACTGCTTGCCGCCGTAGCGGAACATGAGCAGGAAGGTGTCCGTCCTCGGGTCGCGGTGAATCGACGCCACGGCTTCGCCCTCGTCAGGGCCACGCGGACCAACACGGCGGCAACGCTGTTACACCAGAGTTACACGAACGCGGGAGGGGAAACGAAGAAGGGGTCACGACTTTCGCCGTAACCCCTTGTCCTGCTTACAGTGCCGAGGAGAGGACTTGAACCTCCACGACCTTACGGCCACTAGAACCTGAATCTAGCGCGTCTGCCAGTTCCGCCACCTCGGCATTCGCCCCACCGGCGGGCGTATCGTGTGGGTATCTTAAGGCCGACGCGCCCGGCGTCAAGCGGCGGGTCGCTATTGCTTGAGCATCTCCGCCACAGGCCCCTTGATCGCCTCGGCCCAGATGGTGTACCCCTTCGGCGACAGGTGGAGGTAGTCGGGCATCACCTCGCGCGCCAGGCTACCATCCGGCCCCAGGAACTTCTCGCCGATGTCGAGGTACTTCACCGCCTTGCCGTCGTCGAGCTTGGCGATGCGGTCGTTAATCGCCTTGATCTTCGGCCGCAGCTCGCCCGCGGCGATCTTGGGCATGTCCTTAAGGTCCTTCCCGGCCTTCTCGCTGCGCGGGAACACGGCGAGGAGCAACACTTTCGTCTCGGGCCGCTGCCTGCGGAGCTCCTTGACAATCGCCGTCACGCCCTCGGCGATCTGGTCGGCCGAGTTGGCGCCGCTGTTGTTCGTGCCGATCATGACGACGGCCACCTTCGGGTTGATCCCCTCCAACTCCTTCCCCTCGGTGATGCGCCAGAGGACGTGCTCGGTGCGGTCGCCGCCGATGCCGAAGTTGGCGGCCGTGAGCGGCTCGAAGTGCTCCTTCCACGCCGCCTTGCCGTTCCCCTCCCACCCCTGGGTGATCGAGTCGCCGAGGAACAGCACGTCCACCCCGCCGGCCTTCGCCCGCATGACGAACGACTCGTGGCGGGCCATCCACTTCTCGTCGCGCGGGGCGGCCTTGGTAGCGGGGTTGACGGCGTCCTGGCCGAGTGCGACGAACGCTGTCGCGGCGAGGACGAAGACGGTGGCGCAGAACCGGCGGGTCATGGGGCGGGCTCCGGGAGGGGAAAGTGACCGAGCCCGGGGGGCGAGCGCCCCGGGCTCGGCTGGTGTAGCGGGCCGGTGGCGGCGCGGCCTACTTCTTCGGGGGACCGATCTCGGCGAACGCGCGGCGGAACGGGTCGGCCTGGAAGTTGTTGAAGACCGCCATCCGCTGCTGGAGCCGTCGGTCCACGGACTCCAAGTTCGGTGCCGGGAGGCCACCCTTCGGTTGTTGTTCCCCGTAGAAGACCGCACCGGGGCGGAGCCGGGTGACGACGAACCCCTTGAGTTTGGCGTGCAGTGCCTCTACGTCCGCCGGCGGCTTGGGCGGTCCCGCCTTCGGGTCCACGACCGTGCCGGCGCGATCGAGGGCGAGGGTCTCGTAGGCCCAGGCGTACAGCTGTGCGACCTCCGGATCCGCGACCGGGAGGCGGCCGACGGCCATCGCCTTCGGGTCCGCCCCCTGACGGGCGGCCGCCTCCACTGCGGCAAGCAACCCGTCCCGGGCGGTCGGGTCGTAGGTCAACTTCTGGAGCGCGGCCAGCGTCTCGTCGGTCAGTCCGGTCCCCTTGGCGACCGCCTTCTGGATCAGCGCCGGGTCGCCGAACGTCTTCGCCCCGAACGCCCGGGCGAGTTCCTTTTCGACCTCGAACAGGGCGGCCGCCTTGCCGGACAGCGCCTCGCCACCCTTGAGCCCGGCGGCGTGGTCGGCGACCACACGGGCGAGGGCGAACGGGGCGGGCCGGAATAGTGGGCGGCCGGGCGGCCCCAGGTACCCGCGCGCCTGGCGGTCGCTGGGGTACTTCAGGTCGTGGTGGCAGGCGTAGCAGTCGAACGCCGAGAAGTCGAGCCCGCCGCCGGTCTTCGTCGCGTCCGCGGCCAGTTGCGCGGTCAGGTCGAGGTTGGCCCGCAGGGTGGCGACGGCGGACTCGGCGAACCGGCGGGTGACGGCCGATTCCCCGGCCCGGTAGTGGAACACTTTCCACGCCTTTTCGGCGTCGCGCTTGGCGAGACCGGTGAGGTATGGCATCTCGGACGGGAGCCCCCAGTGGCGGGGTTGCTCGCGGGTGTAGGCGATCAGGTCGAGCGGCGGCAGCGGGGGGTGACCGGCGGCGTACATCTCGTGCGTGACGAACCGCCCCTCGTCGAGGTTCCCCACGTGGCACGACGCGCACCGGGCGGTGGCGACCGCGGGGTCGCGGAGGTTTACCAGCCCGAACTCCTTGGACTTCTTCTCGACCGGATCCCACTCCCGCCACGCGACCGAACGGATCGCCCCCGGGGGCGCGCTCTTCTTGTCTAGCTTGGAGAGCTGGTGCGGATCGCGGTACGCTGACCCGTGGCCGTGACACATCTCGCACCCGACGCCGTCCTTGGTGTCGGTGTTGTAGTCGTCGGCGGCCGTCCACTTCGTCTCAACCAGCGCACGGGCCGGCGGCACTTTGGCGCTGGCGTGGCAGGCGAGGCAGCGGGAGTCCGCGGCGACCGTGTAGTTCTTGTCATCCTTACCCGCTTGGCGGAGCGCCTGGCGTAGGTTGGTTTCCATTCGGACGGCTGTCACATTGGGCCGGGCAATCACCTCGTCGGCTTCGTTCTTCCATTCGGTGGTGGCTAAGTTCTTGTACGCCAACGAGTGGAGATCGTAGGCCCCCCAGATTTTGTTCTCCCAGAGCCGGATGAACTCGTACCCCAAAGTCTGCTTGTACTCTGGTACAGTCGTGGGGTCCGACTCATTGTGGCACTTCTGGCAAATCGATGCCCCTTCCAAGGTAAACGACTTCTCGCCGGCCGGCTGGGCGGCAACCTTTTGCGCCGACTCCTCCTTCTGGGCCGCCTGGGCACCGAGTCCGGCGGCCGCCAGCGCAACCGCTAACCCGAGCGTGCCCGCGGCCAGTCCGATCGCCCGCCCGACCCGTTCCGCCTGCGTGGTCATCGGTCACCCCCCGGAGTTCCGTTCCCGCCGGTCAGCCGCAGGAAGGGCATGCGCACCTGATTCATCTTGTCCCGGTCGAACCCGACCGGGCTGTCCCACCGCACCCCGCCCGAGCGGGGGAAGGCGAGACCCGTCTTAATCGCGGTCAGGGGCTCAGTCCAGTCGGGGTGCCCCGCATGTCCGCCGGTCGCGTGATACGCCGCTGCACACCCAAGGTATTGCTGAGCCAACTCGTCCCACTCCGTCGCCCCCGTCGCCGAGCCGGCCAGCCGCACCGCCACCCGCGCCGGGGTATCGGTCGGGAGGGCAAGGTGGTGGTTGTCCTCGGCGACCTGGATAACCGCCAGCCAGCGATCGAGCGCGCCGACCAAGGCGGCGGCCGCCGCCCTGGCGTCGCCGCGGCCCCTCTCCCGGGTCGACTCGGGCCGGTTCATGACCTTCTGCAAGGCCACCAGTTTCTCCCCGACGTCTGTCGGAAGGCCCGCGGCCATGTCCTTGCCCACGGCGAGGGCCGCGGGCACCGCGGTGGTGTACCACGGCTCCCACGCCGGCCAGCCGAGCGCCCGGGTTGGTCCGGCCACACCCCTCGGGTCGCGGTCACCGACGGTCTGGTGGCAGGCGTAACAGCTGTGTCCGGCGAACTCCGGCCAAGTGCCGCCCGCCTTCTCGGCCCGAGCGCGGAGCAGGTCCGCCGCCGCCCGCAGGCTGGCAACTTGGCCGATCGCCCACGCCCGCACCTCGAACTCGTTGACCTTCGTCACGCGGTCTGGTTCGGGGTCGGCCCAGTGCTTGCGGTACGCGGGGCTGAAGTGGAAGCGGGTGTACTCGAAGTTCAGCCGGGGGTGGCCGGCGGCGATCAGGTCGTGGTTCACCTCGCGGGTCGAGTCGCCGACGTGGCACGCCGCACACGCCGACACCCGGGCCACGAGGTTCTTCGTGGGGGTGAACCCGTAGTCCGCCTTCTGCCGGTTCGACAGCTGTTTCCAACCGGGGAGGTAGTGGACCGTCAGCCACTTCTCGTCCGCCCCGTGGCACGCCGCGCAGCCCACCCCCTCGGCGATGCTGTCGGGGATCACGTGCGGGTCGGTCCCCGGGACGGCGTGGCAGCTGAGACAATCGTGCCGCAGGTGGGCGGGGGCGCCGCCGAGGAGCTTGGCGATGCGGACCGAGTCCTCGTTGAACAGGACGCGGTAGGCGCGGGCGTGCGGGTCGTGCGCGACCGGCGGGTTGCGCGTCAGGTCCATTGCCCAGGTGGTGTGCTCGCTCCCCTTCGCCCCCGCCTGCCCGCCGCCGTGGCACGACGCCGCGGCGCACGACAGCGCCGGCGAGGGCGGGGCGAGCTTCGGCGCGACGGCTTAGGGGCGGGCGATGGGTTCGCCTTGGCCGACGGCCGCGGCGGGCGGCGTCGGGCCGAAGATGGCTCCGGCGGAGAGGCCGGCGGGGATGAGGAGGAATACCGCGGTACGCACGGCCGGTCTCGCGGTCGTGTGGGTCGCATCCGTGCGCGGAATCCGTT
>JAFKFQ010000104.1 GCA_017308215.1 bacterium | reverse complement strand
CACCTGCCAGCGGGTCTTCTCGGCCGCGTCGAGGCAACCGCGGTATCGGCGGTCAATCTGTTCGTGACTCAGGTGCTCAACAACAGGTAGTCGCTTCATGGAAACCCTCCCGGAGTTGGAGAGGGTTACGCATCAGCCGGATTCGGTATCAGGGGCGCACGCCGCATCGACCCGCAACCCATTGTGCAGCGACTCTAGGCCGTACCGACTGAAGCTGGCCAGCTTGGGGTATGGGGGTCAGATGGCCTTGGGGTTGACCCCATCGCCACCCCGATCGCCACCCTCGTCTGCCCCTCGACGCCGAACAACCCGCGGATCAGCACGCTGTCCAGGAAGAGGTTCGCGATCGCCGACTACACGGTCGAGCTCGGCGTCAGCGCCAACCTGTACGGGCCGGTCATCACCGACTCGAAACCGGGGAGCATCGACGGGGCGTGCAGCACCGACAAGAACATCCACACCCGGCTGGTGGAGATCACCGACGGCACCTCGAACACACTCCTATTGATCGACACGGGCGGGTGGCCGGACAACTGGTGATCCGGGAAGACGGACGCGGCGTCGTCGGGGGGCCGAACGGTGGGTGGGCACAGCCGATCGCCTCGGTCATCCGTGGGTACACCACCGGGTCGGACCCCGCGGCCATGACACAGCCCGGGCCGTGCATGGTCAACTGCAACAACATATACTCGGTCTACGCCTTCCACACCGGCGGCGCGAACGTGTCGCTCACCGACGGGAGCGTGCGGTTCCCGCGCGCGTCGGCGTCGGCAGGCACGGTCGCGGCACTGGTGACGCGGGCCGGCGGCGAGGTCATGACGAGGGACTGGTGATGCGGGCGTGGGTGATCGGGCTGGTGGTGGCCGCGGGTGGGGTCGGGCTGGCGCAGGACGCCGTGCCGCAGCGCCCGGAGCCGACTGCCGAACAGGCGACCGCCTGCGCCACCGAGCTGCGCGTGGCCTACGTCAAGCCGCCCGCCGAGTGGCCGCGGCCGACGCTCGACGCCGGCGTGCCGCACCGCGAGCTCGGGCTCCTCCCGGACGCCCCGCACCCCGCCGACAACCCGTTCTCGAAGGACCGGGCCGAGCTCGGTAAGGCGCTGTTCTTCGACCCGCGGCTGTCCGGCTCCGGTCAGATCGCGTGCGCGTCGTGCCACGACCCGGACCTCGCCTGGGCCGACGGCCGTACCACGTCGTTCGGCCACGGCCGCACCCCGCTCAAGCGGAACGCGCCGGCGGTGGCGAATAGCGCGTTCCTTCCGGTGCTGTTCTGGGACGGTCGCGCGGCGTCGCTCGAAGACCAGGTGAAGGCGGTCCTCGCCAACCCGGACGAGATGCGTGCCGACGACAAGGACGTGACCGCACGGCTGGCGGCGGCGCCCGGCTACCCGGAACTGTTCGAGAAGGCGTTCGGCGACCGCGCCGTCACCCCGGACCGGGTGGCGAAGGCGGTCGCGTGCTTCGAGCGCACGCTGGTCGGCGGGCGGAGCCGGTTCGACGCCTTTCTGAAAGGCCGGGCCGACGCGCTGACCGACGCCGAGGTCCGCGGGCTCCACCTGTTCCGCACCGACGCCCGCTGCCTCAACTGCCACAACGGGCCGACGCTCTCGGACGGCCGGTTCCACAACGTCGGCCTCAGCTACTACGGCCGCGAGCTCGAAGACCTCGGCCGCTACCGGATCACGAAGAGGGCCGAGGACGTAGGAGCGTTCCGCACGCCGCCGCTGCGGGACGTGGGTCGCACCGGGCCGTACATGCACAATGGCCTGTTCGAGCTCGACGGCGTGCTGCGGATGTACAGCGCCGGGATGCTGACGCTCCGGCCCGGGGAGAAGTTCAAGGCCGACCCGCTGTTCCCGGCGAAGTCCGTGCAGCTGAAGCCGCTCGGGCTGAACAAGCTCGACCTGGCCGACCTGGAGGCGTTCCTGCGGAGCCTCGACGAGCCACCGCGCCGCATTCGCCCGCCGGCGGTCAGCCTCCCGGCCGGCGCCCGCCCGGCGTTGTCCAAGCCGTGACCGCGCGCGGTCACGGCTTAACCGCATCGCCGCCGCAGTCGGTTCAGAACCTCGCGTTTTTCCCGGCGAAGGTGAGCGGCACACGGGTTGCCTTGGCCCGGCGGCACGCCGCCATTGGCCGCCCGAGACGTGCCCCCACCGGAGCCCTGCGTGAGGTTCGTCGTTGCCGCCTGCCTGCTCGCCGTCGTCCCAAGCGCTACCCGGGCGGCGGACGCCCGTGTGCTCGCGGCGGTCGTTGACCGTCACCTCGCGGCACGCTGGGCGGCGGAGAAGGTCCGCCCGGCCGCCCCGGCCGACGACGCCGCGTTCACCCGCCGCGTCTACCTCGACCTGATCGGCCGAGTCCCGACCGCCGCCGAGGTCCGCGCCGTCCTCGACGACCCGGCCGCCGACAAGCGCGACGGGCTCGTCGCGCGGCTGCTGGCGGCGCCGGGGTACGCGCGGCACAGGGCGACCATCTGGCGGCGCGAGTGGGTGCCGCAGGCCGACCAGCCGGGTTCCACACTCGGCGAGGAGGCCGAAACCTGGCTCGTCGCCCGGCTCCGCGACAACGCCCCTTACGACCGCGTCGTCCGCGACCTGCTCACCGCGCCGCGCGCCCGCACCAGCCCGGCGCAGCCGCCGGCGACGTTCCTCACCGCCAACGAGTTCAAGCCGGAAAACCTCGCCGCCGCCACGACCCGGGCGTTCCTCGGCATCAACCTGGACTGCGCCCAGTGCCACGACCACCCCTTCGCCCGCTGGACCCGCGACCAGTTCTGGCAGACCGCCGCGTTCTTCGCCCGCCCCGAGAACGGCCGGCTCGAACTCTCGGTGCCGAACACCCCGCGCGCGGTCGGCCCGGTGTTGCTCGCCGGCGCGGCACCGGCGTGGCCCGCCGCGGTCACGCCGGACACCGGCCGCGGGCTTCTCGCCGGCTGGGTGACGGCGCCGGACAACCCGTACTTCGCCCGCAACGCCGTCAACCGGGTGTGGGCGCAATTGTTCGGTACCGGGCTGGTCGAGCCGCTCGACGACCTCAGCGGCGAGGACCCGCCGAGCCACCCAGAACTGCTCGACGAGCTGGCGAAAGCATTCACGGAGTCCGACTTCGACCTGAATCATCTGACGGCGGCGCTCGTGCTCAGCCGCGGCTACCAGCTGTCGTCGGTGGTGCCGGCGGGGGGCAGCGCCGAGCCGCGGCTGTTCGCCCGGGCGGCGGTCCGCGGGCTAAGCGGGGGGCAGTTGTACGACAGCCTTCGCACCGCCGCCGGGCTGCCGCCGGAGCGGACCGACCTCGACCCGCTCAACGCCCGCCGCGACCGGACCGCGTTCGCCGCCCGGTTCCGCGTCGAGCGGGCCGCCGACGCCCGCCGGTCGATCCTCCAGAGCCTCGCCCTGATGAACGGCCCCGCCACTGCCGCCCTGACCGACCCCGCCACCGCCCCCACCCTCCGCGCCGTCGCCGGCGCCCCGTTCCTCGACACCGCCGGGAAGCTGGAGGCGCTCTTCCTCGCTGCGCTCGGCCGCCAGCCGACGGCCGACGAGCTCGCCCGACTGGGCGCCTACGTGGACCGCGGCGGGGCCGACGGCGATGCCGCCAAGGCGCTGGCGGACGTGTTCTGGGCACTGCTCAACGGCAGTGAGTTCGGCACCAACCACTGATCCGACCGGCGCCCGCCCAACCCCAAGACCTTGCTCCTCTGTCCGACCTGCCGGAGAGACCCGCCATGCCTCGCCCATCGCGCCGCGGCTTCACGCTGATCGAGCTGCTGGTGGTGATCGCCATCATCGCCATCCTCATCGGCCTGTTGCTCCCGGCGGTGCAGAAGGTGCGGGCAGCGGCGGCGCGGGTGGCGTGCTCCAACAACCTCAAGCAGCTCGGCATCGCCATCCACAACTACGCCTCGGCCGAGGAGAGCTGCTTCCCGAAGTACGACGGCACCAACCGCCGTCTCGGCTGGACAACGCTCCTGCTCCCGTACCTGGAACAGGAGCCGACGTACAAGATGATCGACCAGACGCAGAGCTGGTACGTGTCGCTCAACGGCTGTCGGAACCGGGAGGCGGGACAGGTGCGGATGAAGGGGTTCGTGTGCCCGGCCAACCCCGGCGCGAACCGGACAGTGCTCGTCCAAGACCCGGAGAACCCCGGCGGGTCGTTCCCGGCCGCGCCGACCGACTACACCGTCGCCGAGGGGTTCTACTACTCGACCACCCCGGTGAACTGGATCGAGGGGACGATCCGCTCGATCAGCGCGATCGGCAAGCGGCGGATCACGGACGTGACCGATGGCACGTCGAACACGCTGGTGATCTTCGAGAATGCGGACGTGCCGAACGTGTGGATCAACGGCAAGCTGACGACGGACAACACGAACACGCCGATGGTCATCAACCACAGCAACCACGGCGGGTGGGCGAACCCAAACAACAACAACATCCGCGGGTGGGACGCGACCGGGACGGTGCAGTTCGGGCCGTACAGCGTGAACAAGCGGAACGGGGCGGCGCTGTACTCGTTCCACACGGGCGGGGCGTTCGCGCTCATCGCCGACGGGTCGGTGCAGTTCTTCGGCGAGAACACGCAGGCTGAAATCATCAAGCGGTTCGTGAGCTTCAACGGCAGCGACATCGCCAACGTCGGGGACTGACGGTGTCCCGGGTGACGCGGGCTGAAGCCCGCGGCTACCCGAGTGTGGCGCGGTAGCCGCGGGCTTCAGCCCGCGTCACCCGCCGGGACAACGGTTATTCGTCGGAGCCCGGAGCGTGAGCGACGGGGTGGCCCACCCCGTCGCTCACGCTCCGGGCTCCGACGGCGGGGAAATCGGAGGATTCATGCGCCCGCGGTTCGTGCTGCTCATCGCCCTCGCCCTCACGCCCGCCGCCGGGTGCGGCAAGAATGCGCGGCCAGGCGAGAAGCCGGTCTATTCGGTGACAGGGCGGGTCACCTATAAGGGTGACCCGATGCCTCACGCCGTCGTCACCTTCTACCCGGCCGGCGAGGCGTTCGCCCCCGCGCTCAAGTCGCGCGCCACCGCCGACGCCAACGGGGTGTACACGCTCACCACCTACGAGCTCAACGACGGCGCTCCGGAGGGTGAGTACGGGGTCGTTCTGTACGTCCCGGTGACGCCGCCCGACCCGAACAACCTCGAAGCGCCGAACCCGCCGGACCGGCTCAAGCACGCCTACTCCGACCCGGCGAAGTCGAAACTGAAGTTCACCGTGAAGCCCGAGCCGAACACCATCGACATCGCGCTCCCCTGACCCGGAGGCCGCCGTGAGTCGTTCCGTCCGCCGGGCCGACGTGGTAGTCGGCCTCGCCCTCGCCGCAGGTGCCGTCGGGTTCCTCGCCCCGGGCGTGGTGAAGGCCCGCGCCGCCAACGCCCGCGCCGGCTGCGCCGACCACTTGCGGCGCATCGGCACCGCCGCCCGCGCCTACGCCGTCGCCAACGACGACGTGCTCCCGCGCAACTCCGGCCCGACGCCGGCCGGGAGTTGGAACACGCAACTCCTCCCGTTCCTCGGCGAGGCGAAACTCGCCGACCGCTACGCCCACGGCCGCGACTGGACCGACGCCGATAACCGGGCCGTCGCCGCGACGCGGGTGCCGGTGTTCGTGTGCCCGGCCGCCCCGAACGCCGACCGCTGGGTGCCGACGCAGAGCCCGGACGAGAAGGGCGAGCCGTTCAAGGCCGCCCCGACGGACTATGTCGGCTCCGCCGGCGCGTACCTGCGCGCGGTCGGCCCCGAGCACCTCTACCCGGGGGCGATGCACACCCGCACTGTCACCCGCCGCCTTCGTACCGCTGACATCGCCGACGGCACGGCGCAGACGGTCCTGGTGGTGGAGATGGCCGACAAGCCGAACGCGTGGCGCGCCGGGCGGCTGGCCGAGGACCGGTTGGTGAAGGCGCACATGCCGGCGCTGAACGGCCAGTGGGCGGCGCCGAACTGGAACCACCTGCGGTCGTACTCGGCCGACGGGCAGACGCAGTTCGGCCCGTGCGCGGTGAACTGCTCGAACGGGGCGTCGGTCTACGGCTTCCACCCGGGCGGGGCGCACGGCCTGTTCGTGGACGGGTCGGTGCGATTCCTGAAGGCGGGGATGTCACAGGAAATGCTGGTGGCGCTGGTGAGCATCGCCGGCGGCGAGGTCATCGCGCCGACCGACTTTTAACACGCTCCAGGAGTTCCCATGCGACGCCGTGGGTTCACGCTGATCGAGTTGCTGGTGGTGATCGCCATCATCGCCATCCTCATCGGCCTGTTGTTGCCGGCCGTCCAGAAGGTCCGCGAGGCGGCGGCGCGGACGCGGTGCCAGAACAACATGAAGCAGATCGGCCTGGCGGTCCACGGGTACGAGGGGGTCAACCGCGAGGTACCCACCCTCGGGACGTACCGCCCGCCCACCCGCATGGACAAGCACGGCTGGTTCCTGTTCCTCCTCCCCTACCTGGAGCAGACCGCCCTGGCGGCCCAGTACCGGTGGGACCTCGACTACTCCGACCCGGTCAACCAGTCGGTCATCAAGACCCAGCTCAAGGTGGTGCAGTGCCCGTCCACCCCGCGGGAGACGTGGCTGGTCTCGGCGGCGGAGGCCGGCGTCCCCTACGAGGCGGCGGTCGGCGACTACGCGGCGTGCAACGGGGTGAGCAAGGACCTGGCGACGTACCTCGGCAACCCGACGATGAGCCGCGGCGGGATGTTCTTCGGGGAGATCACCCCGCGCGGCGTCCGGTTCGGCGAGGTCACCGACGGGCTGTCGCAGTCGTTCCTGGTGTTGGAGCACGCGGGGATGCCGGAGTGGTACGTCCACGGCGCCAAGCAGGCGACCCTCGCCCCGACCCCCGTGCGGGCCGCGTGGGGGCACCAGTACCAGTTCAGTCTGCTCCTCCGCGGCCACAGCGCCGACGGGCTGACGTACTACGGCCCGTGCGCGGTCAACTGCAGCAACGACCTCGGGATCTACGCTTTCCACACCGGCACGGCCGTGGCGCTGTTCGCCGACGGGAGCGTGCAGGCGGTCCGCAAGGGGATGCGGGTCGAGGTGATGGCCGCCCTCGCCACCACCAGCGGCGGCGAGGTGATCTCGCCCAACGACTACTGAGGCGCCCATGCCCCGTCGAATCCCGGCTGCACTCGTTCTGGTCGCCCTGGCCGTCCCGGGCTGCGGCCGCCCGGCCGCCGACACCCCGAAGGTCGAGCCGGTGTCCGGCGCGGTCTTCGTGAGCGGGAACCCGGCGGCCGGGGCGGTAGTCACGTTCCACCCCGTCGTCCCGGCGGGCGGGAACAAGTACCGGCCGCACGCGGTCGTACAGCCCGACGGAACGTTCCGGCTGACTACGTACACCACCGACGACGGGGCCGCGGCCGGCGAGTACGCGGTCACGCTCTACTGGCCGGAGAAGGACGACCCCGACGCGGAGGCGCGCGGGGTCGTGGCGAAGGACCGGCTCCAGAGCCGATACCGCACCCCCGACCGGCCGTATAGGCGGGTCACGGTGCGCGACGGGGCGAACGAG
>JAFKFQ010000103.1 GCA_017308215.1 bacterium | reverse complement strand
ATGAGGCGGTGGTCCTTCCACTGCCCACCCGGCCGGGGCGGGGTGGTCGGGAAGTATGGGGCCAGGACGGCCCACTCAGGGTCAGAGAGGTCGCGTCGGTGCATGGCGGATTAGAGCCACGACCAGCCTTCCCCGATTCAGCAGACAGAACCTAGTCGTCGCGGGGTATGTCATCCGTCCAGGACGCCCCGCGAGGACGGAGCGGAGGCGGGTGCAGGGTGGCGTGCCTTCCCACTGCGCACCTGAGGCCCGAGCAGACAGTCGGAGTGGGGGTGCCGTCGGCCGTCGAAATGCATTTCCTCTCCCCGTCTGCCAGCCCACTTCCCACTTTTGTGGCCCCGTACCCCGGCCTCTCGTTCGAGCTGAGCCGTCGGCGCCTGCCGCCCGCGTTGTTGCGCGCGTGCCGCCTGCTTGCCCACTCGTGTGGGTTTCCCCTGGCCCCGTCGCCTTGCGACGGCCCGCCGCTCGCACCACGATAGCCCTCCGGGGAGGGACGAGATGAGCGAGCAGGTGCGGATCAATGGCGTGGCGGTCTTCGCCTACAGCCAAGACGGGCGGCTGAGGCTCTCACTGGACGACTGGGAGCGACTCGGCCTGGTGCCCGGTCAGCAGGTTCTCGTCGGCGAGCACCGGCAGCTCCTGGTCAGCGCCGAGGAACACCCACCGTTCGTCTGGCTGCGGCTGCAGCCCCTGTCGCGGAAGGTGGGGTGATAATGCACGATCGCGCGTGGCAGGTGCCCGAGGAGGCGTTCGCGGCCGCATGGAATGCGTCGGCGTCGCTCGACGAGGCGACGGAGCGGGTGAAGGAACTGGCGGGAGGGAAGCAGGTGCCGCGGTGGGCGGTTCTGGCTCGGGCCGCGGCGCTGCGGAAGGCCGGGAGGGTGATGAAGGAGCTGCGCCCGGCGACCGCGGCCTGAGGGGGTCTGGAGGGCGCCCCGGAGCCTGGCTGCCGGGGCGGGGCGAATGCTAGCGGTGGTCAGTACTGTCGGCGGATCGGCGGCTCCGACCCGAGGATCTTCCCCACGTCGTCGGCCTTCACGAAGTAGCTGTTCGGGATGAGCACCCCGGACGACTCGTCCCCGGTCACCACGTTGACCCGGAAGTTGTTGTCCCACAGGGGCACCACCGCCACCCGGTAGAGCTGGGCCGGGCGGCCGAGGGCGGCGAGCACCCCGGCCCGGATAACCTCCTCCCGCTTCCGGCCCGACGGCGCCGGCAGGTCGGCCTCGGGCTCGCCGGGCGGGGGTTTAGTCGGGGTGGCCATCACGCTACTCCTGGTCGCCCCGACGCCCCGGGGATCTCCTCGCGACGAGAAGGCACCGGGGCGAGGGAGCGGTACAGTTTAGACGCGCTCGGCGTTTGATGGGATTCCGACTTGGGCCGAGCCCCTCACTTCGGGAAAAGCGGCCGTGGGAGAGGCCTACAATACCCGCGTGCCCGCGGGGATTGGCTGCCGCGGGGTTCGATTGTTCCGACGCAGGACGGGTATGCAGAAGGTCAAGGAAGAGGCGATCGAGGTCGAGGGGCGGGTGAAGACGGCCCTGCCGAACACGGTGTTCATCGTGGAGCTGGACATCGGCGGGGAGGTGATCGCCCGGATCGGCGGGAAGATGCGGAAGCACTACATCCGGATCATCCCCGGGGACCGGGTGAAGGTCGAGATCTCGCCCTACGACCTGACCAAGGGGCGGATCACGTTCCGCATCCGGGGCTGACCGCGGCGGGGGTGGAGTAGATAGTCAACTCGCCGGGCTAATCCCCCGGAGCCGTGGGTGCGACACCCACCCCCGCACTGTACCCTGTTGCGCGCGTCCTGGTCACCCCGTCGGACCGACTTCCAGGGAAACTACCGACACGTCATCCTGTGGGCCGTTCGGCCCCGCCCACTGCTCGAAATCGTGCAGCACCCTTCGGACGGCGTCGGCTAAGGGCAGATGTGACACAGCCTGGAACGCGGCGGTCAGGCGGTCTTGCCCGAATCCCTCGCCGCCGGGGGACATTGCCTCTGGCAGCCCGTCTGAGAACAGCCACAGCCGGTCACCGGTTTGGAGCCGAACTTCGACCGCCCGGTATTCGGCATCCGGAGAGACGCCGGCCAGCATCCCGCCCTCGGAAAGAACCACTGGTTCGGTGATTTGTGACATGACCATTGGGCCGGGGTGACCGGCGTTGGCGTAGGTGAGCGTCAGCGATGCCAGGTCCAGAACCGCGTAGAACAGGGTGACGAACTGTTCGGTCCGGTCCCCGCACAGCCGCTCATTGACGCGGCGGACCACGTCGGCCGGCCGCCGCAATTCGGTCTGGTCGCCAGAGGGGTTGAGTGCGTGACCGACGGCGACCGCCAGGAGCGACGCAGGAACGCCGTGGCCGCTCACATCCAGAAGGTAGAGTCCGAGGTGACTGTCCCCGATCGGGAACAGGTTGAGAAGGTCGCCGCCGAGTTCTTCGCACGGGCGGAAGGCCCACGCCACCCGAACCGGGGCGGTGTCCGGCAGCGCCGCGGGCAGGAAGGCCTGCTGGACCCGGGCAGCTGCCCGCAGGTCCCTTCGAAGCCGGTCGTTAACGGCCTGCAACTCGTCGGCCCGGCGTCTCAGCTCGGCCTCGGCCCGCTTGATCGCGGTGAGGTCGTGCCACACGACGATCAGGGCCGGTCGCCCGGAGACCTCAACCGGGTTGAGCGTTACCTCGACCGGTACACCGGCCGCGGGCTCCGCTTCCGGCACCGGGCGCACAGGTATCGCTTGCCCCGCTCGGCGGTCCTCGGGCGGATCTTCTTGCCGCTCGTGTCGAACTTCTCGCCCATCACTGGCCCTCCTCTCCTGCCTGACCCCGTCCGCATGTTGCACAGTCACACCTCTTGCGCTCCCGGCCCAGGGGTGATGCACCTCGTTCTTACGCCCGCGTTTCGCCCCGCCTTGAAACGTCGGGCCTGGTCGCTCCGACTCAAGTGTAGCCGAGCTGCAAGCGGCCGCACCGGTACGGCCGGCTGGTGAGGATATGCAGAGTGCGGCGCGGCAGGGGCGGGTCGAGTAAGCGCGGGACGCATCACCGCGGATCGGGTAAGTTACGGTCTCTCCCGCTGTACATCCGGCAAACCTTGACCTGCACCCCTGGAGGACTGGCCATGCCGTCCCCGCTCTCGAACGACCTGCTCGACGTCCTGGACACCCTCGCCGGGGGCGTCCACCCGGGGTTCCGCCCGGCACACGCCAAGGGCACCATGTACGCGGGCACCTTTACCCCTTCGCCGGCGGCGGCCGGCCTGACCCGGGCCCCGCACGCCGCTCTGGCGTCCACCCCGGTGACGGTGCGATTCTCCCCGTCGGCCGGCATCCCGACGGTGGCGGACAACGATCCGAAGGGGTCCAGCCCGCAGGGGATGGCCGTCCGGTTCCACCTGGCCGACCACGTCCACACGGACATCGTCGCCCACTCGCACAACGGGTTCCCGGCCCGGACGGGCGAGGAGTTCCTGGCGTTCCTCCGGGCTGTGGCGGCAAGCGGACCGGGGGCACCGACTCCGCCGCCGGTCGTCGCGTTCCTGGCCGACCACCCGGCCGCCCGGGCGTTCGTGGAGGCCCCAAAGCCGATCCCGACGAGCTTCGCCCGGCAGGCGTTCTTCGCCGTCACCGCGTTCAAGTTCACGAGTGCGGCCGGGGCGAGCCGGTTCGGCCGATTCCGCCTTCGGCCGGAGGCGGGGACCGAGTTCCTGACCGCCGAGGAGGCCCAGAAGAAGTCGGCCGACTTCCTGGCCGCCGAATTGTCGGCTCGGCTGGCGGCGGGGCCGGTCCGGTTTCAGGTGGCGGTGCAGCTCGCAGAGGAGGGAGACCCAGTGGCGGACGCGACGGCGGTCTGGCCGGACACGCGACCGGAGGTCGAGTTCGGCACGCTCGCCATCACCGAGCGGGTGGACGAGCTGTCGCCGGAGATGCGGAAGGTGATCTTCGACCCGGTGCCGCGTGTCGATGGGATCGAGTCGGCCGGCGACCCGCTGACCGAGGTGCGGTCGGACATCTACCTGGCGAGCGGCCGCCGGCGTAGGGCCGCGGCGGCTGAGTAACCGGGTGCGTTGCACACAGTTCTGCCACTGTCAGTCATCCCGTCGCCGTCGGTCATGGTTTGTCGGGGCCGTCGCAGACGGTGCGGCCCCGACGAAGCACGGCCAGAGGCGGCGGTGCCGGCAGGTCATCCTTGAGCCGGAGGGAGTGGGTGGAGGGGCCGCTCTAGAACAGGCTCAACTGCTTCGGCTTGCGACTCTGCGTAACCTGCTTGGCGTGGCCATTCGTGGGCGGCTTTGGCGGCACGGGCAGCGGGATCACGTTCCCACCCGGCGTGTCGTCGGACTCGTCGTCTACGGGCGGGGCCTCCTTCACCGGTTCCGGCTGCACCGGCTCGGGCGCCACCTCGGTTTGCACCGGCCGGCTGATCCTCGTCGTGACCGGCCTTTACTGCCGCGGGCGGAACCCGTCCGGGACTGACCGCCGTTGGTGTTCGGGATGGCGACCTTGAGGCGGCCCCCCCTCCGCTTCTGCGGGCACGGGCTTCCCGCTGATCTTCGAGCCGATGATCTGCCCAGCCTGGTACGGGATGTCGACGAACGCGGCCTGCACGTAGTCCGGCACGCTGGCGAGCTTCTCCAGCAGCGGCACCACGTCGAGCAGCCGCATCTTCATCTTCTCCAGGGCCGCGGTCCAGCGGTCCCCGAGTTCGTCGATCCGCTTCAGCTCCTCGTCGGTGAGCGCGTTGCCGAGCCGCTTGGCCTCGTCCGCGAACGCGGCGACGTTCCCCTTCGAGTCCTTGATGAGCGGGATGAGGGTGGCGAACGACCGGCCGAAGATGTTCATCCCCCGCTCGGTCATCTTCGCCTGGGTGTCCTGGGCCGCGAGCGCGGCGGCGATCTCGTAGAACTGCTGCTCGGGGGAGAGCTGCTGGAGCCGCCGGACAGACAGCCCCAGCGCGTCGAACGCCTTCACCGCTTCCTGGTTGGTCCCCTTGGCGGCCTCGCCGATCATCGCGTTCATGCGGTTGATCGACGCGGCGAACTCGTCCAGGTTGGACCCGCCCTGCTTGAGGGGGATGTTCAGGGCCGACAGGGTGCTGCCGAGGAACCCGGTCCGCTGGGCCAGGTCGTTGATGTGGTCGGCCGCCTCGAAGGCGGACTTCCCGAACTCGGCGAACGCCACGAGCGACAGGGCCGGGACCAGGCTGGCGATCTGCGACTTCAGGTCCTTGAACGCGCCGCCCATCTGGCCGGTGGCCTGCTTGACGACGCCGTTGGCCTTCTGCATTTCGCGCTCGAGCTGCGCGGCGTCGGCCTTGATCGTGACCTTCAGTTCGCCGACGTCCGTCATGCCTTACCTTCCCGTCTCGCCGTGCGCGTCGCGTCTTCCTCGATCATGCGGTCGATCTCGTCCAGTTCTTCCTGCGTCCAGGGTTTGTTTTCGGGCTTCAGGGCGCCCTTGCTCATCAGGTAACCCTCGTAGGCGTCCGTCGCGCTCCAGGTGTCGGCCCGCCAGAACTCGGAGGGCGGCATCCTCAGGACGCCGAGGCAGATTCGCCGGTAGTCGGTCCAGGGGAAGCGGCCAACTTCCCCATCATCTCCCCCGCGGCTTCGGCCCTCTCCTCCCGCTTGCCGGGCGGGGCCAGGCAGATGGCGAGGAACGAGTAGAGGTGGAGGCGGAGCGCGTCGTTCTCCTCGCCGGTCAGGCCGACCCTCTCCCAGATGAGGTTTCCCGCTTCCTGGGCTGTCATCTTGTGGTCGCACGCTGTGAGGACGGCGGCGACGAGCTTGGCGAGGTCGGTGGAGTGCATTCCGTCAACCACCCGCACGGCGACGCGGCCGATGTGCTCCCTCAGGGCGAACTCGACGGCCTCGATCAGGCCGAACGTGCCCAGCAGCTGGTAGTCTCTGCCGGCGAACGGGAGCGAGTAGCGCGGGCGGGCGGGCTGAAACGTGCTCATGCCGGGCGGCGGATCTTGACGGCCGCCATGGTCAGGCCGGTGGTGTTGTCGAACGTCAGGGTCACGGTGCCGGTCGAGCTGTTGAACCGGTCCTGCGGGAGGAGGCCGACCATGCACTCCCCGCCGTTCGTGCCGGACCCGGGGATGGTCACCGTCTCCGTCATGTCGGCCGAGCTGATCGTGCCGAGGCCGGGGCGGTCGACCGCGTTGCCCGTCAGGGTCAGGGTGCGGGCGGACGCGTTGCTGTTCTTGAACAGCAGGATCGTCATGCCGTCGTTCACGACGGTGTCACCCGACGCCACGGCGGCGTATGTGTGGTTCAGGCCGGTAAACGGGGCGAGGTTCTGGATGCTGGCTGCGGTCATGTGCGTCTCCTATCAGGCTGCGGTGAAGGTGGGTTCGCCGGAGCTTTCCAGGGCGAGGGTGTACTCCTCGGGCCCTTCGTGGCCGCCGGTGCGCTCGTAGTTGGTGACGAGGAACTGGCCCTCGATCGTGTCGCCGTTCGGGAACACCAGGGTGAAGGTGCTGATCGAGCCGCTGAACACGGCCGCCCGGATGGCCTCGTCGGTGGCCGAGTCCTTGAAGATGCCGTTGCCGGAGATGGTGACCGACTTGAGGCTGCCGTCTTCGAGCAGCTCGCGCCACCCGTTCGTGTCCTTCGTGCTGATGTCCACCGGCTGGGTGTTCATCTTGAAGCCGGTGGTTTTGAGGCCCCCGAGGAGCGTGCCGGACGCCGCCGAGCCGACCTTGATGAGCATTAAGCGGCCGCGAGTTGCTGCCATGGTGTGTCCCTCCGTGGGTGTGAGTTGTTAAGCCGGTTCGAGACGCGCCCGGAACCGGGTCACGCCGTGGTAGAAGTGGTCGTTCTCGCCCTCGATCGCGGTCTCCTGGATCGTGGTTTGGAAGCCGTCCCAGATCAGCTCCGCCAGGGTGAAGCCGGAGACGGTGACCGCCGATTCCTGCCGGTGCAACGCGTCGTAGAGCAGGCCGAGCAGGGTCTTGACCGACTTGCGGCCGGCCTTCTGGAAGTCCCAGGCGTGAATGGTGAGCGTGGCGTCCCAGCCAGCCTCGGTCTTGGTGCTGTTGTCCACGAGGGTGTCCTCGCCGATTACCACGTACGGTGAGGCGAGGCGGGGCTGGACGAAGTCGTAGACCTTGTCCCGCTCCACGCTCGACTACATCGCCCGGTACGAGCAGTCGCAGGGCGAGAACTGACAACCGAGGGGTGCCTGCCGACTGGTGGGCACCCCGACCTGGAAACATTCAGCATGACCATTCTTGATTCTCAACTGCCCACCTTCTCCCGCCTCGCCTCGTCGATCGGCCGGCCCCGGTGCCGCGGGGCGTTGTCGATCGGGAGCACCACCCGCTTGTGCTTGTCGGCCGGGTACACCCGACCCACGTGGCGCAGGTGAGCCGCGAAGGCGCCCTGCATCCGCCGGGTCTTGCCCCGCCCGGTCTTCTTCTTGGCGTCCTTCGGGCTCTCCAGGGTGTTCGCGTGGACGGCCGCTGTGACCAGGTTGACGACGGCGGACGCGCACAGTAGGTCCTTGCGGTCGCGGGTTCCCACGGTCGGC
>JAFKFQ010000102.1 GCA_017308215.1 bacterium | reverse complement strand
TGCCTTGAAGGTTGTTCAAGGCACGGCCGGCAAGCCGGCCGCTATGCACCGATCGCCCACTCTCACGGCGCCCGTGCCACGTCGGCCAGCGCCGCCCGGCGCCACGCCTGCTCCAGCGCCGCGGGGCCGTCGATGTCGTACTGCCGGCGCAGCGCCTGGGCCGTGCCGTAGCGCTGGCTGTCGCGCAGGAACATCAGGAAGTGCTGCTCGCCCTTCAGCTTCACCAGGTAATCGACGAGCGTCACGCTCGCGCAGCAGAACCCGGTGACCTTCTCCGCCGGCGGGAAGTCCTTCAGCTCCAGCAGCGCCGCGGTCGGCAGGAGTTCGTTGTCGCGGGCGCAGCGCGACAGCGTGCGGACGTAGCGGCTCACCTCTTCGGGCGACCCGGCGAGGACCGCCATGCCTTCTTCGGCCCACTTCGGCGGCGGGGTGTGCGGGAACAAGTCGGCGAGGACGACGTGCGTGAGCTCCCGCGGCAGCGTGTTCGGGACCAGCGCCGCGTCGTCGGCCCGCAGGTCGATGCGCCGCTCGGTCGCGCGGCCGCCGGACAGCTTCACCGTCGCATGCCCGGTGCCGGCGGCGGGCTTGCCGGTCATGTTCGCGTAGCACTCGGCGGTCGGGTGCAGAACGATCTCGCACTTCGCGCCCCACGCCCCGCCGGGCGGGCCGCTCCAGCGCTTGAACGTCTCGTCGCGCCTGGTCTCGGCCGCGGCGGCCACGGCGTCGGCGAGCTGCTTGTTCCCCTTGTGCCGCACGCGGAAGCTCGGCGTTTCCACCGTCTCCCAGTCGCCCGGCACCGCGGCCGCAGCGGGCGCGGGGGCCGCCGCGGCGCGGTTCCCGGCGCGGGCGCGGGCCACCGCCTGCACCTGCCGGCCGACGCGCTCCAACTCGGCGTTCCCGGGGGCGAGTTGCAGCGCCTCGGCGACGTCCTTCTCGGCGGTGGCGGCGGCGGCGGGGTCGCACGTCGGCGGGTTCACGGTGTCGGCGGCGGCGCGGATGCGGCAGTACGCCCACGCGGCGGCCTCGTCCTGTGTCAGCGGCGCGGCGCCCTTCGCGGCGGCGAACTTGCCCGCGGCCTCGGCGTACTTCCCCTGCTGAAAGAGCGCCCGGGCCTCGGCGACGGCGCCGCCCGCGTCCGGTGCGACCATCGGAGCAGCAACCACCGGCGTCTCGGGCAGCGTGACCGCGGCGACGGGCGCCGTCGCTTCGCCACCGCCGAGCAGCGCCAGCCGACGGGTGAGTGCGGCGGCGCGGTCGGGGTTCGGGGTGCGTTCGAGTTGCTTCAACTCGGCCGTGTAGGCCCGACGCAGCGCGTCGAGAAACGCGGGCCGGCCGTCGGCGTTGGGGAGTTGGGCTTCCAGCGCGGCGACGGCGTCGGCGGGGTGGTCGGCGGCGAGGTCCTTTTCCGCGGTCGCAATCGCCTGCTGGAGCGCAAGCGACCGCTCGACCGGGTCTTGCCCGGAAGCGACCGCCGCGCAGAGGACCACGACCGCGAGGGGAACGAGCGAGCGAGACATGCGGCAGCCCTGCCGGGGAAGGCGGCGCCGTCCTGGCCCGCCCGCGGGGACGGCGGGGTATAAACGGACCGGGCGGGCGGCACAAGACGGGTTTGCGGCTCGAGGTTTCCGTAGGTCGGGTCGCGTCTTCGAGACCTGACACGGCGACGCCGGTGCCGAGGCGGAGCGACCGGAGCGAGAAGCCGAGGCGGAGCGACCGGAGCGAGAACCCGACACGGGTTCGGGCTTCCGGTTCCAATCTTGCGCCGATTGCGCCGCACCGTCAGGTCTCGAAGACGCGACCCGACCTACGGGAGCGACACGCACGCCTGCTCTGTGTTACCATCGCCGTTGCCAACCCCGGAGCCCGTCATGCGCCCGCTCCTCGCCGCCCTCTTCCTCGCCACCGTCGTCGCGCCGCCGCTCCTCGCCCAGCCGGCGCCGCGCGCCGAGTTCACGCGCATGATCGCCCACTGGGACGCCTACGACGACGACGACTACCTCGCGTTCGTCGCCGAGGCGCGGCCCGAGGTGTGCCAGCTCGGGTTCTACGGCGGGCACTTCTACAGCCTCGTCCACACCCCGGAGTACAAGGGCTACCCGGCGCACTTCCCGGTCCGCGGCGTCGCCGAGTGCGGCAAGTGGTTCGAGGAGCGCAACGCCGCCGTCCACAAGCTCGGGGCGAAGGTGGTCGGGCACTTCAACGTCACGTTCCTCGTCGGCGAGCCGGAGGGGAAGGACGAGCCGATGGGGTTCTTCAAGTTCTACCGCGACCTGTGGGACGAAAAGGAGCTCGGCCCGAAGCCCGTGGCCGACCCGCTCATGCTCCTGGCGCGCAACGCCGACGGCTCGCCGATGGCGTCGAAGCAGTACAGCATCGGCGGGATGCGCGAGTACACCGCCTGCCTGAACAACCCGCACTGGCGCACCGTGCTGAAGGCGTGGGCGAAGCGCGCGGCCGAGCGCGGCGTGGACGGGCTCATCGCCAACTACTTCTACCGCCACAACTGCCTGTGCGAGCACTGCCGGAAGGGGTTCCGCGCGTACCTGATCGACCGGCACACGCCGGCCGCGATGCAGGCCAACTTCGGCATCAACAACATCAGCACGCACAAGTTCCCGGAGATCGTCGGCTGGCACGACCCGAGGGAGAGCACGCCGCTGCGGCGCGAGATGCTGCGCTGGAGCCAGATCAGCCAGAAGGAGGCGTTCGACGAGGTGTTCGTGAAGTACGCGAAGGCGCTCAAGCCCGGCTTCCTCGTCGCCCAGTGGAACCACCTGGGCGACTTCTCGCAGATCAACGGCGACGAGCGCTGCATGCTGCCGAAGAAACTCTGGGGCGAGGACGAAGACTACCTGTGGTACAGCACCGGCGGCGCCGCGAACTTCACCGACCTCGCCGCCGGCGTGCTCGGCGAGGCGACGCTCCAGGCCCGCTACATCCGCGGCGCGTTCGACGACAAGCCGTTCACCCTCGGCAAGTACGAGAACACGCGCATCCGCGTCGCCATCGCCGAACTCGCCGCCAACGGCGGCGCGCCGATGGGCTTCTACGCCCGCCACAAGGACCCGGAGGCGCGGGCGGAGTTGGTGCGCTACTACCGCTTCCTGGCGGCGAACGAGTCGGCGTTCAAGGCGAACCGCCCGCACGCCGAGTACGTGCTCCTGTACCCGCGGTCGAAGGTTCAAGCCGGCGACGTGGCGAGTGTCGAGGCGTTCAAGAAGGCCGGCCGCGAGTTGGTACTGCTGGTAAAGAGGGCCGAAGTCTTCCTTGCTGATGATGTAGGGAGAGCCTGTCACCAGATGGGCGATCTGTAGTCCCCAATGGTTGTTGACGAGCCAGGCGTTGGGGTCGTTGATGGCGAGCGTGCCGGCGGCGGGCGGCGAGCTGACGTTGCACTTCGTCAACTACGACCGCGACGAGCCGAAGGAGCCGCGCAGCCCCGGCGGCGGGATCAAGGACGAGAAGCCGCGTGCCGTGGACGGCGTGAAGGCCGACGTGCTGCTCCCCCGGGGAGCAACGGTAACGGCGGTACGGGTGGCGGCGCCGGAGGCGGAGACGGTCGCGGTGCCGTTCGAGGCGCGCGACGGGCGGCTGCGTTTCACCGTCCCGCGCTTCCTGGTCTACGCCGTGGCGCGGGTCGAACTGCGGTGAGCCACGGCAGTTTTTGACAGGATGAAGCAGGACGAAAAATCAAACTCGGTTTTCATCCTGCTTCATCCTGTCCATCCTGTCAAAAACTGCCTTCTCCTACGGCCGTGGGGACAGGATCGCGCCGAGACGGTCCGGCTCGGCCTGCGTGCGCTCCAGCTTCGGGTAGCGGGCGCCGCCGCGGTAGTCGATTGCCGCCGTGCTGAACCAGTCGCCGTTCTCGACCAGCAACTCCAGCTTGCCGCCGGTGCGCGTCGCGGCGATGGCGGTCTTCAGCACCTCGGGCGTGAACTTCCGCTGATTCACCGCCACCACCTTCGCCCCCGGCGCCAGTTTCGCCTTCGCCGCCGGGCTCTCGGGGATCACGTCGCCGATCACGCCGTCGGCCGACACCTTCACCCCGAGCGATGCCGTCAGGTCCATCCCCTTCGCCACACTCTCGCCGGCCTTGTGCGTGTCGTTCGGGCGGTCCGAGTAGCCGAGCGACCAGCCGCCGAGCGCGATCCCCTCCAGCGGCGCGTCGGCCGACGGCAGCGTCACGCGGCGCGTCAGGTGCGTCTTCCAGTCGTACTTGTAGACGGCGGTCAGGCCGGAAACGACGTCGTCGAACGTGTACCCCTTCACCGCCGGCTTGCCCGGCGGGCAGGCGAAGAAGGCGCGGCAGAAGTCGTCGAGTGACTTCGCCCCGTCCGTCTCCTTGCGGATGATCGCGTCCGCTTCGAGCCAGAGGAGCGTCCCCTCGTCGTAGTAGTCCAGCGACCGCCGCCACGCGCTCCACGCGCCGCGCGACCCGGCGAGGACGTGGCTGCTCGTACCCGTATCTTCGAGCGGCCGCCACGCCCGCCCGCGGGCGTTCTTCATCTTCTCGGCGACGCCGGCCAGGTCGTCGCGCGCCGCCTCGGCGTTAATCAGGCCGCTGCGGGCGGTGAGCACCCAGCCGAGGTAGTTCGTCAGCCCCTCGTAGGCCCACAGCATCCGCGTGTCGGGCGCCGCCTGGAAGTCGGGCACGACCATCCCCGCCGGGCGGCGGAACTTGCCGCACCACGAGTGGACGTACTCGTGCGGGAACAGCGACGCCGCGTACAGCCGCAGGTGCGGCGTCTGGAGCGTCATCTCGGGCAGCCGGTTGTCGCTCGACTCGTGGTGCTCCAGGCCGCGGAAGCGAATCCGGTCCGAGAGCGCCAGCAGGAACGTGTACGATTGGTACGGCCGCGAGCCGAACAGCTTGTCGGCCTGTTCGACGAGCTTGTCCCACCCGGCCTTCACGTCCGCCGGCACGTCCAGCCCCGCCTCGCTGTCGCACGCCAGGAAAACGCGGTGCTTGCCGCCGGCCGGGCCGACCTCGACCGCCTTCGTGTGCAGCCCGCACAGGAGCGGCGAGTCGATGAGCGTTTCCAGCGTACAGGGCGCGAACGCCGTCGTGGTGCCCTTCCCGTTCTCGGCAACGAGCGCACTGCCGTGAGCCCAGCCGTCCGGGAGCGTGAGCGCGAGCCGGAACGGCGTGTCCATCGCCTTCGCGGCCTTCGGGTAAACGAGCAGGTCGCAGAAGTTCAGAACCGCGAGCCGCCCGGACGCGACCGTGTTCTGCCGCGCCGGCGGCTCGTTCAGCCCCGGCAGCAGCAGCTCGAACGACACTTCGACCCCCTTCGCGCCGGCCGGCACGGTGACGTTCACCGCGTAGGGGTCGGCGGCGTCGCGCGCCCACGGGACGTCCTTGCCGCCGGCCGTGACGCGGAACCCGGCCACGTCGGCGAGCGGACTGGTGGGGCCGTGCGTCCCGGGAACCCACTTCGGGTAGAGGAGCGTCAGCGGCCCGGGACTCGCAGGAATTTCAGCGCGCGAGCGGATGACGCGCCCGGCCACGTCGGACACGTCGACGGTCAGGTTGATCGGATCGGCGGCGCGGGCGGGGAACGCGGACGTGAGTATGGCGACGAGCGCGACAAGACGAGCGGGCACGGCGGCCTCCGGGAGTGCGAGCGGGGGGGAAGGTCATTGGACCGCGCCCGCCGCGCGACGGCAAGCCGCGGCTAGTCCGGCAGCGCCACCTCGCCGCCGGCGCGGCTCGCCATGTCCGCCGGAACGCGCGGGTCGGTGGTGTCGCGGATCAGCCTGGCGGAGCCGTCGCCGAGCGCCACGCCTACGCCGCCGGGGTGTGGGCTGCAGAAGCCCCACTTATCCGGGCCGTTGAGGCGGAACGGCCCTTCGTCGATCGCCCAGTACGTCCCGCTGATCCACAGTCCGTACTCGTCCTTGCGGTTCGCCCCCGCCCAGATGCCGCCCCACTTGTCGCGCCGCGCGTCCAGGCAGACCTCGGCCACGAACACCGTGTTCGAGAGCCCGTCGGGAACGTCCGCCACCCGAATGCGGCTGTTGCGAAACAGCGTACCGTTCGGGTTGTCGATGTTCGTAATCATCAACCCCTTCGGGCCGACGCCGGTCTGCGGCCGGCTCCAGCCGACGCCGCGGTAGCTGGCGGTGGCGTGGCCGTCGTAGTTCGCGTTCGTCGCTCCGCCGGGGTCGGACGGGCAGTGGAAGACGGTGAGCACCGTGAGGGTGTCGGGCGTGGGCGCAGGCGTGTCCGTGCCGCCGCCGGGGAGCGTGTGCTCGGGGTCGATGCGGGCGTGAAGGGCTTGCTGCTCGACGAACGGCAGGAGGAACACCGCCCACCCCCAGCCGGGGCCGGGGGCGGTGTTCGGCCGCGGGTCGCGGTAGCCGGGCGGGAAGTGGCCGGTCACACTCTCGTGGTTGTGGAGGCCGAGTGCGATCTGCTTGAGGTTGTTCTGGCACGCCGCCCGCGCCGCCGCCTCGCGCACCTTCTGCACGGCCGGCAGCAGGAGGCCGATGAGCACCGCGATGATGGCGATGACGACGAGCAGCTCGATCAGCGTGAATGCGCGGGAACGGGTCATGGCGGACCTCGCCGGGGGCGATGTCACGGTCACTCTCGCACCGGGAACAGGTGTCCCCAGCCGAGCAGGTGGGCGTCGGGCGGGAGCGGATCGACCGGCCGCAGCACGCCGGCCATCACCAGCGTGCCGGCGTGAAAGAAGCCCGCGTCGGCGTCGGACGGGCTGCCGGGGTAGTGGCCGAACCCGCCGTCCGGGTTGCGACACGCCAGCGCCCACCCCGCGGCCTTCGCCAGCGCCGCCCGCACCTGCGGGCGGTTACCGCCGAGCTGCCGCACCACAAACACGGCGTCGAACGTGGCGTGGCGGTCGCGCGCCGGCGGGTTGAGCATCCAACTCCCGTCCGGCTTCTGGTCGCGCAACACCCGCGCCAGCATCGCCTCACCCTTCGGCACCGGCTCGCCGATGAGCCGGTAGTAGTGCGCGGCGTGGAACGTCGCGGCCACGTGGTCGTGTAGGTAGCCGTCGGCGTCCTGCGGCATGATCGCCTTGATCTTCTTGTCCGCCTCCGGCGGGATCGGGCGGCCGGACGCCAGGTAGGCGAGCGGGAAGAAGCTCGTCATGTACGCCGGCAGCTCCTTGTAGTCGGCCTTCAGTACCGAGTCGAAGACCGGGAGCGGGTCGCGCCGCGGCGGCGTGCCGAGTGCCTTGAGCGCCATCACCGCCATCGTGGTGTTGTACGCCCGGCCGGCGGGCGAGTCGGGGTCCACGGTGCCGGCCTTGTTAGCGAACGAGCCGTCGGCGCGCTGGCGGTCCAGCAGGAACTCGCGCGTCTTCGCCTCGTCCGGCAGCTTCCAGCCGAACGTCTTGTGGATCACGACCGCGTACGCGACCGGCGCCAGGTCGCTGAACGCGCTGTCCGACATGCCCTCGTAGGCGGGGTCAATGCCCGGGCGGAAGCTGCCGTCGGGCTGCGCCGTCTTGGCGAAGAACCCGCGCAGCCCGGCGAGCACGTCCGCCGGCCCGGGCGACACCGCCGGTGCCGGGGGCGCGACGATGGCGGCGATGAGCAGGGTGGCGACGGCGGTGCGCATGGACCCACGGTAACCCACGGGCATGGGGCGGGCAAGGAACGAGCGCGAGGGTCTGAGCCCGAGAGGACGACGACGGGCGGCGTGACCAGTTGAGTGTTGCCGGTCGCATCGACCGCGTGCGACAATCATTCAACCTGCCTCTCGGACTCCCACCGTGACACGCATCGTTCTACTCGCTCTCGCCGTCTTCGCGGCCGCCGCTTCGGGGCAGGAACCGGTCACCCTCAAGGGCCACACGGGCTGGGTCGCGGGCATCGCTTTTTCGCCGGACGGGAAGACGCTGGCGACCGCGAGCGCCGACCGCAGCGTGAAGTTGTGGGACGTCACCTCCGGCCGCGAACTCGCCCCACTCACGGGGCACGCGGATGCCGTGTCCGCGGTTGCGTGGAGCCCGGACGGGAAGACGCTCGCCACCGCCAGCTTCGACCGCACCGCGAAACTGTGGGACGCCGCCACCGGCCGCGTGCGCCACACCCTGAGCGGGCACACCGGCGTGGTGATGACCGTTGCCGTGTCGCCCGACGGGAAGACCGTCGCCACCGGCGGTATCGACACGACCATCCGCCTGTGGGACGCCGCAACCGGGACGCCGACCGCGACGCTGAGCGGCCACAAGTCCTGGGTAAACGCTGTCGCCTTCATGCCGGACGGGAAGACGCTCGTGTCGACCGGTTCCGACAATACGCTCCGCCGCTGGGACGTGGGCACCGGCGGGCTGCGCGACACGCACCGCCTGAAGGCGGCCGAGGTGCGGTCAGTCGCCGTGTCGCCGGATGGGAAGTGGGTCGCCGCCGGCACGCGCTACGGCGTCGTGAAGGTGCTCGACACCGGCAAGGCCAAGGAAGTCGCGGTGCTCCAGGGGCACGCCGGCGACGTGTGGGCGGTCGCGTTCTCGGCCGACGGCGCCACGCTCGCCAGCGGCGACGGCGACTGGAACCGCCCCGGCGATGTCCGCTTGTGGAACACCGCCGACTGGAGCGCAAAGGGCGCGCTACGGCACAGCGGCGAGGTGCTCGCGCTGGCCTTCGCCCCGGACCGCCCGCGTCTCGCCGCCGGCGCGTGGGACAAGACGGTGAAGCTCTGGACTCTCCCTGCCGCCCCGCCGAAGTCCGCCGACCGGTGACAGCGTGGCGTCAGCGGGCGAGGCTGTTGAGCAGGACGCCGGCCCCGAGCGCCACCGCCGCGCCCGACAGCGCGAGCACCAGCAGCGTCACCGCCGACACCCTGCCGCGGCGGGGTGCGGCCGGCGGCACCTCGTCGGTGAGCGCCGCCCACGGCGACGTGTCCGCGAGAGTTTCGGCGACGGGGACGGGCGCGGGGCGGGGGGTCGCCCGGGCCGTCGGCATCGGGATCATGCCGGTCAGGCAGCCGGGGTGGTACGAGCTCGACGGGACCGCCGGGGCGGGCAGGTCGAACGCCACGAACCCGCCGTCCTCGTCCACTTCCACCGCCCCACCGGCCAGCGCGTCCAGCCGCGCGGCCAGCGCCGCGGCTGACTGGAACCGGGCGTTCGGTGCCTTCGCCATCAGCCGCCGCACCACGTCCGCGACCCCCGACGGCACGTCCGGCCGCAGCCGTTCGATCGTTTCAGGGAGCTCGGCCCGGTGCCGCACCGCCTTCGACTCGGCGGTGCCGCCGGGGAACGGCGGGCGGCCGGTGAGCAGGAAGTAGAACACGCACCCGAGGGCGTACAGATCGGCCCGATGGTCGCCGGCGTCCTCGGGGGCGGCGTAGTCGGCGGCCGCGGCCAGGACGGCCGTCGGCGGGGTGTCTCCGTCGGCGGCCGCGGCCAGCCGGGCGAGACCGAAGTCGGCCACCTTCACCACGCACCCCGGGAGCGTCTTCGACGCCCGGGCGACGAGCAGGTTGGTCGGCTTGATGCCGCGGTGGGCCATCCCCTCCTCGCGGGCGTACTCCAGCGCCACCGCCGCCTGGCGGACGATCTCGCACGCCTCGCCGACCGGCAGCGGGCCGCGCTCCTTCACCAGCTGTGCCAGGTCCGGCCCGTCCACGTACTCGGTGACGACGTAGGCCCGGTCGCCGCGCTCGTCGGCGTCGAACGCGGTGACGACGTTCGGGTGGTTCAGCCGGGCGGCGGCGCGGGCCTCGCGGCGGAACGCCTCCTTCGCCTCCGGGGTGCTGGTGCGGCCGGCGGACAGCACCTTGATCGCCACCGTCCGGTTCATCGTCCGGTGGACCGCCTTGTACACCCGCCCGCCCGGCCCCCTCCCCGCCTCCTCCTGGATGACGTAGGGGTCGATGACGAACCCATCGGTGCGGCCGGCGAGGAGGCGGTCGGCCTGGAACCGGGTCAGGTGCCCGGCGGCGACCATCCAGCGGGCGGCCTCGGCGGCGGTGGCGGCGTCGGCCGGGACGGCGACGGCCTTCGCCAGCCTGGCCGGCGGGAGCAGTCCGGATCGCTCGACGGCGGCGAGGAACGCCTTGCGGTCGGGCGGGGCGGCCGACACGGGGGCGTGCAAGGCGGTGTCGGGGGTGATCGTCGGCATGACGGCGCGTCCGGGGGCGACGAAGGGCGGGAGGAAGCCGTCCGAGCTTCCACCCGAAACCTAGATGACGATTCCGGCCGGGTCGGGCGTTCCGGCCGGTCCGGGCGGTTTGCTACCAGGAAGACGAACGGGGATTACGATCCGGGCGTAACGTTCCGGTAACGACACAACCGCGGCGCGGCGGGCGCGAAGCCGCGGGCGGCCCGGAGCCGTGCCTATACTGAGGGCGGCGCATAACCCCCGGGAGGAGCGATCATGGCCGACTGGAAGAAGCTGGCGAAGGATCTGTTGCTGGCGGACGGGTACATCGAGCGGAAGGAGACGGAGCTCGTCCGCCGGGCAATCCTGGCCGACGGGGTGGTGAGCAAGTCGGAGGCGGAGTTCCTGATCGAGCTCCGCCGGGACGCCCCGAAGGCGGTGGCGGAGTTCCACGCCTTCGTGATGGACGTGGTGAAGAAGGCGGTACTGGCCGACGGGGCGGTGAGCGCCGCCGAGGCGGCGTGGCTGGAGAAGTTCATCACCGCCGACGGCAAGGTGGACGACGTGGAGAAGCAGTTGCTGCGCGACCTGAAGGCCGGGGCGAAGTCCACCAGCCCCGAGTTCGAGGCGCTGCTGAAGAAGTACGCGGGCTAGTGTGGTTTCGGCGGTGGCGGCCCGGTGTGGTAGTCGCAGGCTTC
>JAFKFQ010000101.1 GCA_017308215.1 bacterium | reverse complement strand
GGGCGACCAGCCCGAGGATGGCCGGGAGCGGGTGGATCTGGCCGTGCCTGCCGCGGGGGTCGGGGAGCGTCGCGAGGATGTCGAACAGGGTGGGGGCGGGGACCGCGTTCGCCATCTCGCGCTCGCAACCGAGCACGGGTTGCCCGGTGTACCCCGCCTCACCACCTCACACAAGATGAATCACGGAATGGCCAGGGCTACGCAGAGATTGAGCCTGGGTCGTGAAGCATCGCCAGTGCGAGGTCGGGGCGAACGGCCATCACCCGAGTGGCGGTCGCCACGGTCGGGTGGTCGGTCCGGCGGAGGAGGTGGACGGCCACGTTCCGGAGCGACGCCAGCACCCGCGGGGCGTGTCCCCCCGGCGGACCCGGCACCGGTCCTCCCGGAACGTCTCGTCCCGGACGTGGTGCAACCCGTTCTCGATCCCCCAGTGCGACCGGATCAGGCCGAGCAGCCGGGTCGCGTCGGCCGCCGCCCGGGTCAGGCTGGTGATCCCGTACACCACCTCGACCGTCGTCACCCCCTTCACCCGCCGCTCCCGCTCGACCCGGAATACCTGGGCCACCCCCGGCCAGTCGGCCAGGTACTCGTTCACCCAGGTGGACGTGGTGATGGTCCGCGCCTCGACCCGCCCGTGCCCCTTCTCCCGGGTGCTCGCGGTCCGCACGTCGTCATCCCACGCGCCCTGCCGGAAGGGGGGAAAAGTCCCCCGACCCGGGGGCCGCGGACGTCACCTCCAGGTCGTCCCGGAGGTCGGCCTGGTTCCCCCTCGCGCACAGGACGTAGTCCCCGCCCCGGCCGCGGATCGCGTCGCACACGTCGGCGTGGGTGAACATGGCGTCGGCCGTCACCACCGCCCCGGCCAGCGGGGGGAGGACGCCGAGCAACCGGAGCGCCGCCTTGTGCTCGTTGGTCGTGGCCTCGACCGTCACCTGGGCGACGACCGCGGCCGCGTGGGGGGCGTAGGCGGCCAGCAGGTGGGTGCCGGGCACCTCGGCGTCCCGGGAGCCGCGGACCACCTTGCCGTCGAGGGCGAGATGGCCCCACCCGCCCGGGTGGCGGTCGGCCACCCACGGCCCGATGATCCGGTCGAGGTGGTCGGGGTCGAGGTCGCGGAGGAGGTCGGACAGGGTGTTGGGGCACGGCATGGTGCCGCGGGTGAACCCGAGGGCGTGGCCGGGGCGGTGGCCGCGGAGGCGGCCGAAGTGGGCGGTGGCGGTCAGGGTCGTGTGCCCGGCCAGGGTGCCGACCAGGCAGAGCCCGAGGAGCGGGACGAGTACGTACTGCCGGCCGTTCCGACCGCGGGGGTCGGCCAACGCCGCGAGGCGGTCGAGGAGAGAGGCGGGCATGGTCGGCTCCGGTCGGGGCCGGACCGTACCCAAACCCGCTAACCTACCCAAGATCAATCCGTGCGTGGCCCTGCCTTGATTTCCTGTCGAAGTGCGTGTATCTCTGGGAATAGTGTGTCCCGGCCGAAGCCGCGCCATCGATCTTCGGGACCGAGGGTTGGGGGTTCAAATCCCTCCGGGTGTACTGTCCACGTCTCGCCTCCCTTCACGCCCGCCCCGGGAGGAGCCCGGATGCACGAAACTATTCTTCAGTCGATCGGCCGCACGCCGCTCGTGCGGTTGCGGCGCGTCACCGTCGGGCTCGCGCCGACGATCGCGGCGAAGCTCGAATCGCTCAACCCCGGCGGCAGCACGAAGGACCGCGTCGCCGTCGCCATGATCGCCGACGCCGAAAAGCGCGGCTGGCTGCGACCCGGCGGCACCATCATTGAGGCCACCGCCGGCAACACCGGCGTTGGGTTGGCGATGGCGGCGGCGGTCAAGGGCTACCGCTGCGTGTTCGTCCTCCCGGACAAGATGAGTACTGAGAAGATTTCGCTGCTGAAGGCGTACGGGGCCGAGGTCGTCATCACGGCCACGAACGTGCCGCCCGACTCGCCCGACAGCTACAACGGCGTCGCCGACCGGCTCGCCCGCGAAATCCCGGGGGCGTGGCGGCCGAACCAGTTCACGAACCTCTCGAACCCCGAGTCGCACTACCGCACCACCGGCCCGGAGATCTGGGAACAGACAGACGGCCGGGTGACGCATGTGGTCGGTGGCGTCGGCACCGGTGGCAGCCTGAGTGGCGTCGGGAAGTACCTCAAGGAGATGAACCCGGACGTGAAGGTGATCGGCGCCGACCCGGAGGGGTCGGTGCTGAGTGGCGGCGCGCCGGCAGGGTGGAAGGTGGAAGGGATCGGCGAGGACTTCGTACCGAAGACGTTCAACTCGCAGTTGGTGGACGACTGGGTACGAGTCGGCGATGCCGAGAGCTTCCAAACCGCCCGCGAGGTCGCCCGCCGCGAGGGGATGCTGGTCGGCGGGTCGTGCGGCACCGCCATCGCCGCCGCCCTCCGCTACGCCCGCCGGCTCAGCGAATCGGACCTCGTCGTCGTGCTGTGCCCGGACACGGGGCGGAACTACCTCAGCAAGATGTACGACGACGGCTGGCTGGCCGCGAACAACCTGCAATGGGTGCCAGAAGTGCCGCACACGGTCGGCGACCTGCTCAAGGGCCGCGGCGACCGCCCGCTCGTCATTATCCCGCCGACCGCGACCGCCGCCGAGGCCGCTGACCTATTCCGCTCGGCCGGTATCTCGCAGTTGCCAGTACTCGACCGCGGCAAACCGGTCGGGAGTGTCCACGAGGTCACGCTGGCGCGCGTACTACACGACCACCGCGACCCGACGAAAGTTGCGGTCGGCGACGTGATGGCCCGCCCGCTTCCGCAGCTCGACGTGGGCACGCACCTCGACGAAGCGTACCGTTTGCTCCTATCGGGGAACACCGGCGTACTGGCGACGCAGAACGGCGAGGTGGTCGGCATCGTGACGCGCATCGACCTGATCGACTACTGGACCCGCCAGCGCGCCGCGGGCGGCGCGTAGGCGTGTGAAGTGACGATGTTCACCTTACATTTCGCCGAGAGGAGTTGCCTGGGCATCGAGCAAATCCGCGCCCGGGCGCAGAGCTTTCGTCAGTTAGTTGCCTTTGCCGACAAGTTGGCCCCAAACAAGTGCGGTGTCATCGCGTCTCACTGGATCGAGCGGGACGGCAACTTGGAGATGGATTTGTTCGACTGGTGCGATTGCTGTTGCGCGCCGCCAACGCCGGTGTTTGCCCGCGTAGTGGCGCCGCCCGGTTTCCGTCCGCCGTCGATCAGAACCCTCGATACGTGAGACTTGCATGACATCTGACAAAACCACTGACCTGGGATTCAGCACCCGCGCCATCCATGCCGGTCAGCCGGCTGATCCAGCCAGTGGCGCCACGGTGGTGCCGATCTCGGTGAGTTCGACGTTCACGCAGTCGGCGCCCGGCGAGCACAAGGGGTACGACTACGCCCGCAGCGGCAACCCGACGCGCACCGCGCTCGAGACGTGCCTCGCCGCGCTCGAGGGCGGCGAGCGCGGGCTGGCGTTCGCGTCCGGCCTCGCGGCGTCCACGGCGGTACTGCAAAGCCTCCTCAAGCCGGGCGACAACGTCCTCGCCGCCGCCGACCTGTACGGTGGTACGTTCCGGCTGCTGGAGCGCGTCTTCCGCCCGTGGGGTGTCACCGCGGCCTACACCGACGACACGTCGATGGCCGGATTCGCTGCGAAGTTCACTCCACAGACCAAGCTCGTCTGGATCGAGACGCCGACGAACCCGCTGCTGCAAATCCTCGATATCGCCGCCGCCGCCGAACTGGCCCACTCCCGCGGGGCGCTGCTGGTTGTGGATAATACGTTCGCCTCGCCGTACCTCCAGCAGCCGCTCGCACTCGGCGCCGATGTCGTCGTCCACAGTACCACGAAGTACCTCGGCGGGCACTCGGACGTGGTCGGCGGCGCGGTCGTCGGACCGTCGAAGCTGCTGGAGCCGGTGAGGTTCTTCCAGAACGCCGCGGGCGGGGTGCCGGGGCCGTTCGACAGCTACCTCGTGCTGCGCGGCGTCAAGACGCTCGCGGTGCGCATGGACCGTCACAGCGCGAACGCGGCAGAGCTGGCGGCGTGGCTCGTGACGCAGAAGGGCGTCGAGAAGGTGTACTACCCCGGTCTCGCCGACCACCCCGGGCACGCGGTCGCGGCGAAACAGATGCGCGCGTTCGGCGGGATGATCTCGGTCCGCGTCGCCGGCGGCATGGACGGGGCGACGCGCTTCACGACGGCGACGAAACTGTTCAGTCTCGCGGAAAGCCTCGGCGGCGTCGAGTCTCTGGTGAACCACCCGGCGACGATGACGCACGCGAGCATCCCGAAGGCGGTCCGCGAGGCGCGCGGCGTCGATGACGGTCTGGTGCGCCTCAGCGTCGGCATCGAAGATGTTGCCGACCTGAAGGCCGACCTCGCCGCCGCGCTCGCCCGGGTCGCGTAGCAGTCACACGACCGGCGCCGGCGCGAACACGCCCGCGAAGTGTCGCCGGTAGCAAACGACCAGGAACGCGCACAGAAGCGTAAGTGCGACACCAAGTGCCGGCTGGCCGACAAGGAGTACATCCCACAGGGCGATGTTCACGGCGACGGGCGTGACCAGCACCAACCCGAGCGGCGTGAACCGGCCGCTCAGCACGAGCAACCCGCCGACCACCTCCAGTCCCTTCACCACCGCCATGTAGCCCGTGGGGATGAGCACGCCGGCGAACGCGGTCGCGTGTTCCGGCAGTGGCGGCGGGGACATCGCCAGGAACGGCACGAAGAAGTTGAGCCCGAACACGAAGAACGGCAGCCCGACGAGCACGCGGGCGACCAGAGCCAGCCAGTGCATCGTAACCCCTCGCGCGAAAGACGTGTGAACCGCCGGCCCCGCCCACCCCGTCGAAGACTGGGGCTGCGGGCGGGATACGATGGAGTACCGTGGCCCGCGGGGTCTATTACAAAGCGGCGGAGGTGGACGATGCTGCTGGAGGAGTACAACTTCAAGCGTGAGGTGCTGGACGATGACGGCCCGGTGCTGGTGGACTTTTGGGCGGCGTGGTGCGGGCCGTGCCGGATGATGAACCCGGTGCTGGCGGCGGTGGCCCGCGACTTCAAGGTGTGCAAGGTGAACACGGAGACGAACCCGGGGCTGGCGGCGAAGTTCGGCGTGTCTGCCATCCCGTTGCTGCTCGTCTTCCGCGGCGGTCGGGTGGTTCGGCGGTTCGAGGGCGTGACCGACGAGGCCACACTCCGATCCGCCCTCGCCTGACGCCCGACCGCCGCCGCGCTTACCAGTGGCGGTGGATCACGTCGATCCGGGCGTCGTAGCCCTGCCGCTCCAGCCGCCACACCGCCCGCTGGGCATCGTCGCGGTCGTCGAACACCCGGTAGCGGTCCCAGTGCCCGTGGTGGCGGACCAGCACCACGTAGTCGTGGCGGTCGCGCTGCGGGTAGCCCGGGCGGTGGGGGAACGGCTGGGCACTCGCAGTGCCGGGGGCGGCGGTCAGCCCGGCGACGGTCCCGGTGGCGACGACGGCAGTCAGGATCAGCTTGCGGAACATGACTCGGCTCCTCTTCGGGGTTGTTTGTTGTGTCCGTCCCTTCCGCCCGAGTAACGAGCCGGCCCGCCCAACTTGCGTCGGCTTCCCGCGTCCTCATCGCGGAATCATTCTCGCTCAGGGCTTGTAAGGGGGTCGCGTGGGGAAGGTATTTGCCGGGCTCGATGACGACTTGCTCGGGTTCATCGCCCGGCAGCACGTCTTCTTCGTCGCCACCGCCCCGCTCGCGGCGGACGGGCACGTCAACCTGTCGCCGAAAGGGCTGGATACGTTCCGCGTCCTCGGCCCGACGGTGGTCGCGTATCTCGACCTGATCGGTAGCGGCGTCGAGACGATCGCCCACCTGCGCGAGAACGGCCGCGTCACGGTGATGTTCTGTGCATTCGAGGGCCGACCGCGCATCCTCCGCCTCTACGGTCGCGGCCGGGTCGTTGAACCCGGGGACGCGGAGTGGGTAACCCTGTCAGCGCACTTCCCGGAGTTGCCCGGCGTGCGCTCCGTGATCGTGCTGGAGGTGGAACGCATCGCCGACTCGTGCGGGTACGCGGTGCCGCGTTACGAGTACGTGGGCGACCGCCCGCAGCTGCTCGAGTGGGCCGAGAAGAAGGGCGACGACGGCCTGCGGAAGTACCAGGCGCAGAAGAATCGCACCAGCCTCGACGGCCTGCCGGGGCTGCCATCTGCGGCCGAATGACCACTTCTGAAGTTGTCCCTTCTCGCCGCCCGCGGTTCGGCAGGTGGGAGGGGCCATGCCGCCGTGGGCCGTCATGTGGGCGCTGGCGACCGGCGTTTATGCCGCGTGCAAGTGGCTGACGTGGCGCCGTGCCCCGGGCGCACCCGCGCGCCGACAGGCGGCCTACCTGCTCGCGTGGCCTGGGATGGACGCGCCGGCGTTCCTCGACCCGCGCCCGCTCGCGCCCGACCGGCGCCCGACGCCGGGCGAATGGGTCTTCGCCGCGGCCAAGTTTGCGCTCGGCGTCGGCCTGACGTGGGGCATTGTCCGCCTCGTTCCGGCCGACCGACCGCTCGCCCGCGGTTGGGTCGGCATGGTCGGGCTGATCTTTCTACTCCACTTCGGCTCCTTTCACCTGCTCAGCTGCGCGTGGCGCGCCGCCGGCGTGGACGCGAAGCCGCTCATGAACTGGCCGGTGCTCGCCGACAGCCTGAGTGAGCTCTGGGGCCGGCGCTGGAACACCGCGTTCCGCGACCTGACGTACCGCTTCCTGTTCCGCCCGCTTTCGGCACGCCTCGGTCCGCGCGCTGGGCTGGCGGCGGGGTTCCTGTTCAGTGGCGTCGTCCATGACCTTGTGATCTCAGCCCCGGCCGGAGGCGGGTACGGGTGGCCGACGTTGTACTTCGTGGGGCAAGGACTCGGCCTGCTTGCCGAGCGATCGAAGGTGGGGACGCGGCTCGGCCTCGGGGCCGGGTGGCGCGGGCGGGCGTTCGCCGCGCTCGTCGTGATCGGCCCGGTTTACGGGCTGTTCCACCCACCATTCGTACTCGGCGTGGTCGTGCCGTTCCTGTCCGTGATCGGGGCTTACTGAGGGCGATGTCGATGAACCTCGACCTGGCCGACCTCATCCGGCTCGCCGGCGCCGGGCAGTTGTGCGTGCTAGTGGCGTCGGCGCTGGTGCCGCTGCGGCTGAACTGGAAACGCGACCTGGCGGTGCTGCCGACGCTCCACCGGCAGCTCTACTGGACCTACGGCGGGTACGTCGTGCTCGGGATCGTGGCGCTCGGCGCGATCAGTTTGGCGTGTGCCGACGAGCTGGCCAGTGGGTCGCGGCTCGGGCGGGCGGTGTGTCTGTACGGCGCGGCGTTCTGGGGCGTGCGGCTGTTCCTGCAGGCGGTGTTCGACGTGACGCCATTTCTGACGGCGTGGTGGCTGACCGCCGGGTATCACATGCTGACGGCGCTGTTCGTCACCTTCACGGTGGTGTACGGGTACGCGGCGCTGCGGTGACGGGGCGACCGGCCGGCGTGCGCCGGCTGGTCGGGCCAGCAAAGCTGAATGGACAGGACAACCGGATGAAC
>JAFKFQ010000100.1 GCA_017308215.1 bacterium | reverse complement strand
GTTGTAAGACGTAACCGGGGAAGAATTGACACGACCCGACCGGGGCTCTCCCATGCCCGCCGACCAGTTGGTTGCGGACCTCACCACCGCCCTCGACGCGGTTCCGCTCATCGACCCGCACTCGCACATCGACCCGCTCGCCCCGGTGTCGAAGTCGCTCGACGACATCCTCGGTTACCACTACTACACGGAACTCGCGCACTCCGCCGGGATGAGCCAGGAGCCGCTCGGCAAGGACGTGCCGGCGCGCGACCGTGTCCGCGCCATCGTCGCGCACATGGACCGGTACGACAACACGGCCCAGTACCGCTGGTTCCTCGACATCGCCCGCACGTTCCTCGGCTTCCAGGGCACGAAGATTACCGCCGGTGACGCGGACTCACTCTTCGACGCGGCGCAGAAGACGTTTGCCCAGCCGGACTGGGAGAAGCAGGTCTTCGCCAAGACGAAGCTTGAAAAGATCTTCCTGACGAACGAATTCGACGACCCGCTCACCGGGTTCGACACGAACACTTATGTGCCGTGCCTCCGCACCGACACGCTGGTGTTCCACCTCGACCGTACCGACACGCGGGAGCGGCTGTACAAGGCGACCGGAGTGCAGATCCGCGACGCCGGCAGCCTGCGGAAGGCGCTGGCGTCGCTGTTCCTCCACTTCACCCGCAAGGGGGCGAAGGCGTGCGCCATCTCGCTCCCGCCGGACTTCGAGCCGGCCCACTACGACGACGAGTACCTGTACGAGCAGATCCGTCACCACGACTGCCGCGACATCGCCCCCGGCGTGTTCTGGCTGATCGCCGAACTGTGCCGCGACTTCAAGCTGCCGTTCGACCTGATGATCGGCGTGAACCGCCGCGTGTACGTGAACGGCGTGTACCAGGGGCAAGACTTGTTCGACCAGCGGACGAGCCTGATCCAGTACAAGCGCGTGTTCAACGCCTTCCCGGAGGTGACGTTCCCGGTGTCGGTGCTGACGAGCGCCCAGAACCAGGAACTCGTGGCGTACTCGTGGATCTTCCCGAACGTGGTGCCGAACGGGCACTGGTGGTACTCGAACGTGCCGCCCTACATCCGCAAGGACTTGGGCGAACGGCTGAGCGCGGTGCCGAAGACGAAGCTGATCGGCTACTACTCGGACGCCTACAAGCTGGAGTTCGTGCTGCCGAAGTACGCGATGTACCGCCGCATCCTGGCGAACACGCTGGCCGACGACTTCGTGCGCCCCGGCGTACTGACCGAAGCCGAGGCGGTGGCGCTCGGCACGCGCCTGCTGCGGGACAACGTGCGCGAGACGTTCAAGGTGTGAGGCAGGCCGGGCGAACGGCCGGCGTGAGCCGGCTGGTCGTTGGTACTCGCGCCTCCGCAGACCTGCTATCACCCCACGAGCCGCGACCGCGTGGTCACGGTTCGTGGGCTCCCGGGGCTCGGCTCACGCACCCGGGTCAACGACCAGCCGGCTCACGCCGGCCGTTCGCCTTTTACGCCCGCACCACCTTCTCGCGGCCGTCCTTCACGTTCCGCGTGGCGTTGCGGGTGTCGATCACCAGCCGGCTGTGCTTCACGATCGTGTCGTAGTCGTAGGCGGTGTGATCGGTGGCGATCAGCACCGCGTCCTGCGCCGCCAGGTACTCCGGGGTGATGGCCTGGCTCGCCATCGCCGGCAGCTGCGGCCAGTGGCGCATCCGCGGCAGCTCGGACACGTGCGGGTCGTTGTACGTCACCCGCGCGCCTTTCGCGATCAGCCGGTCGAGCAACTCGAACGACGGGCTCTCGCGCGGGTCGTCCACGTCCTTCTTGTACGCCACCCCGAGCAGCGCCACCTTGCTCCCGCGCACCGCCTTGCCGGCGTCGTTCAGCGAGTCGGCGAGCTTCGAGACGACGAACGCCGGCATCCCGGTGTTCACCTCGCCGGCCAGCTCGATGAACCGCGTGTTGAACCCGTACTTCCTCGCCACCCACGTCAGGTAGAACGGGTCGACTGGGATGCAGTGCCCGCCGAGGCCCGGGCCGGGGTAGAACGCCTGGAAGCCGAACGGCTTCGTCTTGGCGGCGTCGATCACCTCCCACACGTCGATGCCCATGCGGTCGTAGAGCACCTTCAGCTCGTTGACCAGCGCGATGTTCACGGCGCGGTACGTGTTCTCCAGGATCTTGCACGCCTCGGCCGTCTCCGGGCTGTTGACGCGCACCACCTGCGGCACCACGGCCGAGTACAGCGCGCACGCCGCGTCGCCGCTGCCGTGGTCGAGCCCGCCGACGACCTTCGGGATGTTGTTCACCGAGAACGTGGCGTTCCCCGGGTCCTCGCGCTCGGGGCTGAACGCGAGGAGGAAGTCCTTCCCGGGCGTGAGGCCGGTCCGTTCGAGGATCGGCAGCACGACGCCGCGGGTGGTGGTCGGGTACGTGGTGCTCTCGAGGACGACGAGCTGCCCCGGCCGCAGCTGAGCCGCGACCGCGTGCGCGGAGTCCTCGACGTACTTCAGGTCCGGCTCGCGGGCGTCCGTCAGCGGCGTGGGGACGCAGATGAGGACCGCGTCGGCCTCGCCGAGCCGGTCGAACCGGTCGGTGGCCTCGAACCCCTTCTCGCGCATCCCGGCGATGGTGCTGTCGGGGAACTGCTTGATGTACGACTTCCCGGCGTTGAGCTGGGCGACCTTGTGCGGGTCGATGTCGAACCCGAGGACGCGGAACCCGGTCCGGGCGAACGCCCGCGCGAGCGGGAGTCCGACGTACCCGAGTCCGATGATGCCGACGCGGGCGGTGCGCTGGCGAATCTTGTCGATGAGCGAGGCGGCGGCTTCCGACATGCCGGTCCCATCCCTGGGTCGTTTGTGAGGCGACGGCCCGGATGGTGGCACGAACGGCGGGTGTGTGTCAACCGCGACTCGCCCCCGGTGCGGGTCGCTCGGCCAGGCGTTAGGATGGCAGGATGCAGACCCTCGGATTGGTCCTCTTGGGGCTGGCTGCCGGTTGGCTTTACCTCCGCCGCCTGCGGGTTCTCGTCACCGACTACGGCCGTTCCGAAGGGTGGACGGTCGAACACGAGGGGCAGCCCGTCGCGGTCCTGACGGACCCGCGGTACGAGGACATGTTTTGGGTGAGCTATCGGGCCGAAGCCGTGTCCGACGACCCAGTTGTGCGACAAGCGGTGCAGACCTCCGACTTCTGGATCGGGAGTGCGCTTTGTTGGAAGAGTCGCGCGTTGGGTCGCGTCGCACCGCTGGCGTTCTCGGCCGGTCTGAACGACGCGGGGCGGGTGGTGATGAGGGCGCTGTACCTGCCGGTGTGGTTCGACAACCCGCTCGACGACGTCGCGGTGTGGGTGTGGAAGCGGGTGTCGAACGACCGCCGCGGTCCGGGTTCTGCGTGAGGGCAAACGTGACGAACTGGAACCCCGACCTCTACCTGACGTTCGGCGGCGAGCGCACGCGCGCCGCGGCGGACCTCCTCGCCCGCGTACCGGTGGCGGCGCCGGCGCGCGTCATCGACCTCGGCTGCGGCCCGGGCAACAGCACCGCCCTACTCCGCGCCCGCTGGCCCGGCGCCGACCTCACCGGCCTCGACAACGACCCCGCCATGCTCACGGCCGCCCGCGCGTCCGATCCCGGCGTGCGCTGGGTCGAGGACAGCGCGACATGGTGGACCGCGAGCGCCCCCTACGACGTGGTGTTCTCGAACGCCGCGCTCCAGTGGCTACCGGATCACGCGGGTGTGCTCGACCGCTGGTTCGCGGCGGTCGCGCCGGGCGGGGCGCTGGCGGTGCAACTGCCGGTCGTTCACCCGCGCTCGCCACTGCACCGGCTCGTGTGGGACGTGGCCGAGGCGTTCGGCGTCGCCGACTCAGGCACGGTCTGCCACGCGAGCGAGTTCTACTACGACGTGCTCGCCCCGCACGCGACCACGATCGACCTGTGGGAGACGGAGTACGCGCACGTCCTGGACGGCCCGGACGCGATGCTGACGTGGCTGAGGGGAACGCGGCTCCGCCCGCTGCTGTCAGCGCTGCCCGACGACGAGGCACGGGGGCGATTCGAGGTGGCGGTGCGCGACCGGCTCGCGGCGGCGTACCCGTCACGGGCCGACGGGCGCGTGCTGTTCCCGTTCCCGCGGCTGTTCTTTGTGGCGACCCGGCGCTGACGGCTCCAATGTGGTGCGGCACTCCGTGCCGCCGCCCGCCGGGAGCATCCGACCGAAGTCGAAGGTACCAGTCGGGCGGCGGCACGGAGTGCCGCACCACACTCCCGCACCCGGCACCGTCCGATTGCTACGGCCGCGCCGCCGGCGCCGGACCGAGGTCGGAGCGGCCGGCGACGGTGACCTTGCCGTCGCCGGCTTCGAGGGTCAGTACCTGGGTCGGGGGGTTGCTCGGCTGGTCGGCGAAGAACCGGAATAGCCCCACCGGATTCCCCTCGTGGCGGTACCACGTCACGTCGATGTTCCACTCGCGCGCCGCCTCGGCGACCGCGTCGAGGATGGTCTGCGTGCCGAGCGGGAGGCGGCCGGCGCACAGCTCGCACACCTCCACCGCGGCCAGGTTCACCTCGTCCTTGACGAGCCACACCCGGAACTCGACCCACACGACCGAGCTCCAGAACCCCTGGCCGTACCGGAACCCGACCTTCACCCGGTCGCCGTCCACCGCCACCCGCGGGGCGTGGAGCTTCTCCGGCAGCGTAGCCCCGAGCCCCTCGCGGCTGCACATGTGTTCGGCGAAGAAGGCGTTCAGCTCGTCGGCGGTGAACGTGTCGCCCCACTCGGGCTTCGACCGCACGTCGTTCTTTAAGTCCTGGAGGCGCGTCAGTAGCAGGCGGGCGCGCTCCTGCGTGGCCCAGTCGGCGGGGGCGCCGGCGCGGCGGTAGAACTCCGGCTCCCGGCGGGCGGTGAAGACGACCGCCCCCGCCGCCGCCGACACCCCGGCGACGAGCAAGAACACGGCCAGCCACTTCGACCGTCGGCGCATACCGTCCCCTCCCCGGTCCGACCGGCCGGGGGAATACCCGCTCGCGGCCGCGGGGTCAACGGCGGTGTTTGGTGTTTGGGTCGAGCCATTCGTCGCGGCAGCTCACCGGCATTCCAAACACGAAACACCAAACACCAAACACGACCCATGCCCGCACCACCGGGAGCGGTCTTCCCCCCGGGCGCGCCGGGGGCTATACCCGATTGGTGGCGCCGGTGTACGCCCTGTCAGGTCCGCTCCCGCGAGTGCCCCCATGTCCGACCCCATGACCGACCGCCTCCCGCCGCACAGCCGCGAGGCCGAGGAGAGCGTCATCGGCGGCGTCATGCGCGACCCGGACGTGCTCGACAACGTCACGATGATCATCCGCGCCGACAATTTTTACTTCGACGCCCACCAGAAGGTGTTCCAAACGATCCTCGACCTGCGGGCCGAGAACCAGCCGATCGACATCGTCCTCATCCACGAGCGGCTGACGAAGACGAAGCAGCTCGCCGACGTGGGCGGGCCGAAGTTCCTCGCCGACCTGTGGGAGCGGGTGCCGACCGGGGCGAACGCTGAGTACCACGCGAAGATCGTCCGCGACCACGCGATGGTCCGCATGCTCATCCACGCCGGCAACGAGGTGCTGCGCGACGCCTACGACCGCACCCAGTCGGCCGACGAGCTGGTGTCGCTGGCCGAGCGGAAGGTGATGGAGATCGCCCGGGCCGGGATGATCGGCGAGACGAAGTCGCTCTCCGAGGTGATGCGCGAGGCGCTCGAGCGGATCGACGCGCGGATCGGCAAAGAGAACCTGGCGGTCAGCGGCCTCTCGACCGGGTACGCGGACCTCGACAACTACACCGCCGGGTTCCAGAAGTCGGAACTCACCATCATCGCCGCCCGGCCGGCCGTCGGGAAGACGGCGTTCGCCCTCAACCTTGTCCGGCACATGATCGTGGAGGAGCAGGCGCCCGTCCTGTTCGTCAGCCTGGAAATGGCGCGGGTCGAGCTCGCGGAGCGGCTCCTGGCGTGCCAGTCGCGGGTGGACGCGCACAAGATCCGCAAGGGGCACCTCGGGCCCGACGACATCCAGAAACTGATGGACGCCAACGACATCCTGCGGAAGGGGCGGCTGTACATCGACGACACGCCGAACCGGACCATGCTCCAGATCGGCGCCACCGCCCGGCGGCTGATGAAGAAGGAGGAGAAGAACGGCGGGCTGAAGGCGATCGTGATCGACTACCTCCAGCTGATCGAGCCGGAGAGCCGCCGCGACCCGCGGCAGGAGCAGGTCGCCCAGATCAGCCGGCGGCTCAAGGTTCTCGCCCGCGAGCTGCTGATCCCGGTCCTCGCGCTCGCCCAGGTGAACCGCGGGTCGGAGGACCGGCAGGACCACAAGCCGCGGCTGTCGGACCTTCGCGAGTCGGGGAGCATCGAGCAGGACGCCGACACGGTGCTGATGCTCCACCGCCCGGCGCTGTACGACAAGAGCGACGCGAACGCGGAGAACATCCTCGAGATCATCATCGCCAAGCAGCGCAACGGCCCGACCGGCGAGGTGACGCTCACGTACCTCAAGCAGTACATGCGGTACGAGAACTACATCGCCGACGTCGGCTACGGCGGGGTCGTGTGACCCCGCCCGCCGCGGGCTGTCGGTCAGAACGTCAGCGAGTTCCCGGTGTTCACCGACTGGCCGGCGTTCGCGCCGGTGCCGGGGTTCACCGATTGCGGCGCGGCCGCGCCGGTGCCGAACGCGCCGGTGTTGCTCGTCTGCGTCGTCCCGAACGCCCCCAGGTTGCTCGTCTGGGTGGTCCCGAAGGCACCCAGGTTGCTCGTCTGCGTCGTCCCGAACGCGCCCAGGTTGCTCGTCTGCGTCGTCCCGAACGCGCCGGTCACCGGGTTGAACGTCGTCCCCCCGTTCTGGCCGATCGAGAACCCGTCGGTGCCCGACCCGGCGCCGAAGTTGAACCCGGTCGTGCCGACGTTGAACCCGGACGCGCCCTGCGCGGCGAGGGCGGCCAGGATCGGCGCGTTCAGCCGGTCGCTCCGCTGCGAGAAGTCGTTCACCTGCATGTCGAACAGCAGCGTGCCGGTGCCGAACACGAAGCCGACGTTCAGCCCGGACGTCAGGGTCGGGGGGAACGCGAACGTGTCGCTGACCACGGTGCCGTCGCCGCGCAGCACGCGCACCCGCGGCGCGCCGCCCGGCCCGGCCGCCACCGCCAGTTCGTCGCCGTTCGCCGTGTTCCCGTCCAGCTCGCCGGCCGCCACCCGGACGCCGCCGCGGAACGTGCTCTCGAACGCGAAGAAGTTCCCGAGTGGGGTCGTGAGCGGGGTGGGAACGAGCCCGTCGAACCGGAACGCCGCCACCCGTGGGCCGCCGCCGTCGTCGGTGCCGACGATGATCTGGTCGAACCCGGTGCTCGACCCGTCCACGTCGCCGACCGCCACCCGGACGCCGCCGCGGAACGTACTCTCGAACGCGAAGAACTCGCCGAGCAAGCTGGTGATGCCGCTGTCGGTGCGGACCGCGAATACCCGGATGCGCGGGCCGCCGCCCGGCCCCGCCGACACCGCCACCTCGACCGTTGTCGGGTCGCCGTCGAGCTCGCCGGTGTCGGCCCGGACGCCGCCGGTGAACCCGGTCTCGAACGCCTGGAATTGCGTGAGCACGTTC
>JAFKFQ010000099.1 GCA_017308215.1 bacterium | reverse complement strand
ACCAGACCCGTGCGCTAGGCGCCGGTCGGCGGGCCCCGCCGACCGGCATTGGTCAGCCTCCCAGCGGGTTGGCGGCGATCAGGTCGCAGAAGTTCGGCCGACGGTAGCCGGGCAGAGCCTGCTCCAGCAGGTCGGCGTTGAACGTCCCGAACGCGGTCGCGGGCCGGTCCGCGAGGCCGTCCACGAACGTGCGGATGATCCCGCACTCGAAGCCGACGCGCGGGTACGCGGCGAGGACGGCCTCTCGGTCGCCGGCCGGGATCTCGTCGAGCCCACGGCCGATGACGTCCGCCGCGGTCCCGCCGTTCAGGAGCGCGATCTCCGGGCTCTTGTGCCAGGGGATCTCCAGCGTCGTGTGCAGGGCGATGGCGTCCCACACGACTCCGGCCGGACCCTCGGCGATGCCGTTGGCCCGCAGGAAGTCGCGGGCCGCGTTGGCCCCGTCCACCTCGAACCGGTGGTCCCGGCTGCGGTACCTCGCGGTCAGGCCCAGGTCGTGGAACACGGCCCCGACGTAGAACAGTTCGTGATCGACCGCCCAGCCCCGGTGGCGGCCCTGGATCGCCCCGAAAAGGAAGACCCTCAGCGAGTGGGCGTACAGCAGGGGCGTGCCGTGCTCCCGGAGCAAGTCGGTCGCCTCGCGGGCCAGCTTGCTGTCGGGGATCCGAATGCCGGCGATGACCTCGGCCATGATTCGACTCCAAAAGTGGTGATGTGGTCGGAGGCGAACGCGCCTCAGGCTCGTCCGCCCGGCGCGTCGGCCTCGGGACCGGGATCGAAGCTCGGAAAGTCCGTGTAACCCTTCTCGCCATTTCTCGTGTACATGGCGGACCTGTCGGCCTCGGCCAGCGGCCAGCCGTTCTGTAAGCGGGCCACCAGGTCCGGGTTGGCGATGAAGGGCCGGCCGAAACCAATCAGATCGACCCAGCCGGTCTCCAGGGCCGTCTGAGCCGTGCCGCCGGTAAATCCTCCGGTCCAGATCAGCGATCCTTGGAATGCCTCGCGCACCTTCCGCACGAGATCGTCGCCGAGGTGGGTTTCATTGAACTCACTGTCTTGCGCGTTACCCCGCGGCTGCAGCTGGTAGACCAAATGAAGATAGGCGACCGCGCGGCGGCTCAGCGCGTCGCACAAGTACAGCAGGGTCTCCTCAACATGCGGATCCGCCGGCATGCTGCCGTAATGCCCGTACGGGGAGAGTCGAACCCCAACCCTGTCCGGGCCCATTTCCCGGCCCGCGGCGTCAACAACCTCGAGAAGCAAGCGCGTGCGCGTCTGCGGTGTCGCGCCGCCGTAGCCATCGGTGCGCGTGTTGAGAGACGAGTTCATGAACTGTTCGAACAGATAACCATTGGCCGCATGGATTTCCACGCCGTCGAAACCCGCCCGGTTCGCATTCCTGAAGGCGAGCGTGAAGTCGTCCACGAGGCCGGGAATCTCGTCCGTCCGGATCGGCCGGGGGGGGCTGGCTCGCTCGAACACCAGCCGGCCGTGGGCGTCGTGGGCGACGAACACGTCGGACTCGCTCGCCCTCTCGTCGGTGGCTCCGCACGGGGCTTCGCCGTTGGGCATGAGAGACGTGTGCGCCAACCTTCCGACGTGCCAGATCTGCAGAAAGATCACGCCCCCATTCCGATGGACCTCGCGCGTCACCGAGCGCCACCCCTCGACCTGCGCGTCCGTATAAATACCAGGGGTCCGCACGTATCCTTTACTGTGCGGGGCCACGTCCGTTGCCTCGGTCACGATGAGGCCGGCGCCGGCCCGCTGCCCGTAGTAGGTCGCCATCAGCGCATTCGGGACGTCGCCATCGGACGTCCGCGTCCTGGTCATCGGCGCCATCACGACCCGGTTCTTGAGGACCAATCTGGAGCCAAGATCATGGTGATCGAATAGAGTAGGCATTGGTATCTCCTTTCGTGGCCGGCGGGACATCGCTTCGGGCGATACCGATTCTAGAACCCGGCCCCATTCGCAATCCACACACCGTTTGGTGGGTATGATGGCGATCAGAAAGCGACTCCCCGGCCTCCCCATCGAACGAGCGCTGGGCGTGATTTCCGGGCGTTGGAAGGCGGTCATTGTGTACGTTCTCTCGGACGGCCCCAGGCGGTCGTGCGAGCTTGAGGGCCAGATTTCCGGCCTCTCGCAGAAAGTCCTGATCCAGCAACTCAGGTCGTTGGAGGCTCACGGGCTGGTCTATCGACGGACCTTCGCCGACGAGCCGCAACGCGTCGACTATGGGCTCACGCCGCTGGGAATGAGTCTGAAGCCGATCCTTTCCCAGCTCTATGAATGGGGTCTACGCCACGCGGAAGAGCTCAAGGAGACCGGCAGCCTCCTCCCCTGTGAGGCTGTCGTGCGCGGTGGCATCGACGGTGGCGCGGTCGAATTAGGGCCATGCCATTCGCGAGCGAAGAAACGGGAGTGACGAGGGCGGAAGCAGTACTCGCGGTCATAGAATTTCTCCTTTGATTTGGTTGGCCGTGGATTATGCCGTGAAGAACGATTCGTGTTCCGTATCGATAGTGATGTAGTGGTGTATCTGGCTCGGGCTAAACTCTTGGTGGCTCCCGGTTTTCAAGGCGATTCGGAGTGTTGTCCGTGCCTCTAGACCTGGCGCAAATTGCTTCTGGTATGTCGTTCTTCGTCTTGAACATGTCATGCCCCCTATCATGCTCTGGAAATGGATAACTAGGACCTGATTCTGCTTGGCGCCTTTCAGTTGCCGGAGAACGCCACTTCTCGCTCGGAATCCGCCGCTTGAGGAGTCACATCTCTTTACTGCTGGTATGCCTTTGCCGAGTCGGCCATGGTGACCGGCGCCGCGCCCGCCAAGATGGCGTCCTTGATAACTAAGCGGCGGGCGCCGGACAGCGGAGAGAAGCCGTGCTCCAGACTGCCCAGGGGCGGTCCCCCATGCCGTGCGCGCTGTGGGGGACGGACGCGTCTTGTAAGGAGGCCCTGGCCTTTCGCCCCGGCCGCGGAGGCCGTAGGACATCAGTCGGAGAGGTGGCACCTGTAGGGCAAAGGATTACGGCGTACTCCCGACCTTCGGCGGGGCGAGTGACACGTCCTTCGGCCACTCCGCACCCTGATCGATCCAGGCGCGGAGCACCATGACTTCGTCCGTGCGCAACGCCGGGTATCGCTCCCTCTGGACCCTGGGCGGCATCTCCTGATCGGGCACCTTGCCGGACACGTAGTCGACCAAGGGGCTCTGCCCGCCGCGCCCGGGGACGATCGCCGCCTCGCCAGAGACACCTCCTTTCAGAATCGCCTCCCGGCTATCGACCCGGAACTGGCCACGCGGCTTTTCACCGCCGTGGCAGCCCACACACGAGCGATCCAGGAGCGGCTTGATCTGTCGCGCGAAATCGACCTTCCCCTCGCGCTGCGGCGTGTGAATCGAGGGCGGCTGTTGCGCGACCGCGGGCCGGCCCGGGGCGGCCCCGACCGGCGCGGCCTGGGACAACGCCAGGTCTGCCCAGCTCGTCGCCGCCGCCGAGATCCACGAGTCGCGGTAGTACGGGAATCCGCTCTTCATCGTCGGCTGGAAGGGGAAGGCCCGCCGCGCCACGTGCCAGGTCCCGTCCTCCTCCTGCGTCTCCAGGAGGAACCTCAGCCCGCGCCGCCACGCCGGGTCGGCCATCGGCTCTCTCAGGAATTGCGCGAGGGCGTAGAGGGCCTGGCCCGTCGCATAGGCGTCGCTCCCGAGCGTCGGCAACTGGGCCCAGCCGCCGTCGTTCCGCTGCTGCCGCCGGAGTGTTCCGATCAGGGCGGTCATCGCCCCCGCGGGCTCGCCCGCCCAGCGCAGGCCGAGCAGTTGGAAGCACACCTCCTCATTCCTCTGCGGCTCGACCGCCTGGAGCCACCGCCGCGCGCGCTCGGTGCTGGCCGTGAACTCCTCCCTGCGACCCGGCCAGCCGTACGCCTTCAGCCCGCGGACCGCCAGCGCCGTGGCCGTGACGTCGCTCGACTCGATCGGGGGGCGCGGGATGCCGGTTCTCCAGCGGCCGTCCGGGGCCTGGGTCGTGACCAGGTGGTGGACGACGCCGTCCGTCAGGGAGCTCGGAGGGACGCTCTCGGCGGACAGCCCGAGCAACTCGTAGCCGAAGCCGTGGGCAGAATCCGGGTGAAAGACGGCTTGGGCGATCAGCTCGTGGGTGTCGTGCCGACTCTTGTTGGTGATGACCACGTTGATCAGTTCCCCGGCGGCCGCCTGGTCGAAGCGGACGGACCGGTTCCGGGCGTGGCCCGTGGCGGCCATCGGCAGGTACTGCTGGTGGCACGAGATGCAGTCCTGCTTCGTGGCGTGACTGAGGAACGCCGCGCGTGAGCTGGACGCGGTCACTTGCAACGCCGCCAGTGCCTTCTCGGAGGCGGCGATTACCGTCGAGCCGTCGGGTTCTCCGGGGGGCGAGGGGTGCGGTGTGATGACTGCCTCCGGCCGCGGGGGCTCGGCCGCGCCGGCGCCCGCGAGCACCTCGACGATCGCCGAGTGACCGCGCCTCGCGGCGATCAGCCGCGGGGTCTGCGGTTCCGTCTCGAACGCATCCACGGGGCCGCCCCCCGCGGCGTTGGGATCGGCGCCGCCGGCCAGGAGCAGTTCGACCAGGTCGGGCCGGAGGGCTTCGCTCCCTGCCGCCCAGTGCAGGGGGGTGAAGTCCGCGAACGCGTCCCGGGCGTTGACCTTCGCGCCGCTGTCGATCAGGACCCTGGCCGCCTCGACACTGTCGCTCCAGCACGCCTGTGACAATGGGCTGCCGTAGTCCGTCGTCTGGTTCGGGTCGGCCCCGCGCTCTAGCAGGAGGCGGACCACCGGCACGTCGTTGTTGAAGGCGGCCCACATCAGCGGCGTCCGGTAGCCTGCCGCGCGCGTCGCGGCCCTCGAATGACTGGTCTCTGGGAAGTCACCGGCCCTCGCGCCGGCGTCGAGCAGCAGTCGCACCGTCCCCAGGTCGCCGCCCGCCGCCCCCGCCATGATCGGGCTGATCCCGGTCGCGTTCCGCTCCGCGGCGCCGGCCCCGTGCCCGAGCAGCAAGCGGACCGTCCGGGAGTTGCCGGCGCGGCGGGCGGCCAGGATCAGCGGCGTGTTGCCGAGGTCGGCCGTCCGCACCCCGACCTTCGCGCCGGCGTCGACGAGCAACCGGGCCTTCTCGTAGTCCGTCGCGGCCCGGACCAGCGCCGTGACGCCGGACCGGTTCGCCGCGTTCGGGTCGGCCCCCTTCTCGAGCAGGAGTTCGACGCACCGCGGGCCCGCGTAGAACGCGGCGAGGATCAGCGGCGTGTTCCCCTCCGCGTCTCGGGCGTTCACGTCCGCGCCGGCCTCGATCAGCTTGCCGACGGCTTCCGCGTCGGCGTCCCGGATCGCCGCGGCCAGGGCGGACGCCGGCGGCGCGTCCTGGCGTGGCCCGTCGGCGCGATCCGTTCGGGGCCACAACGGTTGGAACCGGAACAGCCCCGCGCACAGAAGAATGGCGGCTCCAAGAAACAGGGCGCATTTTCCGCAATGTTTCCGAATGGCCATGACGTTAACCCCTCGGGATCACACCTCCGGGCGCGGACGGCCGCCGCCCGCCCCGCGGCGAGTTCGGCGCCCTCCGTTTCCTGTCGCACGTGTCCTCAATCCGATCCACCGGGCCTCGATCGGAACCGGCTGCGGTACGCACTGGGCGGAACCCGCAGGACGCGCAGGAATGACCGTCGCATCGAGTCGGCCCCGCCGAACCCGCAATCGCGAGCGACCCGGTCCAGACCGGCCTCGGATTCCTCCAGGAGCCGGCGGGCCGCGTCGACTCGCACCCGCTCGACGAACCGCGCCGGGGTCTGACCCACTTCGGCGCGGAAGACCCGCGCGAAGTTCCGCGGACTCATGTGGGCCCGCTCGGCGAGGGCCTCGACCGAGAGGTCGCCGGACGGGTGCCCGGCGATCCACGCCTGGAGGTCGCGGATCGGCCGGCGTTCGGCCGCCTGGAGGTCCAGGGCCGCGCTGAACTGCGACTGCCCCCCCGGGCGGCGCACGAACATGACGAGGTGGCGGGCGATCCGCATGGCGGCCTCGTGGCCGTGATCCTCCTCCACCAGGGCCAGGGCCAGGTCCATGCCGGCCGTGACGCCGGCCGACGTGTAGGTGTTGCCGTCGCGGACGAAGATCGGATCCTCCTCGACGGTCACGGCCGGGTAGTCGCGGGCCAGGCGGGGGCACAACCGCCAGTGCGTGGTCGCCCTCCGGCCGTCGAGCAGCCCGGCCGCCGCGAGGACGAACGCGCCGGTGCAGACCGACCCGATCCGCCGGACGCGGGGCGCCATCCGGCGCAGCCAGCGCAGGAGCGGGTCGTCCAGTGCCGCCCGCCAGGCCCCGGGCCCGCCCGCGACGAGGAGCGTATCCACAGGCCCGCGGGTCGACCGGTAGTCGCGGTCGGCGAGCAGCGCGACCCGGCACGAGGTCTCCACGCGCGGGCCGCCCCCGGTCGAGATGACCTCGATGCGATACTCGGGCGCGGCGCCCTCCCCCGGCCGTCCCGGTGCCCGCTCGAACGCGTCGAAGACGGCGCACGGGCCGGCCACGTCGAGCAGGTCGACGCCGGGGTAGGCCAGCACCACGACCCTTAAGCCGTCCCGGGGCCTTCCGGTCCGTCGTTCGCTCGCCGCGCCCACGGGGCACCCCCACTTGCGATCAACAGAGCCTTCGCGAGCGACCGCGCCTTCGGCGCGGGACCAGGGCGAGACTTCGTTCGCGGCCCACATCGGAATCCTATCTCGCCGGATCCCGGCCCAAATGACGAGATCCCGACAAATCCTGCCAATCTGCCCCGGCCACGATCGTGCTATCGGAGCGCGAGATGACCTGCTTTTGCGGACGACGAGCCGCCACCATACGCACCCATTCAGAGGCATCCCCATCCGGGCGAAGGCCGCCCAACGCCGGCAAAGTCGGAGAACCCGAGCGCGCGGTCGCCAATCACCTCGAGTTGGCCGGGCGCGCCGCCGCGGTCCCGGACGTAGAGTTGCCCGGCGGTTGCGGTGGCAAAGAAGAACATGTCGAGGCCGGCGAGGAATGCCGCCAGCCCGACGCAACAGTCGTCTCCCACCCGCTACTCCGCTCCATCCGTGCGTACGCCCTTAGCACGACTCCGATAGAAGGGTGCGTTGGTCGGCGGGCCCCGGCCCTCTACGGGCGATGAAGACGTTCACCCCCGCCCTCACCCCGGCGGGCCGGGACCGCCTCCGCGCGTGCGCCGCCCGGCTCGCCCCGGACGTCCCGCCGACCCGGATCGGATGGGCGCGGCTGGGGTGCCGGAGGAGGCTCGCGGGCCGAAGGCCAAGGGGGAGGTCGCGCCGGACCGGCTCGACCGGGTCCGGGCCGAGGGCCTGGCCGGCGGGGCGGTGGTGGCCGACGCCAGGTGCCGGGGTGCGGGCGAGTTCCGGGCCGGGCTGGCTGCCCGCGGTCGGCGGTACGCGGCTGGGGTGATGCCGACCACCGTCGTCTTCCCGGAGGAGTCTGGTGGGCCCGCCCGGGCCGGCGGCTGGTGCTGGCGGCGGACGTCCCCCGGCGGGTCGCGGTGGGCGAGTTGGGCGGGCGGCGGCCCCGCCGGGTGATCTGGGGGGACGGCGCCCAGGGGAAGCCGGCGACTCGGTGCGCC
>JAFKFQ010000098.1 GCA_017308215.1 bacterium | reverse complement strand
TAACAACCCCGACCGCCGGCGGGCCAGTAGATCGGGTTCGAGGTCAGGCGAACAGGTCCGTCACGACCCGCCCGTGGACGTCGGTCAGTCGGAAGTCGCGGCCGGCGTGCCGGAACGTCAACCGCTCGTGGTCGAGGCCGAGCAGCGCCAGGACGGTCGCGTGCAGGTCGTGGACGTGGACCTTGTTCTCGGCCGCGTACCACCCGTACTCGTCGGTCGCCCCGTACCGGAACCCGGGCTTCACCCCGCCCCCGGCGAGCCAGACGGTGAACCCCTCCGGGTTGTGGTCGCGGCCGTCGTTCCCGCCGCCCTCGACCGTCGGCGTGCGGCCGAACTCGCCGCCCCACAGGACGAGCGTGTCCCGGAGCAGCCCCCGGGCCTTCAGGTCTTTCAGCAGCCCGGCGATCGGCTTGTCCACCTCGCGGGCGTTCTTCGAGTGGCCGGCGCGGAGGTTCCCGTGCTGGTCCCACTGCACGCTGCCGTCGCTGTGCGTCACCTGCACGAACCGCACCCCGCGCTCGGCCAGCCGGCGGGCGAGCAGGCACTGCCGGCCGAACGGGGCGGTGACTGGGTCGTCCAGCCCGTATAGGGCTTTCGTCAGGGCCGACTCCTTCGAGACGTCCTCGGCCTCGGGCATCGCCTGCTGCATCCGGAAGGCGAGCTCGAACGACTCGATCCGCCCCTCCAGCGCGGCGTCCGGCCCGGACCGGGCGAGGTGCCCGCGGTTCAGGTCGGCGAGCAGGTCGAGCTGCCGCCGCTGGGCGGCGCGCGGCAGCCGGGGGTTCTCGATGTACCGCACCCGGGCCTGCTCGACCGGGGTGCTCGCGTTGCCGAGCGGCACCCCCTGGCACGCGGCCGGGAGGAACGCCGAGCCCCAGTTGTTCACCCCGCCGTGGGCGAGCGTCGGGCAGATGGTGACGAACGCCGGCAGGTTGGCGTTCTCGGTCCCGAGCCCGTAGGCGACCCACGCCCCCATGCTCGGCCGGACGAAGTTGTCGCTGCCCGTGTGGAGCTTGAGCGCCGCCCCGCCGTGGGCCGGGTTGGTGCCGTGGAGCGAGTGGACGAAGCAGATGTCGTCCACGCACCCGGCGACGTACGGGAACAGCTCGCTCACCGGGCTGCCGCTCTGGCCGTACTGGCGGAACCGCCACGGCGACTTGAGCAGGTTCCCGGTCTGCGCGAACACCACCCGCGGCCGCCGGCCGGGGTACGGCTTGCCGTCGTCGCGGTCGAGCAGCGGCTTCGGCTCGAACGTGTCGACGTGGGACGGCCCGCCCTTCATGAACAGGAAGATCACCCGCTTCGCCCGCGGCGGGAAATGCGGGGCGCGGCCCGCCGCCGGCGGGTCGGCGGCGTGGAGCAGGTCGGCGAGTGCGAGTCCGCCGAACCCGAGGGCGGTGTGGCGGAGGACGTCGCGGCGGGAAATCACGGGCCGACCTCCGGCGCAGTAATCGGCACACTCCGTGTGCCGTAGCTGGACGTAAGAACGGCACACGGAGTGTGCCGACTGTTCTCGTCAGTTCAGGTGGATGAACTCGTTCCCGGCCAGGACCGCCTGGCAGACCGCCGCCCACGCCGCCCGGCGGCCCGCGGCGGGCGCGTCGGCCTCGAACGCGGCGACGCCGGCGGTGACCCGCGCGACCTCCGCCGCGGTCGGCGGGCGGGCGTAGGCCAGCTCGAACAGCAGCCGCACGCGCCCCGCGTCGTCGAGGCCCGGGGCGGCGAGTACCCGGCCGGCGAGTCCGTCGGCGGCCCGGGCCACCAGGTCGCTGTTGAGGAAGAACAGCGCCTGCGTGGGGACGGTGGTCGTCGCCCGGTCGCCGTTCGGGACCGCCGGGTCCGGGGCGTCGAACAGCTGGAACACGTCGTACAGGTTGTTCCGGATCACCGGCAGGTAGAGCGACCGGCGGTTGCTGGCGTAGCTCGTCCGGTCCTTCGACGTGTGATCGAACAGGTAGTCGCGGTTCTTGACGCCCGCGAGGGCCGGACCGCCCGGGGCGCGGTCGAGCAGCCCGCCGACGGCCAGCAGCGAGTCGCGGATCGCCTCGGCCTCCAGCCGGCGGGGGTTCGCCCGCCAGAGGAGGCGGTTGTCCGGGTCGGCGGTCGCGGCCTTCGGGTCGTGGGCGGTGCTCATCTGGTACGTCGCCGAGAGCATGATGCGGCGGTGGAGCCGCTTCAAGCTCCAGCCGTCGGCCGCGAACTCGGCGGCGAGCCAGTCGAGCAACTCCGGGTGGGTCGGGGCGTCGCCCGTCAGGCCGAAGTTGTCGACCGACCGGACGAGTCCCTTGCCGAAGTGCCACCGCCAGACCCGGTTGGCCATAACCCGGGCGGTGAGCGGGTGCCGCGGGTCGGTGAGCCAGGCCGCGAGCTCGCGCCGGCCGCTCTGCCCCTTCGGCAGGGCGGGCTGGGCCGCGCCGGCGAGCACGACCGGGAACCGCCGGGGCACGACCGCCGCGGGGGTGAGGTGGTTGCCCCGGCGGAGGACGGGCACGTCGGTCGGGGTGCCCTCGGTCACCCCCATCGCCGTCGGCAGCTCCGGGGCGGCCGCCGCGAGCGCCGCCGCGGCCGCGGTCAGCCCCACCGCCTCGGCCGGTGAGGGCGCCGCCCGCGCCAGGTTCCGGACCGCGGCGAGGCCGGCATCGGCCCCGGCCCGTGCCCTCACCTCGGCCGGCGTGGCGATCGGATTCTCGTACCAGCGGGCCACCTTCTTGAAGTGTTCCATCGTCCGGGTGCTGACGAACACGCCGGCGAGCCCGTAGTAGTCGGCCTGTTCGATCGGGTCGAACTTGTGGTCGTGGCAGCGGGCACAGCCGAGCGTCAGCCCCAGCACGGTGCGGCCGAGGGTGTCGATCTGCTCGTCCACGATGTCGAATTCCATCCGCTTCCCGTCCGGCTCGGCCAGCACCTTCGGCCCGAGGGCGAGGAACCCGGTCGCCACGAGGTGCTCGGACCGCTCGGCCGGGGCGGCCGCGGGGAGTAGGTCGCCGGCGACCTGCTCCCGGAGGAACCGGTCGTACGGCCTGTCGGCGTTAAAGCTGCGGACGACGTAGTCGCGGTAGCGCCAGGCGGTGCCGTGGGCGACGTTCTCGTCGAGCCCGTTGCTGTCGGCGTACCGGGCCACGTCGAGCCAGTGCCGCCCCCAACGTTCGCCGTACGCCGGGGACGCGAGGAGCCGGTCCACGACGGTCGCAAAGGCGTCCGGCGCGCGGTCGGCCAGGAACGCCTCGACCTCCCCCGGCGTCGGCGGGAGGCCGGTGAGGTCGAACGTCGCGCGGCGGATGAGCGCCCGCCGGTCGGCCGGCGGCGCGGGGGTCAGCCCGGCGGCGGCCAGCCGCGCCCGGACGAGCGAGTCGATCGGGTTCGCCCCCTTCGGCACCTCGGGGCGGACGACCGGCTGAAACGCCCAGTGTTTGGCCGGGTCGGCGGCGGGCGCCTTCGCGACGGCAGCCGGGAAGGGCGCCCCCTTCCGCACCCACGCCGCCAGGTCGGCGACCTGGGCGGCGGTGAGCTTCCCGTCCGGCGGCATCTTCTCCACGCCGTCGGCGTGACGCACCGCCCGGAGCAGGAGGCTGTCGTCCGGTCGGCCCGGGGCGAGGAGTGGCGTCCCGGACCCGCCACCCTTCTTCACACCGTCCGCCGTGTCGAGCCGCAGGTCGCCGCGCTGCCGGTCCGGGCCGTGGCACTTGAAGCACTTCTCGGCCAGGAGCGGCCGGACGCGCGTCTCGAAGAAGCGGAGGTCGTCGGGCGGAACCGGGTCGGCGGCCCGCGCCGGAACGGGGACGAGGGAGACGACGGCGACGAAGAGGAGGGGAACGGAGCGACGGTTCATAAGCGAACGGGCCGGTGAGGCGCGGTGCGGCGGGTCTGGGTATTCTCGCCCACGTCCCCGGCCGCTTCAAGCGCGAGTTCGAGTCGCGCCCGGAACCCGCGCCCCCGCAAACTCGACCCGTCCCGCCGGCGGCCGACACCTCCCGACCGGTCCCCGGCCCGCGGCGTGCCGGCAGGTCATTCCTTCGCGCCGACCAGCGTGGCGAGGACGGCCTGGGCGTAGAGCCGGTGCCCGCAGTCGTTCGGGTGGTTCAGCCCGTTGCCGGTCAGGTCGAGGTCGTGCTTGTGCCGGAGCATCCGCTCCCACACCGCCGTCACGTCTGCGAGGGCGACGCCCGGGCCGGCGAGCCGCCGCAGCTCGTCACGGTAGCGGGGGAACATGTCGCGCGGGGTGGCGGTCCACTCGGCGTGGCCCAGCATCGGCGACACGAGGATCACCTCGGTCGCCGGGTCGCGGGCCTTGATGCGGTCGAGGATCGTACGGGTCTGGTCGCCGAACCACTTCGGGTCGCGCCGCCCCACGTCGTTCATCCCGTAGGCGACGATCACGAGGTGCGGCTTCTCCGCAAGAAGGGCGTCGAGATCCTTCACCCCGTGGGCGACGCTCCACCCGGCGACCGCCCGGTTCTTCAGCGCGACGGCGCAGTCGAACGTCGCCCGCAGCTGCGCCGCCACGAGGTCCGGGTAGCCGGGCTGGTTCGGGGCGGCCTTCACGAGCGCCGAGGCGTCGAGCCCGGTCGAGATGCTGTCGCCGCTGACGCCGAGGGTGAGAGCCTCCCCGGCCTTCAGCCGTGCGACCGTCTTCGGAAGCGAGCCGACCACCTCGACGGGTGTGAACGTGGTGTCGCGGCGGCGGTAGGTGACCTCCACGTTCCGGTCGTGGAACCAGCGGCCGGGGCGGTAAATCAGCGACTCGTTCGGGTGGCCGACGCGCGCCGCGTAGCTCTGCGGCGATCCCTTCGGGACGAACACGCCCGCGAGCGGGATCGGCTCGACCGGCCCGCCCGCCGGGAAGGTGAGCGTCAGCCCGTCCTTCGAGAGCGCCAGCGCGGCGCGGTCGAACCGGTGGCGGCCGTCGGCGGTGGCGACGTCCAGCACCTCGGCGGCGGGGAACGCGAGGCGGGCCGTGGCCGGGCCGTCGGCCGCCCGGAGCAGTACGCTACTCTCGCGGCGCACGACCGGCGCCGCCCACGCCGGCGTCAGGAGGTGCAGGTCGGCAAGCATCTCCTCGGCCCGCGGCGGGGCGGCGATGTGCCTCGCCAGCACCGCCGCCCACAGCTCAGCGGCCTTCACCTGTCCCGCCGCGCTGAAGTGCCGGCGCGACTTTGCGCCGCCGCGGTACTCGCCCGTGAGGGTGTCGGTGTCCGGGCCGGGGCCGAACCCCGGCCGGGCGGTGAGCTCGTCGATCGCGGCGCGGATTCGGCCCTCGCCCGCGGGGTCGGTGTAGACGGTCGGGTGGAGAGTCGATTTGGCGAGCAGCCACGGCGGCTGGGCGCCCCACGCCGTCGCCGCCGCGTGCCGGATCGCGCTCACGTTGGCGACGTACCGGGCGGTCTCGGTCCTGGCGATCACGTCCGACTCGCCCTGCTGCCACAGGACGGCCCGGAAGCGCCCCAACGCCACGCCGGCCGAGACCAGCCGCCGGTGGAGCGCGCCGCCCGGCATCCACTGGGACGTGGCGGTCGCGCCGACCGCGACGTTGGCGAACCCGACCGGGACGCGGAGTTCCTTGACGAGCGCGTCGCCGACCGGCGGCCAGATCGAGCCGTCCGTGCTCCCGTCCGGCACCGGCTGCGGGTCGTTCGCCACGGCCCACGTCCCCGTCGCGGCGTCGTAAGCGGCGACGCGCTTGGCCGGGTCGGCGACGGTCAGCCTCGCGTCGTTGCAGTTGGTCGCGTAGGACTGGCCGGCGACGACGAACACCTCGCCCACCCCGACCGGCTCGACCGCGCCGGCGTGCGTCACGGCATCGCCCCGCCGGCACCGGAGTTCGAGCCGGTACCACCCGCCGGCGGGCACGCGCGCCGGCGCGACCAGCCCGTCCTTCTCGACGCGGACGTCGAGCCGCGTCCACCCGACCTCGCCGCCGGCCGCGCCGGCGAGCCGGACCACGCGGTACTCCCAGGCGTCGCCCGCGAGGGCGGTCGCGGCGCACCGGACGGTCACGTCGGCGAAGCCGAACGCGGGGTGGCCTGGTTGTTCCTTCGCGGCCCCGGCGGGGTCGAACCCGGTGCGCTGGACCACTTGGAAGGGCTTCGGCGAGGCGACGACTAGCGCCACGGGCTCGGCCGCCGCGGCCGGCCAGGCGAGGGCCACGAGGCCAACGACGGGGAGGACGGACCGCGGCGCCGGGAGTCGCATGGGACCGATTCCGGGGAAATGGGGGTTCGGTACGGGTGCGGTCCAGGATACGGACCGGAGTGGGGGCGCCGCGCGAGCCGACTCCGTCGAGTCCCGGGCCGATCGCGGCCTCGCCGGCTACGCGGCGGCGCCCGACCCGGCGTCGCCGCCTCAACGCACGTCGGTAAGATGGGGGACGATCGCGACACCCACGACCCTGCGCCGGCGGTCCGGTTGGTCCGCGGTGCCCGCCCGGCGACCAGGAGCCCGATGCCCGCCGACCGCGACCCCACCCCCTGCCCCGCCTGCCGCTTACAAGCGTGGCTGTGCGTGTGCGCGCACGCCCCGCGGGTCGCACTCCGCACCCCGCTCATCCTCGTCGTCCACGTCCATGACTTTGGCCGGACGAGCAACACGGCCCGCCTCCTCACCCTGGCGGTCCGCGGCGCCACGGTCGTCCGCCACGGGGTATTCCCCGCCCCGGCCGACCCGACACTCCACGTGCCCGCGGACACCACCCCGCTCGTCCTCTTCCCCGGCCACGGAGCCCGGCCGCTGACGCCGGAGCTCGTCGCCTCCCTGCCGGCGCCGCCGGCGCTCGTCGTCCCGGACGGCAACTGGAAGCAGGCGAGCCGGATGGTGAAGCGCCTACCCCTCCTCGCCGGCGCGATCAAAGTCACGCTCCCGGACCGGGCCTTCCCGGGGATGGCCCTCCGCGCCAACGGGCCGGGGCACCACATGTCGACGTTCGAGGCGGTGGCGCAGGCGCTCGCCGTCCTGGAAGGCGAGCCGGTCGCCGAACCGCTCCTCGACTTCTACCGGCGGGCGACCGACCGCATGCTGATGGTCCGCGGCAAGCTCCGGCTCGGCGACGTGTACGGCGGCGTCGCGGCCCGACGACCCTAGCGGGCACCCCGCCGAGTCACTGCCGCACGGGGCGCTGGTCACAGAACAGCTTCTGAATCCGCTCTATGGCCAGCGCTCCTCCGAGCCTTGCCTTACCGCCGGCGGCAAGTCAGCGGGGCCAGCCCCTCGGCGAATGGTGCAGTGGTTTGCTCCACCTCCCGACGCACGGCCAGTGTCGTGACAGAGCGAAAGAGTATCTCCATCAGCGATGACCGGGAGTCATGGGGGCCGAGTGGTCCCATCAGCGCCGCGTCTGGAGTCGGAGGGAACGCGCCCTGTAACCGGCAAGGAAGACAGATGTGGCTTAAGCGAGCAAGAATAGCGGTCTTTACGTGCTCGGGGAGGTACGGCCACGACGTGACGACGGCTTCGGGTACGGACGCAGGAACGGTGTGCATGCAGGATGCATGCACACCGTTCCCTTTGGTTCCCTTCCGGTACCGCCTGTTCCCTTAACCAGTAGTTTCCAGGGAACTCAGCGGTTTCAGGCTGCCGGCCCCTCGGGATCACGAGGGGCCGCGTCGCTTTCTCGCCCACCATCCAGTCCCCGCAGGAAGTGCGAGGACTCCGCCCGGGACGCCCACACCACCCGCCGCACGTCGAGCA
>JAFKFQ010000097.1 GCA_017308215.1 bacterium | reverse complement strand
GGACGACCGCCCCCGCGGGCGCACCATGACAGTGCATCCCGCGCGGCCAACGGACTGGGGCGGAAGACACAGTCCGGGTGTGTGCGCCGAATCCTGATACCTCGGCCGCGGTCCGGGCCGCGGCGGAGTCGGTGGGGCCACACCCGACACCTCACCCCAATATTGGCCCCGCCGGTTGCCTGCCCGCCGGGCCGACACCGAGCGATAGACGGGCCACTACAAGCCCCGAACTGGTGTCCCGAGCTTCGCCAGCGCCGCGCCGTCGAGCCGGTAGACCGCCCACTCGTCCTGCGGTTTCGCCCCGAGCGACTCGTAGAAGCGGATCGACGGCTCGTTCCAGTTCAACACCGACCACTCCATCCGCGCGCACCCGCGCTCGACGGCCAGCCGCGCGAGTGCCAACAGTAGCGCCTTGCCGTGCCCCTTCCCGCGGGCGTCCGGCACCACGAACAGGTCTTCGAGGTACACCCCCGGCTTGCCGCGGAACGTCGAGTAGTTGTGGAAGAACAGCGCGAAGCCGACGACCGCCGCGCCGTCCTCGGCGAGCAGCACTTCCGCATACGGCCGCGGGCCGAACAGGTGGTCGCGCAACTTCGCCTCGTCGAACTCGACGGCGTGCGACAGTCGTTCGTACTCGGCGAGGCCGCGGATGAGCTGGGCGATGACCGGCACGTCGGCCGGCGTAGCGGGGCGGATCACGAAGTCAGCTCCGGGGTAGCGAGAATCGTTCCGACGGTCACGGTGACGGCACGGCCGATGAGCGCGACACGCCCCTGGCGCCGCACCACGCGCACGACCCCGCCGCGGGCCGACGCCTGGTAGCCGGTCAGGTCGTCGCGGCCGAGCTTGTCGCCCCACCAGCCGGCGAGGCAGCAGTGCGCAGAGCCGGTCACCGGGTCTTCGTCGATGCCCGACGCCGGGGCGAAGAAGCGCGACTCGAAGTCGAACCCCGGCCGGTCGCTCGGGCTCGTCACCATCACCCCGCGGCACTCGACCGCGGCGAGCGTGCGGAAGTCCGGCTTGATCCCGGACAATTCCACCGGACTCGCCACTTCCACGAGGTAGTCCGTCTTGTTGCGCGCGACGGCGACGGCCTTCGCGCCGAGCGCGGTGAGGAGGCCCGCGGGCGGGTCGCACGGCGTCGCGTCCTGCGCCGGGAAGTCGAGCTCGATCTCGCCACTGGTGAGCGGGTCGGCAGTGAGCAGTCCGCTGCGGGTGCGGAAGTGGAGCTGGCGGCCGGCGGGGGCGTGGCCGCGCTCCCGGAGCGCGTGCGCGGATGCCAGCGTGGCGTGGCCGCACAGATCGACTTCGACCGCCGGCGTGAACCAGCGCAGGTCGAACTCGGCCTCGCCGAGCGGCACGAGGAACGCCGTCTCCGACAGGTTCATCTCACGGGCGACGGCCGCGAGCCAGAAGTCGTTCGGCCACGCCTCCAGCACGCACACCGCCGCCGGGTTGCCGGCGAACGGGCGGTCGGTGAACGCATCAACCACGTACAGCGTAATCGGCATGGGTTTCACTTCCCGAGCGGGCGGAAGAAGTCGGCCTGCTTACCGACAACGAGCCCCTTCTGCGACACGCGGACGTTGCGGAACCGGCCGGTGTCGTCGAACGAGCCGAACCCGACGTGGCCGGTCGGGAACGTCTTGTCGTCGGCGGTGATGATCGGCATCTTCAGGTCGTCGAAGTACACCTCGACCTTGCCGGTCGAGCCCTGCCGCGCGAGACGGACGTGGTGCCAGTGCCCGGCCTTCCAGTCCACGCCCTTCGTCGTCTTCGTGGCGATGTTCTTGCGCGGCGCGTCGTTCACGATGAAGACGTTGTGCGCGTTCGGGTCCGCCGCCCGCGCGATGTGGGTGTAGTAGTACCTCTCGGGCGACACGAACCCGAAGAACAGGCACATGTCCTGGTGGCCGTAGGCGGGGATCGTGGATTGGACTTCCAGGTCCATCACGAAGTCGGTCGCGGTCAGGTTCTTGAACAGCGCGATGTGGACCGGCGAGCGGTGCTTCGGCGTGTAGCTGCTCTTGTACGTCTTCGGGTCGTACTTGAGTTCCAGGAAGTTCGCGCCGGTCGCGTCCTTGCCGAACGCCCACACCGCCGGGTCGCTGAACACCAGATTCGCGGCGCTGTCCGGTCCGGATAGTGGATCGGTGAACGTCGCGCCGCGCGCCCACTCGGGGACGGGCGCGTCGGCGGCCGGGGCGGCGAGTGTGACGGCGAGACCGGCGACGAACGGGAGAAGGAAACGGCGCATCGGCGTTCTCGGGGAGTGACGAGCGGGTTGTTCCACCGGGCGATGCTGCCGAGTAGACTGGACGCGCCTTCCCGGGTCAACACCGGAACATCTCCATGCGCACCGCTATCGTCCTCTCACTCTTCACTATCGCCGCGGCGGGTTGGTCCGCCGCACAACCCGACGCGCCGAAAGGCGCAATCGCTCCGCGCAAGGCATGGACAACCTCGAAGGTGATTGGTTCGCCCGACCCGCCGCCGAAGTTCAAGGTGGTGCGGGCGTTCCCGAACGTCACCTTCAAGCAGCCGCTCCTCATTGCCCGGGCGCTCGGCACCGATCGACTGTTCGTCGGCGAGCAGGACGGCGTGCTCTACTCCGTGCCGAACCGCCCCGACGCCCAGCGCGACCTGTTCTTTGACCTGCGGAAGGAAGTCACGACGCTCGCCAAGAACCCCGGTGCGAAGGAGATCGAGTCGGTCTACGGGCTGGTCTTCCACCCGAAGTTCGAGCAGAACCGGCACTGCTTCATCTGCTACACGATGCGGCCGAAGGACAAGTCGCCGTACCTGGAGGACGGCACGCGCGTGTCGCGCTTCAAGGTGACCGCGACCGACCCGCCACGGATCGACCCGGCGAGTGAGGAGATCGTCCTCACGTTCCTCGGCGGCGGGCACAACGGCGGCGACCTTCACTTCGGCCCCGACGGCATGCTGTACGTCACGACCGGCGACGCCTCGCCGCCGAACCCGCCAGACCGCCTCAACACGGGCCAGGACTGTTCCGACCTGCTCGGCTCGGTGCTCCGCATCGACGTGGACCGCACCGACCCCGGCAAGGGCTATGCGGTGCCGAAGGACAACCCGTTCGTCGGGCTGAAGAACGTGCGGCCGGAAATCTGGGCGTTCGGCTTCCGCAACCCGTGGCGGATGAGCTTCGACCGGCAGACCGGCGCACTCTGGCTCGGCGACGTGGGCTGGGAGCAGTGGGAGATGGTCCACCGCATCGAGAAGGGCGGGAACTACGGCTGGAGCATCACCGAGGCGCGCACGCCGATCAAGCCAATGCAGCCACAAGGCCCGGCGCCGATCCGCCCGCCGACGATCGAGCTGCCGCACACGATCGCGTGCAGCGTCACCGGCGGGTACGTGTACCGCGGCAAGAAGTTCCCCGAGCTGGTCGGCAGCTACGTGTTCGGCGACTGGGAGACGCGCCGCATCTGGGCCGCGAAGTTCGACGGCGAGCGGCTGGTCGAGATGCCCGAGCTCGTGAAGCCGAGCCTCCGCGTCGTCGCCTTCGGCGAGGACAGCGCCGGCGAGCTCTACATCGCCGACCACGACAGCGGGAACCTCTACACGCTGGAGCGCAACGAGGGAGCCGGCGCGAACACCGCGTTCCCGACGAAGCTGAGCGAGACGGGGTTGTTCACATACGGGCCGCGAACCCCCGGCTCGCTGATCTACGAGATGACTCTGCAGCCCGGTGTCCGTCAGTACCACCCGATCCACCCGCAATGGCAGGACGGGGCGCGTGCGGACTGGTACATCGCCGTCCCCGGCGACGGAAAGATTGCCATCTTCGACGAGCCGCGGCCGCTCCCGGGCCAGGTGAACTGGCACAACTTCGGGATGCGGTTCCCAGCCGGCACTGTGTTGGCAAAGACCATCACCCTGCCGCGGGCCGACGGCCGAGGGCTCGAGCGGCGGGCCGTCGAGACGCAGTTGCTCCACCACGACGGCGAGGACTGGCGCGGGTACACCTACGCCTGGCGCGACGACGGCACCGACGCCGATCTGGTTCCGGCCGACGGCACCGAGAAGGTGTTCACCGTTCCCGACCCGGCGGCGCCCGGCGGCAGGCGCGAACACGTCTGGACATACTTCAGCCGGACGCAATGTCTCAGCTGCCACAACGCCTGGTCCGAGTACGCGCTGTCGTTCACCCCGCGGCAGCTGAACTGGTCCGGCGACCACGGACGGCGGGCGGCGGGGAACCAACTTCGCGACCTCGCTGACGCGGGTTACCTGGAACGGCTCGGCCCGAAGGACGAACGCCGCCCGCTCGACGATGCCGTGCTCAAGAAGTTCGGCCTACTCGCCGCCCCCTACTCCGACTCGTCTCCTGACAAGACGAAAGCGGAAACGGCCGCCCGCAGCTACCTGCACGTCAACTGCGCCCACTGCCACCGGTTCGGCGGGGGCGGCGGGCAGGTGGTACTCGAGCTCGACTACGGGAAAGAGCTGAAGGAAACCGGCATTGTGGACGTCCGCCCGAAGCAGGGTGACTTCGGCATCCCGGACGCGCGGCTCGTCGCGCCCGGCGAGCCGTTCCGCAGCGTGCTCCTGTACCGGATGGCACGGTTCGGTCCAGGACACATGCCACACGTCGGAGCGGAACGGCCGGACGGGTGGGGGCTCCGCACGGTGGGCTATTGGATCGCCTCCATGACCCTCGATGGCGAGCGGACGAAGCGCCCGCCCGTGGCGGACATCGCGACGAAGCTCGGCGACCCGTCGTTCGCCCTCCGCTGGGTTCCACCGTTCGACGGCCGCGACGTGCCCGACGGTGCGCCGCGGCCGGACGTACTCGCGGCGGCAACAAAGCTCCCGCCCGGCCCGGCGCGCGACCTGTTCGAGGGCTACTTCCCGCCCGAGCCCGGCGGGCGGAAGCTCGGCCCGGCGCCGCGGCCGGCGCCGATCCTCGCACTGGCCGGCGACGCGGCTAAGGGCGAGGCATTGTTCTTCACCGAGGCGATGCAGTGCGCGAAGTGCCACAAGGTTGGCGACCGCGGCACGGCGGTCGGCCCGGAGCTGACCGCCATCGCCAAGACCCGCAGCCGTGCCGAACTGCTCGACAGCCTCCTCAACCCGTCGGCGCGGGTCGAGCCGCAGTTCGCGTCGTACCTCGTGCGTACGACGGACGGACGGCAGGCGACAGGTCTGCTCGTCCGCCGCGACGGCGAGCAAGTGGTGGTGCGCGACGCGCAGAACATGCTGCAAACGTTCGCGGCCGCCGACGTGGAGGCGGTGCAGCCATCGCGGCTGTCGCTGATGCCCGACGGCCAACTCGCGGGGCTGACGCCCCAGCAGGCGGCGGACCTGCTCGCTTATCTCGCGGCGCGGAAATGAGATGAAACTGGCGAGCCGGGGCTCATGCCCCCGGCTCGTCATTCTCGTGCTACGGGTTCGCCGGCAGGGTGAACGGCACCTTCTCCGGGTGCTTCCCGGCCTTGCCGACGTAGACGATCTGCGGCGCCGGCTGGCCGTTCAGTTGCACGTTGAACGTGAGCGTCGTCGCCCCGGTCGCCTTGAACTGCGTCTTGTCCACGAACCCGAAGTTGGTGAACCGGAAGTCGAACCCGCCGCCGTCCTTGTGCGGGAAGATCCAATCGACCTTGCCGTCCTTGCGCTTCTCCAACTTGTCGAACGCCCCGATGACCTGCCCTTTGTCGGCCCGCACGCTGCCGGTGAACAAGTCGCCCTTCCCCTTCTTGGTCGTGGTCAGTGCGAGGTGCCAGTGGTCGTCGTGCCAGATGGCGACCATCGCCCCCTTCCCCGCCTCGAACTGCTTCGGCCGCCCGGTCGGATTGGGGCCGGGCGTCGGGGTGCCCGACGAATCGGGCGTCTGACCGGCGACCGGTCCGAGGACGACGGTGCCGGCGAACCCGGCGAGGAAGGCCGCGATCACGGCCCGGAGGCGAGCGGCGGTCATGGGGCGACCCGCTGTGAGAGAAGTGGACGGGCGAGTGCGAGGGGGGGGACTTGAACCCCCACGACCTTTCGGTCGACAGAACCTAAATCTGTTGCGTCTGCCAATTCCGCCACCCTCGCGGTGGCTACCGGACACGGCGGCCCGGTGCGGAGTTCACTCTAGCGGCACGACCGGTTGTGTGCCACTCACTCGCCCTCGCTTCGCCGCCAGCTCGGGCGGTACGCCTCCAGGTAGCCGCGGATGTGCTCGTGCATGTCCTCGGGGTCGAACCCGCAGAACTCCATCTCGGCCATCGCCCGGTCGGCAGGCCAGTGCTGGTGCTCCATGCGGAAGATCGCCACCAGCGTCCCCGTCCGGTGGATACCGGCAAAGCAGTGGACCAGCACCGGGTGGTTCGCCGGGTCGTTCATCACCTCGACGAACCGCTTCACGTTCGCGTCGGCCGGCACCTCGCCCTTCTCGTCCGCCCCCCACACCTTCGGAACGAGCCGGACATGCTTCAAGCCACGGGCGGCGGCGACGTCCTCCTCCCAGGCGTCCGGGTTCGGTCCGTTCGGGTCGCGGCTGGAGCGCAGGCTGACGACCGTCTTGATGTGGTAGTCGGCGATGACCCGATCCATCCCGGCGGGCGTGAGCTGGCCGCTGCGGTACAACACGCCATCCTCGACGACGCGGAAGTTACGCCGGTGGTGCTGGCGGCTCGCCGAGTAGACGAGCGGCACCGCGACGACCAGCGCCGCCAACGCCGCAACCAGGAAACCGCGCCGCGGTGATCGCATTCCGTCATCTCCATTCGGGGTGAGAGACTCTACCCGTCGGGGGCGGCCGGTGACCAGCCGGACTCGGAGGGATTGTGAAATCCCGGTGGCCGGGTAGGCGAAGCGATCCTAGAATGCCCGTCTTCGCACGTGCGGAACCGGAAGCGCCAGGTAGGACCATGTACGCGATCATCGAGGACGGCAGCCGTCAGTACCGGGCGGAGCCGAACGGGTTTGTGACGATCGACTACCGAGACGTACAGCCCGGGCAGACGCTGGAACTCGGCAAAGTGCTGCTGCTGAGCACCGGCAGCGAGACGCTGATCGGCCGCCCGCTCGTCGAGGGCGCCCGCGTCGTCGCCGAGGTCACCGAGCTGACCAAGATCAAGACGGTGATCCAGAAGTTCCGCCGCCGGAAGAACTCCCGCCGGCTGAAGGGGCACACGCAGCACTACGTCCGCTGCCAGGTCAAGCACATCCTCAAGGCCGGCGAGCAGCCGCCCGCCGAGGCACCGAAGACGGAACCGGCCCCGACCGCCTGAGCCCGACCCGAGCCACCGACCGGCCGCGGCACGTTCCCATTGCGTGTCCGCGGCCGGTTCGTTTAGCATCCGCGCCCGCACGGCACGGAGGCTCGGCGATGCGACGCACCACCCTTACCGCCCTTTTGATCTCGCTCGCCGCGGCTGTCGCCGTCGCACAACAGCCCGCCGCCCCGCCGCAACCGCTCCCGGCGGGCGCCGTGCCGGTCGGCGGCACGGCGCCCGCTCCGCGGCCGGAAGCGCCTGTCACGAAGTACGACCCCCTCGCCGCGTTCCCGGCGCCGACGCAGCAGGCCGTCCGCGGGGTGGCGACGGGCGGCACTTGGCTGGTGCGGATGAACCAGGCACAGGGGCGGTTCGTCCACGGCTACCGCCCGGCCGTCCGGCAGGTCATGGAGGGCGACAACGACCTCCGGCAGGCCTACGGCGCACTCGGGCTAGCGC
>JAFKFQ010000096.1 GCA_017308215.1 bacterium | reverse complement strand
CCCCAGGCCGGCCGTAGCCGCATGAGCAGGGAGCCGTCAGGACTCCTGCCTCGGCGCCGCCGCCCGGACCGGGTACGCTGCGGCGACCCGCGGAGGCCCAGGATGGCTCGCCTGCTCACCGTCGTCGCCGCCATCGCGCTCCTTCTGGTGATGGGTGTCTCCTCGGCGGCGCCGATTCCCGAGGGCGCGCGGCCGGCCCCGCTCTACCACGCCACCGGAGTCGGCGCGACGAACACCTACCGGTGGCACCACGGCGGCGAGTTCTCCGACACGGTGGCTGCGGTCGAGGACCACCGCGGGGTCAAGCGGGTCACCTACCGCCGCTTGGCGAAGAGCGAGCGGTTCCCTCAACCGCCCATCACGTTCAAGGTGGAGGTGTCGCCCGCTGGCGTGCGGGTCACCGACATCGTCGGGGGCTCGGCTTGGCGGAACCGGATGGCGTACTGGTCGTTCCAGCCTCATCAGGCCCGGTGGCAGTACGTCTCGTCCACGCCTTGGGAGCGGGCCACCCACACCGTCACCTCGTTCCCGCCCGAGCGGGTGGCAGTGCCGGCCGGGACGTTCGACGCGGTCCGAGTACATGACGTGTGGGCGTACGACGCCGAGGGGTTCGGCCCACAGGAGCAGACGGAGTGGTGGGCACCCGGGGTGGGCGTGGTGAAGATGCTCTACCAGGACCACAACGGGACCGAGTCGTTCGTCCTGAAGTCGTTCACCCGGGGTGACAGGTGAGGAGCCCGATGACCAAGCTCTTCCTCCCCTTCCTGCTCATCGCCCTCGCGGCATCCGCCGCCGCGGCGCCCGTCCCGGACGAGGCAAAGGCGCCGGTGCTGTTCTTCCCGACGACGCCGGTCACCTGGGTGTACGAGTGCCACGGTGTAGGGAACGAGCCCGTCCGGGAGGAGGTCCGGACTGTGGTCTCGGTGAAGGACCAGGGCGGGACGAAGCACGTCACCATCGGGACGGTCGAAGGGAGAGGGGTCACGTCGTTCAGCAGGATGATGGCCGTCTCCAATCGGGGGCTCGTCCTGGGATACGTGACCCGCAACGGCAAGTTTGACCCGGACGCACCGCTCTTGAGGGCTCCTGTCGTCCCTGGTGAGCAGTGGGTGTTCCGGGACCACCGCTCTCGAACGACGACCCTCTACACGACCCGCGGCCCGGAGGAGGTCGTGGTCCCGGCCGGCCGCTTCTCGACTGTGGCCGTGGACATGAAGTACGTCCAGGAAGATGGTTCCTCGGGGAGCGCGCGGGCGTGGTTCGCACCAGGGGTCGGAACCGTCAGGTGGGACTTCTCCTGCGGGCGATTCCATGTGCTCAAGCGGTTCATCCGCGGGACGCAGTGGGAACTCTTCCTGCCGCGGGAGGTTGTTCCGTGACCGGTGAATCGACCGAAACGACACGAGGCCCCCAGCATCTCGCCGCGGGCCTCGGTGGGAAAGTAGGGTGAAAGGCTAACTGGTGTGCCAGCGGGCCGGGGAACCCTGTGGCCCGAGGTGCCACGCCTCCGGGTGATGGGCACGGCGCGAACATCACCCGCCCCGGACCCGTCCTCACTTCCGCGGGTCACCGACACGAACCAGACAACGGTCCAATGCTAGTCTTCAGCGGCCACACCAAGCGGGTCAACGGCATTGCCTTCTCGCCGGACGGGCAGTTCCTCGCGTCCACGTCTAACGACGGGTCCGTCCGCCTCTGGGACACCCTCAGCAGGGAGAGTACGGTCGTCGCCCAATCGCCAGGGGTCTGGAAGTCCGTGGCCTTCTCATCCGACGGCCGCCACCTGCTCGCCCGGCCGTGGTCGGGCGGGGTCCGCGCCTGGAAGACGGCCGACAGTCGGCGGGGCCGGACCCTGATTCCGGCGACGAACGGCTCCTACACCGGCGGACTGGCCGTAGCCCCCGGGCGGGTCGCGGCGAACCAATGGCTCTACCGCCCGTTCGCCAACGTCATACGGGTGTGGGAGGACCCCAGCAGAAAAGGGCGGGAGCTGTACCGGACGACGGACAACGTCAGTCTGGCCGGCCTTGCGTTCGACCCATCGGGTACGATGTTGGCCACCGCCGTGGGAGTGCTCGATGCGGCCACCGGCGCCCCAGTCGTAGTGGCCCGAATCCCGGGTGACCTGTTCCGGTGGTCGCCAGCGGCCTCGGTCGTCGCCAGCGCGGGCTACTCCGGCAGTGTCTGGGTCACCTGCGCGGAGTCGGGTGCCTTGCTGACCACCCTCCGGCTGGACAGGAAGCACGTCCAGGACTTCGCGTTCTCGCCGGACGGGCGGTACTTGGCTGTGGTGAGCAACGAGCAGGTTGTCCGAGTGTGGGAGACGGCGGGGTGGACCGAGCAGCCTGGGTTCGCGTGGGGCATTGGCCAGCTCAAGTCTATTGCCTTCGCACCCGACGGAACGCGGGCGGCGGTCGGCGGCCACCGGGGGGAAATCCTGGTGTGGGACTGGGAGATGTGACGGAAGGAAGGGGTGTGGATGATACACCCCGTCAACCATGTCTGACAACCAGCGCGTCACCCACGCGGGCCGCGCCGCCACAGGTTCCCGAGAGCGCTCGGAGCGCGCGTACTTATTAGCAGAGACAGTGGAGTGGTGGATGGCCCGAACCACTCAACGAACACATCGAAGGGTCAAGCAACCGAAGACGATTCCGGAATGGTGATGGAAGGGACAGGTTCTGCCCCGAGCGGCGGTTGGTCATCCCCATCACCCTCCTGCTCATCATCGCCGTCCCCGGGAGACAACTCGGCCCAGCACGGAAAGTCGCCACCTGCTGAGGGCTGGCATCGCTCTACGTCCTCGTCCGAGAATGCCTCCCCCGGCATCGGTAGGCCCGCCTCCGACAGGATGGCCGCGACCGCCCGCCGTACCGCCGCCTTCCGACAGGATGTCACCGCCTCGCCGGCCATCAGCCGGAGGTAGTCGCCCCTAACAACTGTGGGGAGACGCTCGTCGATGAACCGCATCAGGTCGGCGTCGAGTACCCCGCCCTCAACGTTCGGCGTGTAGCAGGCCAGCCCCTCGCCCCGGTCCGGATGGTCACCCATCGAGAGCGGCCGGGCGATGTTCGACTTTGCCTGGTTCCGCCTGAGCCACTTCGCGTAGCCCGGGCACTGTTGTCTGTCACCGGCCCTGTCGCACGGGACGCCGGCGTGGCAGGACTTGCACAACGGGTCGTCCCGGGTGATTTGGTCGCGCAGGGCGTTCATTGCCCGGAACCGGGCATGTCGATGGACGAAGGCCCCGAGTGTGCCCCGGGCGGGGTCGTACTTCGGGAGCGCGGACAGCGCCCACAGCGCGACCTGCTGGCGGAAGTCGTCGAGGTCCCCGTGGACCCGACCGAACTGCTTGAACAGCACCCCGGCGACCTTCTCCACCACCGCTACGAACTCGGCGTCGGACACGGTGGGCGGGAGGCCCGGGGAAGTATTGTCGGGAGGGCTCCCCTGCTCAGGGGCGGGGAGGGGGTCGGTCGGGTACTCGACGGCGGTGAGGGCGGGCGGCATCCAGGTCTGGGCTTGATGTTGGGACGGTGAGAAATCGAGAACTGATGCGAAATCCGAACTTATCGCGGGTATTCGTCGGGTTTGTGGATGAGGGATTCCCTGAGCCAGAGCGGCTGTATCAGCTGAACCAGCCGGGAGGTTTGCGGCCCGTCGGGCGAGCCGGTATTCTGCGCTCGTGTGAGTGCCCCGCACCGCCCGGAGCCCCTGCCATGTCGAACCATGCTCGCCTGCTGAGCCTCCTGCTCCTGTTCGCCCTCGCGCTCGGCTTGCACGGGCGCACAGCGGTCGCGGACGAGCCGCGCAAGGATGCGCCGTCGAAAGCGACCCCCAAGTGGGAGTACAAGTCCCTCCAGATGGGGCTCTGGGTGAAGACCTCAGACATGGACAAGGCGTTCAACGAGCTGGGTGAGCAGGGTTGGGAGATGGTCACCTCGAACTTCACCGTCCAGCCCGTCGGGGGCGGCGTCACGAACTACGTCTTCAAGCGGCCGAAGCGGTAGACACTCCCTGGTGAGCAGGAGGTCGGGCTGTGCGATTCCGGTGGAGGACGAGTTCGGCGGTCGGTCGCCAGGAGCTGGACGACTACGTCCGCTCGGTCCGCATCGACGTGTGGGACTGGGACGAGGACATCGAGAACGAGTACCTCGTGGCCCGGCTGGGCGTGGACCACATCCTTTGGGGGGACGCCGTCGCCGACAGGGTGTCGCTGTTCGCCGTCTGCGACAACGACTCCCAGGGCCTCCACGAGCTCCACGTCATTCTGACGGAGGGGACAAACACGATTCGGGAAGACCTGCGGGTCGAACTCCCGGTCGATGCCGTGGTGTTCGTCCACAACGCGGTGTTCCACCCGGCCGCCCATCCGTACCGGGTCGCGGTCCTCGACGCCGTCTTCACCCTGTTCGGCAATGACAGCCTCGCGGTCATGTGGCAGAACGTGGGTGACGTGCCGGAGGCCGAGCAGGTCCGCCTCGGACTCGCCCGCGTGGCGGGAACCGGTCTGGTGTTCCGCCACAACGCCTACACAACCCCGTACTCGGTGGAGTACCCGCGGGGCATGGACATCCACGTGCCCGCGACCCCCGAGATACACCGTTGGGTCAAGCGGGCATGGCGGCGGCTGGTCGGCCGCGGGTTCGAGGAGGAGTAGGCGGCGGGCCGAACGGAATCACGCGACCGGCAGGTGCACGTCCACGGCCACGTATCGCAAGCAGGGAAGCCGGGCGGGCTCCGCGATAGTCAGGGCGCTGCGGGCTGGCATCGGGGACGTGCTTCCAGGTCCGGCCGACGACTGCCGCGTAGACCGTCGAGATGGCGACACCGTACCGAGCCGCGAGTGCGGTGTACGTCTCCCCGGCCCGAGACCGCCGCCGCATCTCCACCACGTCCTGCTCACGCAGCTTGGCGACGGGGTTGCCCTCCCCCACGTGCTGGCTCGGGGGGCGCCAGTAGAGGTTCTCGGCCCGGTTGTCGGACAGGATGTCGTTCCGGTGGCCGGCGACGAAGGCCGGTGAGGGCGGCGGGCCGTGAAAGGCTGTGCAGACGAGCCGGGCGACGGACAGATGGGGCTGGAAGTGTTGGCGTCAGGCAGGGATGATGGGGCGCACCTCACCCACCTGGGAGACCCCCGTGGCTCAACTCGTCGGGCAGCACTGCGTCCACTGCCGGGAACGGCTCGGGAGTGAGTACGGCGCCCGGTTCTGCCAACGGTGCGGGTGCCCGGTCCACGACGACTGTCGGCGACCCGACGGGGGGACAGAGAATCAGGACTGCCCGGCCTGCGGGGCACCGGCCGCAGAGGTCGCCCGGTGGAAGCCGGCGGCGGACGAGAGCGCCCGGAAGGTCGCCGAGCAGCGGGGCCGGCAGGCCGGAACCGCCGTCTGGTACGTCACCGACGGCTGGCTCCGACGGCCCTTCAAGCTGTCGTGGCACGAGGACCAGGGGTGGCTCGTCGCCGGCAAGGACGGGCTCGTGTTCACCGGGCGCCGAGCGGTCCTCCGGATGAAGCCGTCCGAGGTCGAGCACACGGACCCGTTCCTGCCGTGGCCGGTCGTCGGCTGGATGGCGGTCGCCAACGCCCTCATCCTGGCGATGGTCCTGGCCGGGGCGTTCAAGACATTCACCGCGAGCGACCCCTCGACGTATGCCCTCTTCCTGCTCATCAACTTCCTGATGATTGCCACCCACCCGCTCCGCTGGGTCCGGGTCCGGTACACGGCTGAAAACGGGAAGAACGGTGAGGCACTCTTCGCGGTCGCGTCGCCGCTGATACGGCTCCTGGGTGGCACGGCACGGCTCTTCGAGCAGTTGAAGATTCCCTCGAAGTGAGCTGGGAGGGCGGGGCGTTGACGGCTCCGGCGCGGCAAGTAAACTTCCGAGGTGAACACGCTCGTGACCGCCGTCCTGGTTCGCCCACACCAGTCGCTTCTCGGCATGGTTTCTGGCCGCTTAACGCACGCGCCCGCCTTCCCCATGTCGGTGTCGCCGCCCTGACGCACGGTTAGCCTCGTCCCCCCGCGACGGGGCATCGACTCCCGCCTTCCCGTCGTCGTGTCCCACGGCCGGCGCGGCTGGGGCGTGTCGTCTACCCCCTCCCCTGATGGTTCCCAGGCGTGGCCGCGCGCCCCGGGCCGCGGCTCGTACCGCCGCCCGGTCGATGACGATTCCGCGTCCGCGACGGACGCGCCACCCGAGAGGTCTCGCATGATGGTGCGGTTGAGGAGGTTGTTCCCGAACGCCCAGCTGGAGGTGCTGACCGGGCTCACCGTCGCCCTCGCCCTGGTCCCCGAGGCCATCGCGTTCGCGTTCGTCGCCAAGGTGGACCCGCTCGTCGGCGTGTTCGCGGCCGTCATCGTTTGCCTCGTCACCTCCCTGTTCGGCGGCCGGCCGGGGATGATTTCCGGGGCGACCGGGGCGATGGCGGTGGTGATGACGGCCCTCGTCGTCTCCCACGGCGTCCAGTACCTGTTCGCGGCCGTCGTCCTGGCGGGGGCGTTCCAGGTCGTCTTCGGCCTCCTGCGGTGGGGGAAGTTCGTCCACCTCATCCCGCTCCCGGTCACCATCGGGTTCGTCAACGGCCTCGCCCTGGTCATCGGGTACGCTCAGGTCGAGCAGTTCCGCGTCCGGGCGCCGAACGGCGGGGTCGGGTGGCTGAGCGGCGGCCCGCTGTGGACCATGCTCGGGCTCGTCGCCCTGGTCATGGCCGTCATGTACCTCCTGCCGAAGTGGACCCGGAAGGTGCCGGCCGGGCTGGTCGGCATCGCCGCCGCGACGGCGGCCGTGCAGGTGTTCGGGCTGGAGACGCGGACCGTCGGCGACATCGCCCGCATCGGGGGCGTGCTCCCGGCGCCGGCCGTCCCGGACGTGCCGCTGTCGCTCGACACCCTGCGGGTGATTCTCCCCTACGCGGCCATTCTCGCGGCGGTCGGGCTCATCGAGACCCTGATGACCCTGAACCTCGTGGACGAGCTGACCGAGACCCGCGGGCGGCCGAACAAGGAGTGCCTCGCCCAGGGGGCGGCGAACGTCGCGTCCGGGTTCCTCGGGGCGATGGGCGGGTGCGCGATGATAGGCCAGAGCATGATTTGCATCAACTCGGGCGCCCGGCACCGGCTGTCCGGGGTGTCCGCCGCCCTGTTCCTGCTCGGGTTCGTCCTGTTCGGGTCGGCCGCCATCGAGCGCATCCCGCTGGCCGCCCTGGTCGGGGTGATGTTCATGGTGGTCCTCGGCACGTTCGAGTGGGCGTCGTTCCGCATGATGCGCCGGGTGCCCTGGTCGGACGCCTTCGTCATCGTGTTCGTCACGGTGGTGACGCTCGTGACCGACCTGGCCGTCGCCGTCCTGTCGGGGGTGGTCGTGTCGGCCCTGGTGTTCGCCTGGGAGTCGGCGAAGAAGATTCAGGCCGAGGTCAAGGACCTGCCGGGCGGGTTGCGGGAGTACGACCTGCACGGGGCGCTGTTCTTCGGCAGCACGAGCCGATTCCGGGGGTTGTTCGCCCCGCAGACCGACCCGAAGGAGGTGGTCATCGACTTCGCGGACAGCCGGGTGTTCGACCACTCGGGCATCGACGCCATCCAGGCGGTGGCCGAGGCGTGCCGGAAGCAGGGGAAGACCCTGCACCTGCGGCACCTGAGCCCGGACTGCCGGCAGCTCCTGCACCAGGCCCAGGAGTTGGTCGAGGTGAACATC
>JAFKFQ010000732.1 GCA_017308215.1 bacterium | reverse complement strand
GACGGGGCGCGGTCACATCCCCCCGCCCGGCCCCGTCAACCACAACCCCGGGCGACCGTCAGCCGACGTACACCGCGTCGGCGTACCCGTTGAACACGCGCACGACGCCGCCGGGGGTCGGGTCCGGGTCGAGGCGCACCGACTCGCCGTAGATCAGGTCCACGTCCGAGAACGCGGTCCCGGCGAGGATGTCCGCCCGGTTGTCGCCGTCGAGCTTGGCGGTCGCCACGCGGGCGCCGGCGCGCTGGTTCGGGTCGCCGGCGAAGAAGTCCGCGAGCGCCACGTCCGACCGCCCGGCCGCCAGCGCCGCCCCGCTCACCACCCGCACCCGCGGGGCGCCGCCGGCCCCGGCGCCGGCCACGACGTCGGCGAACCCGTCGCCGTCCACGTCACCGACCGCCAGGTACACGCCGGTCCGTACCGACTCGTCGAACACGAAGAAGTCGTTGACGATCTGCCGCGGCTTCCCGGCGGCCATCGTGGCTCCGTCGTAGACCGTCAGCCGCGGGCCGCCGCCGGCGCCGGGCGCGACAACCAGGTCCGCCACCCCGTCGCGGTTGATGTCGCCGGCGGCGACGCGGACCCCGCCGCGGAAGTCGGGGTACGGCAGGCCGAAGAAGTCGGGGACCATCTTTTGCCGCGTGCCTCCGGCCCAGACCTGGAGGCGCGGGCCGCCGCCCTCACCCGGGGCGACCACGATGTCCGCCTTCCCGTCCCGGTCGAAGTCGGCCGTCGCCACCTCCACCGACCCGGTAAAGTTTTCAAACGGGATAGTGTCGAAGATCAGTTGACGCGTCGCCCCGTCCCAGATGCGCACCCGCGCCTGGATGCCGCCGCCGCTGCCGACGACCACGTCCGGCACGCCGTCGCCGGTCACGTCCCCGCGGGCGACCCGGGCGCCGCCGGAGTAGTCGGCGCCGAACGGGGTGATGGTGAAGTCGATAGTCGCGTCCGACCGGTAGACGACAACGGTGGTCGCGGCGCCGGGCGTGGCCCCGGTGGCGGCGGCGAACGCCCCCGGGGAGGACGGGGCCGCGTTCGTCGTGGCGCCCGGCGAATTCGCCGGGACGAGCGGGCCGCCGCCCGGGGACGACGGCACGGGGGCCGGCGCGGCGGTGGGGGGCGGGCTGGCCGCCCCGGCGGGGGTGTTCAGCTCGACCAGCGTGTAGTCGGCGCGGACCGGGTTCTTGTTCCCGTCTAGTGTCACGTCCTCCCGCAGCCCGGCGAACACGGTCTGTCCGTTGCGCTCGGCCGCGACCGGG
>JAFKFQ010000095.1 GCA_017308215.1 bacterium | reverse complement strand
GTCGCGCCTCCTCGGCGCGACCCCGCAAGCGGTCGTGAGTCTTTCCGGTCCCATTTCCGCTCCCCCAAATCCGTAACACCGCGCCCCCGGAACTATCCGACGGCCGGCGGGGTTGATACAACCCTCCCGATAGCCGCTGTCGCGCGCCCGCACCCGCGTTCCGCACCCGGAGCCGCCCCGTGCCTCTGCTGTTCGCCGTCACGCTGTTCGTCAGCGCCTCGCTGCTGTTCATGGTGCAGCCGATGGTCGGGAAGATGATCCTCCCGCTCCTCGGCGGCAGCCCGGCGGTGTGGAACGCCTGTATGGTGTTCTTCCAGGTGCTGCTGCTCCTCGGCTACCTGTACGCCCACTGGATGAGCACCCGGTACGACCCGAAGCAGCAGGGGAAGCTCCACACGCTGGTGCTCGCCGCCCCGATCGCGGCGTTCGCGTTCTCCGCCGCCCTCGGCGTGCGGGGCACCCCGATCGCCATCGTGGACGGCCTCGCCCCGACCGACGGGGCCAACCCGTTCCTCGCGGTGCTCGCCCTGCTCGCGGTCGCCATCGGCATCCCGTTCTTCGTCGCCAGCACCAGTGCCCCGCTCCTCCAGCGGTGGTTCTCGTTCACCGGCCACCCGTCCAGCCGCGACCCGTACTTCCTCTACGCGGCCAGCAACGTCGGCAGCCTCGTGTCGCTCCTCGGCTACCCGCTGTTCATCGAACCGAACATGACGATCGCCCAGCAGGCGTGGTTCTTCGCCGTCGGGTTCGCCGTCCTCGCCGTGCTGATCGTGGCGTGCGGGCGGGCGGCGGCGAACCCGATCGGGGTGCCGCCGGCGGGCAAGGGCGGGGACGGGGGCGGCGGGGCCGCGAAGAGGCCCGGGGCGGTGGACGTGGTGACCGAGCCGGCCCCGAGCCCGCTGCGGGTCGCCAAGTGGGTCCTGCTCGCGTTCGTGCCCAGCAGCCTGATGCTCGCCGTCACCTTCCACATGTCCACCGACATCGCCAGCATCCCGCTGCTGTGGGTCATCCCGCTGGCGCTGTACCTGGTGACGTTCATTATCTCGTTCAGCACGCTCGTCCCGCCGTGGTTCCGGGTGGTCCTCGGGAACCTCGCCCCGATCATGCTGCTGCTGCTGGTGTTCGTCATGTGCGCCCCGCACCTCGTCTCGGTCGCGCCGACGCTGGCGATCCACATCACCGCGTTCTTCTTCGCCGCCCTGATGTGCCACTACGAGCTGGCCCGCGACCGGCCGAAGGACGTGTCCCACCTGACGGCGTACTTCCTGTGGATGTCGGTCGGCGGGATGCTCGGGGGCATGTTCAACGGCATCTTCGCCCCGCTGGTGTTCACCTACGCCCACGAGTACCCGGTCACGATCGTGGTCGCGTGCGGGATGGTGCCGGTGTTCGCGTCCCAGACCGGGCGGATCAAAGGCCGCCTGTTCCCCGGCCTGAGCGGCCCGCGCGGCGAGGCCGCCGAGTGGCTCGCCACCGCCGGCATCGCGCTGGCGGTCTTCGGCGTGTGCCTCGCCTTCTGCTACGTCGTGGTCGGGGCGCTGTTCGACATGAAGTACTGGTACGTGGTGGCGCTCATCCCGGCGTGGGCGGTGCTGTGGCAGTGGCGGGTGCTCCGGACCCGCGAGTACCCGGAGACGGACAACCCCGAGGAACTGCCGCTGGCGAAGCTCTCCAAGACGGCCAAGAAGACCGACTTCCGGATCGCCCTGGACGTCGCGGTCCCGGTCACCCTCGGGGTGATCTTCTGGCTGCTGACCGTGTGGGAGGAGGGGGCCTACCAGCAGGGGAGCAGCTACGCCAAGATGGTGAAGTCGCTCGCCTCGAACATCACGATCCTGTCCGAGCAGGTCGCCGGGGCGCTGCTGATCTACGCCCTCCCGGTCATGGCGTGCTTCTTCTTCGTCGACCGCCCGGTCCGGTTCGCCCTGTGCGTGGCCGCCATCCTCGGCATCCACTACTACCGGGAGAGTCTGAACGAGCGGATCGTCTACACCGACCGGAGCTTCTTCGGCATCCTCAAGGTCGAACAGGACATCTACCGGGCGCAGACCCGGCTGGTCCACGGGACCACCCTCCACGGCACCCAGTTCAACGAGCACTGGCACCTGCACAAGGCCGACGTCCCGATCGTGCTGGGCTCGTTCTCGCCCTGGGACTCGCTGGCCATCAACGGGGCCCTGGTCAAGTGGGACGCGCGGCAGGAGCCGCTGACGTACTACCACCGCACCGGCCCGGTCGGGGCGATGTTCTACGAGATCCGCACCAGGGCCCTCGCCCAGGGCCGCGACCCGGCCAAGGACGACGTGGCGATGGTCGGGCTCGGCACCGGGTCGGCCGCGTGCTACGCCCTCAAGGGCCAGCGCCTCACCTTCTACGAGATCGACCCGGCCGTCCGCCGGATCGTCGAGGAGCCGTGGATGGTGATGAACAAGGAGGAGGTCGCGGAGGGCGCGGCCCCACTCCTCGGCCCGATCACCTACGTCAAGGCGGCCCGCGACCGCGGGGCGAAGATCGACTTCCAGATGGGCGACGCCCGCCTGAAGCTCCGCGACGACGTGGACCGGAAGTACTCGCTCCTGCTCGTGGACGCGTTCAGCTCGGACGCCATCCCGGTCCACCTCCTCACCAAGCAGGCGGTCGAGATGTACATGGAGCGGCTCACCCCGGACGGCATCCTGGCGCTGCACATCTCGAACAAGTACGTCCGGCTCGAGCCGGTCGTCGCCGGGATCGCCAAGGAGCTCAAGCTGGCGTCGCGGGTGTGGAACGACGACAGCGAGAGCCGGCCCGGCAAGACCGCGTCGAGCTGGTGCGTGCTGGCCCGGAAGGAGGCCGACCTCGGCGAGCTCGGCAAGAGCGCCGTCGAGCAGGCCAAGTCGTTCGGCACCCGGAGCGAGCCGCTCGTGTACCTGCTCAACAAGTACGGCCCGGACAAGAACGCGATGGAGGCGATCCTGGCCGAGTGGGGCGGGCCGGAGGGCGAGCGGAACAAGCTCACCCCGTCGCTCATGTCGGTCCGGGAGGGGCCGCAGGCGGCGATCCTGTACCAGTACGCCATCCGCCTCCGCGACGCCGGCCGGACCGGGTCGGAGGCGACGCTCGGCAAACTCGCCGAGGTCATCTTCGGCCAGATGTACCACCCGCTCCGGGTGCTCGACCAGGTGCCGCTCTGGACCGACGACTACTCGGACGTGCTGCGCGTCATCATGATCAAGGAGGTCCAGCGGGTGCGGCGGGCGTTCGGCCTGCCGACCCCGGTGACAGAGTAGCGGCGGCCCGCCGCCGGACCGAAGCCCGCCCGGCAACGGGCGGGCTTTTTTCGTGGTACCCCATGCCGAAGCCGTTCGTCACCGTGGTCGGCGCGACGGCCCGCGCCGCCGCCCACTCGCTCGCCCGCGCCGGCTACGCGGCGCGGGCGGCGGACCTGTTCGCCGACCGCGACTTGACCCGCTTCCACACCACCGCCCGCTGCCCGTTCGAGACGTACCCCGACGCCCTCCCCGCACTGACCGAATCGTTCCCACCCGGCCCGGTGGTCTACACCGGCGGCCTGGAGAACCACCCGCGCGTCGTCGCCGAACTGGCCGCCCGTCGCCCGCTGTGGGGGAACCCGCCGGCGGTTCTGGAGATCGTCCGCGACCCGTTCTTCCCGGCGTGTGCGTGGCCCTATACCGACCGACCGGTCCGCTGCCCTGCCGTCCTCACCACCGACGCCGCCCCGAAGGACCGGGGGTGGGTCCAGAAACCGCGCCGCGGCGCCGGTGGCGACGGCGTTCGCCCGTACCACCCCGCCGCCCTGCCGCCCGCGCCCGAGACGCTGTACCTGCAACAATTCGTCGCCGGCTCGCCGATGTCCGCGCTCTTTAGCGCCGTGGGGGGGGAGGCCTTCCTGTTGGGCGTGACCGAGCAACTGGTCGGCGAGCCGTGGCTCCACGCGCCACCGTTCCGCTACGCGGGCAACGTCACCGCCCCCGAACTCCCCGGGACGGTCGCGTCCGCGCTGGGCGCGTTCGGCGCGGCGCTCGTTCGGGCCGGCGGGCTCGTCGGGCTGTTCGGCGTCGATTTCGTCTTCGACGGGCGGGTTGCGTGGCCGGTCGAGATCAACCCGCGCTACCCGGCGTCGGCCGAGGTGATCGAGCACGCCACCGGCCGCGCCGTGATGACCGACCACGCCGCCGGCTGCGGCGCGGCAGACGGCGACCGGCCGGTCCGCCGCAACCCGCGCTACCGGGTCGTCGGGAAGGCGGTCTACTACGCGCCGCACCGGATCACGTTCCCCGCCGCCGGCCCGTGGGACGACTGGGAGCGGCCGTTCGACCCGTGGACCCTGCCGGCGTTCGCCGACGTCCCCGACCCCGGCGGCACGGTCGAACCCGGCTGGCCGGTGCTGACGATGCTGGAGGGCGGATCGACCCCCGCCGCGGTCCGCGGTCGGTTACAATCACGGGCGGCGGACCTGGACCGCCTGTTCGCGGAGGACCACACCCCATGACGCTCAACGAGCGGGCGCACGCCGTCGCCGACGAACTGGACCGACACGCGGCGCGGCACCGGTGCGCGGTGTCGAGGGTCGGCGGCGCCCGGGTGATCGACTGCGGCGGGGCCGTGACCGGCAGCCTAGCCGCCGGGCTGGCGATGGCGCGGGCGTGCCTCGCCGACCTGGGCGACGTGGCGTACGTGCCGAACCCGCTGGCCGAGGTCGGCGGGCCGGCGGTGCAGGTGACGACTGACGACCCGGTGCGGGCGTGCCTGGCGTCGCAGTACGCCGGGTGGCAGGTGTCGGTCGGGAAGTTCTTCGCAATGGGCTCCGGCCCGATGCGGGCGCTGGCGGCGCGCGAGGAGTTGTTCCAGCATATCCCGGGGAAGGAAGAGGCGCGCGTCGCCGTCGGCGTGCTCGAGACGCGCAAGCACCCGACGGAGGAGGTGGTCGCCCACCTCGTCGGTAAGCTCCCGGAGTGCGCCGAGTCGCTGACGCTGCTCGTCGCGCCGGCGTCGAGCCTCGCCGGCACGGTGCAGGTGGTGGCGCGGTCGGTCGAGACGGCGCTGCACAAGCTGCACGAACTCAAGTTCGACGTGGCGCAGGTGGTGAGCGGGTACGGCGTGGCCCCGCTGCCGCCGGTGTCGCCGGACGAGATCACCGCGATCGGCCGCACGAACGACGCCATCCTGTACGGCGGCAAGGTGACGCTGTGGGTTCGCGCCGACGACGAAGTGCTGGCGGCAGTGGGGCCGAGGGTGCCGTCCGACTCGTCGAAGGACCACGGGGCGGCGTTCGCCGAGCTCTTCGCCCGGTACGGCGACTTCTACAAGATCGACCCGCTGCTGTTCGCCCCGGCCGAGGTCGAGTTCCGCAACCTGAAGACCGGCCGCTGCCACCGCTTCGGCCGCTGCGAGCCGGGGCTCGTGCGTAAGTCGTTTGGGCTGGAGTGACCACCCACCGGAGGCGACCGATGAACGTGCTCGCCGCCCCCCTGCGGATGACCGCTGAGGAGTTCGAGAAGCTGTCGGACACGACGGGGCTGGAACTCCTCGACGGGCGTCTGAAGGGGAAGAACATTGGGACTGAGTCCGGTGCGATCAGTTCCCGGATGGCGTACTTCCTCTGGTCGGTGGTATTGCCTGCCGAACTCGGGGAGGTGATGGACGGGGACGGCACGTACCGCTGCTTCCCGAACCGGCCGAATCAGGTGCGAAAGCCGGACGTATCGTTCATCCGCAAGGAGCGGCTCCCGAACGGTGAAGTGCCGAGGGGGATCACCAACGTCCGCCCAGACCTTGCCGTCGAGGTCGTTTCGCCGAACGACGAGTACGACTTGGTAGACGAGAAGGTCGCCGACTACTACTCGGTGGGGGTACCGCTGGTCTGGGTCGTCAGCCCCGCCACCCGAACCGTGCTCGTGTACCTGCCGGACGGCACAGTCCGTCGGCTCACGGAGGCCGACGAGTTGACCGCAGGCCCAGTGATCCCTGGTTTCCGAGTCACCGTGGCCCACCTGTTTCCGAAGCGGGCGGCGCCCGCCGCCGCCCCGCCCCACGAACCACTGGCGCCGGCGGAATGAGAATCGCAGTCCTCTCCGGCGGCGGCGGGTGGCACGTCCTCGATCTGATCCGCGCCGCGCGCGACCTCGGACACGCTGCCGAGGCAGTTGACTTCCGTACCCTCTCGGCCGCGGTCGGCGGCGGGGCGGCACTCGCCGGGTTCGACGCCGCGCTCGTGCGCACTATGCCGGCCGGGTCGCTCGAACAGGTGGTGTTCCGCATGGACGCTCTCCACACCGCCGCCGCGGCCGGGGTGCGCGTCCTCAACCCGCCGCGGGCGGTCGAGACGTGCGTGGACAAGTACCTTACCACCGCCCGCCTCGCCGCCGCCGGCCTGCCGACGCCGGACACGCACGTCGCGCAGACGGCCGATACGGCGCTCGACGGCTTCGACCGGCTCGGCGGCGACGTGGTGGTGAAGCCGCTGTTCGGGTCGGAGGGGCGCGGGATGGTGCGCCTCACCGACCGCGAGACGGCGTGGCGCGTCTTCCACGCCCTCGACCGCACCGGGCAGGTGATCTACCAGCAGCGCTTCGTGCGGCACCCGGGCTGGGACTTGCGGGCGTTCGTGGTCGGCGGGCGGGTGATCGCCGGGATGCGCCGCACCGCCCGCGGCGACTGGCGCACGAACGTCGCCCAGGGCGGCACCGCCGAAGCCGCGGGGCTCGATGACACTGCGGTGTCACTCGCACGGCGGGCGACGGCGGCGGTCGGGTGCCCGGTGGCGGGCGTCGATCTGCTGCCGGGGCCGGACGGCGCCCTGACGGTGATCGAGGTGAACGCCGTTCCCGGCTGGCGGGCGCTGGCGGCGGTCACGGGCCGCGACGTCGCCGCGGACGTGGTGCGGTTCCTGGCGGAGGAGTATCGGGCGTGAGAACGCACATCGCGGCGACGCCCGCGGACCTGTTAGTGGAGTCGCAAGGTGAGATCGCATGCCTTTGGGAGGTGTGCTCGCGGAAGCCCGGGAACGTCCACCCACGGGCCGAATTCCGTGACGTCGGACTGATCGACTTTGTGCTGAGCGCGTCGGCCGTTCGGACCGTCCTTCAGCGGACCCACCAGGGCTCCGTCGGCTGGACGATTCGCCGAGCGGTCGAAGAGACCCGGCGATCGACCGGATCGAACACGAACCTCGGTATCATCCTCCTGTTGTTCCCGTTAGCTCACGCCTGTAGGCAGCGGCGGCCGCTACGAGAGACCCTCGCAGACGTCCTCGCCGCCCTCTCGGTCTCCGATGCCGCGGAAGTATTCGCCGCCATCCGCCTCGCCACCCCCGGCGGGCTCGGCGACGCGCCGGAGCAGGACGTACGCGACGAGCCGACCGTCACGCTGCTGGAGGCGATGCGCCTCGCCGCCGACCGCGACATGGTCGCCCGACAGTACGCCAACGGGTTCGCCGACGTGTTCGACTTCGGCGTGCCCGCCTTCCTCGCCGCTTTCGAGAAGTGCGGCTGCGTCGAGGCGGCGATCATCGACTCGCAGTTGCGCTGGCTCGCCGAATACCCCGACTCGCTGATCGCCCGCAAGAACGGCCCCGTGGCCGCCGCCGACGTGCAGGCGCGGGCGCGCGAGGTGCTGCGGCGCGGCGGGCTCGACACGCCCGACGGGCGGCGCGCCGGCGTCGGGCTGGACCGGCACCTGCGGTCCGACGGGAACCGGCTCAACCC
>JAFKFQ010000094.1 GCA_017308215.1 bacterium | reverse complement strand
CCTCAGCAACCTTCAGGATGGACCCCGGAGGGCGTCGCCCACACCTGAGAATCCTGGAAACTACTGAATAGGATGGAACAGGATTGAAATAAACTCCGTGTTCTTCCTGCTTCATCCTGTTCATCCCGTCAAATACTGCCTGTCTTGGAGCCTGCCGTGTCCGACCCGCTCGACCGCCGCTCGTTCACCGCGCTGTCCGCCGGGTTCGTCCTCGGGGCGGCGGCGGACCTGACCGCCGCGCCGGAGGGCGCGCCGCGGCCGCGCGCCGTCCCGGCCGAGGCGCCGTTCGACATGGACTACCCGGCGCCGAACTTCACCCCGAGCTGGCGCCGGCCGCAAATCAACCGCCGCCTCGTGCAGGACTTCGTCGTCTACGCCCACATGGACCCGGTGATGACGGGCCGGCTCCTCGACAAGGAGCCGGGGCTCGTGAACGCCTACATGAACTGGGGCGGTGACGACTGGGAGAGCGGGCTCGGCGCGGCCAGCCACATGGGGCGGCGCGACATCGTGGGCGTGATGCTCGACCGCGGCGCCCGGCCGGACCTGTTCTGCGCCGCCATGCTCGGCATGACCGACGTGGTGCGCACGTTCCTGACGCTCCAGCCGAAGCTGATCGACGCGAAGGGGCCGCACGGGTTCACGCTCCACTTCCACGCCCAGGTCGGCGGGCGCGAGGCGGAGGCGACGCTGGAGTACCTGCAATCGGTGAAGCGGATCGAGCTGCGGCCGAATCCGTTCCTGAAGAAGTGACAGTGTGGGTGTGAGTGCAGGTCTTCACTCGCGCTCACACCCACACTCGCCCTGCTTACCGGAAGTCTACTTTCACGTCGTTCGCGCCGGCCTTCACGACCACCGTCGCCCCGCTCGTGGACGGGTCCTGGAACTTCGGCGGCACCTCGAACTTCTTCGGCGCCGCCGCCTTCGACCCCGGCGGCTGCGGTTCGGGAATGGGCGGCGACACGTACGCCTTGTACTCGCCCGCCTCCAGCGGGGCGTCCAGCTTGAACGCGCCGGTGTCGTTGATCTTCGCCATCGACGCCGCCCCGGTCTTCGAGATCAGGTTGAGCGTCCCGGTGTGGACCGGGGCGCCGTTGTGCGCCACGGTGCCGGTCACCGTGCCGGTCTGCTTCTCGCCGGCGCCGCACCCGCCGGCGAGCGCCGCGGCGATCAGCCAACCGGCCGCGGCGGTTCGATACCTTGTCATGCCCCGTCGGTCCTCCGAGGTGGTGTGTGGGGGTCGGGCGGGTCGGCGGCGCGGGCCGCCGGCCCGCCCCGGGTGCCGGTGCCCGGTCACGGGGTGTCGGTGATGGTCAGCCCGTCGGCCTTCGTGCACATCCGCTGGAACATGGCGAAGTCGAAGCTGTTGGTGATGAACCGCACCGACCCGTCACCGAACAGCGTGTTCACGCCGCCGGTGTGGAACGAGTTGATGATGCTGTTGCCGACGTAGCTGGTGTTCGCCCCGGCGCCGCACGTCTGCGAGTTGATCTGGTAGGCCACGCAGGTGAGCCCGAGCCCCCAGCTGTCGGCGCCGGCGGTCTGGGTGCCGATCGGGTTGGCGAACGTCACCCCGCCCCACGGGCTGTAGTACCCGTTGCGGGCGTCGCCGCTGGCGTAGGAGCAGTTCTGCACCTTCCCCGACTGCTCGGCGACGACGATCGTGTTCGACAGCCCGTCGGTCGCGTCGCCCATCCGGGTGTGGGCGTTCGGCACCAGCATCCCGTTGTTCGACCACCACCCGCCGTAGTTCGAGTTGTAGATCGGGGCCGTGCTGCCCGCCGGGTCCGGGTACGCGCCCATGATGCCGATGTAGCTCGGCACTTGGTGGTTGTAGTTCGTCCACCACGTCACCCACGCGGTCGGCTGGGTCTCCTGGAGCGAGCTCGACGGGCACTTCCAGACCGGCAGGATCAGGTTCTGGAGCGGGGTGGTGACGTACACGTTCTTCCGCTGCACCGCCTTGCCGTTGACCGTGACGCTGACGGCGGGGAGTTGGTCGTAGAGGGCGCCGAGCTCCATGTACGGGAAGCTCTCGACCCGCCAGTTGCCGATGTTGACCGCCGCCTCCTGGCCGGCGGGGAAGCGGGTGTTGGCGCTCTCGTAGTTGTGCAGCGCGAGGCCGATCTGCTTGAGGTTGTTCTGGCACTTGGCGCGGGCGGCGGCCTCGCGCACCTTCTGCACGGCGGGGAGCAACAGCCCGATGAGGATGGCGATGATGGCGATCACGACTAACAACTCGATCAGCGTGAACGCGAGACGGACGTGCCGCGGCGCGGCCGGGCCGCGGCTGAAGAAGACCGGGACCATGTGGACCGACTCCGACGAATGATCGCGGGCGTGGCGCCCGCAAGCCGGGAGGGTAGAGCGGGAGGGGTAGAGAGGGGAGTGTGTAGATGCTACGCCGGCCGCGCCGCGGGTGCAAGCGAAAAACGAAATGAGAGCGTGTCCCGCCGCAGGCGGCGGAATTCGTGTCGCTCCGGCTGCGGTGCGCCAGCCCTGGTTTGGTAGCCGCAGGCTTCAGCCCGCGCCCGCGTGACGCAGGCTACCAGCCAACGCACCACTGCATGAAAGGGCGAGACCAGCCGGCCGCGCGTCGCTGATTGGGGTGGGTTCGCCCGCCCAACCTGTTATCCTCAACGACTCGCCCAACGCACGAGGACCAAGCCATCGAGAAGTCGAAGAAGACCAACCAGGCCAAGAAGATGTCGGCCGGTGTCAGCCAAGCCGCCACGGGGAGCGGCGGCGTGTCCCGCCCCGGGGTGATGAAGGGGCCGGCGGGCGGCCAGTCCCAGGGCGGTAAGAAGGCCGGCCGCGTGGTCAGCAAGTCGTTCGGCGTGCCGTCCACCAAAGCCAAGAGGCCCGGCGGGAAATGACCCCCATCACGTCGGGGCTCCCACGCACCTAGCGCGGCCGCGGCGCCTCGGGCTCGGCCCCGAGCCGGGCCAGCGCCCGGCGGGCGGCGACGACCGTCGGCGGGTCGGTGGCGAACTCGCGGAGCGCCTCGCGCAGCCGCGGGATCGCCGGCGCCGCCGCCGGGCCGATCGCCGCCACCGCGTCCGCCGCCGCCACCCGCACCGCGGCGTCGCCGTCGGTCAGGAGCGGGATCAGCCGCGGCACCGCGCCCTTCGCCGGCTCGCCGACCCGCGCCAGGCTCGCCGCCGCGCCCGCCCGCCCCGCCGGCACCGCGTCGCCGAGGATGCGTACCAGCGCCGGCACGTCCGCCGCCGTCGGGCCGACCAGCACCAGCGCACCGGCCGCCGCCGCGCGGACGTTCGGGTTGCGGTGCGTCAGCCTCGCCCGCACCTCCGGCGCCGCCGTCCGCACGTCGCCGTCCATCGCCGCCACCGCCACCTTCGCCCACACGTCCACCCCGGGCTGCCCGTTCGCCGCCACGTGGGCCGCGTCGGCCCGCACCGCCTTCGCCCGCGGGCCGGCGGCCGTAAGCCCGCGTAGCGCCGCCAGCCGGCCCTCCGTCTGCGGGTCGCTCTTGGCCATCTTCCCCAAGAGCGCCGGCGCGTCCGGCGGGAGCGGGTCGAGTGTGCCCAGCGCCTTCGCGGCGGCGCAGCGCACCTCCAGGTCGGTCGCGGTCGCCCCGCGCTTCACCGCCGCCGCCACGTCCGGCGAGGCCGGGTCGAGCGCGGTGGCGGTCACGATCACCTTCTCGCGGAAGGCACTGCCGGCCGCCCGGTCGGCGATCAGCGGGAGGAGCGACCCGACCGCCGCCTTCGCCCCCGGGCCGATCGCGGCGATGGCGTTCACCAACTGCTCCTGCACGCCCGGCTCCGCCTCCTTCGAGAGTGCCGACCCGAGCGCCGCCGCGGCCGGCGCCCCCGCCGGGCCGAGCTCCTCGACCACGCCCGCCGCCCGCCCGCGGATCAGCGGCTCCTCGTCGCCGAGCAGCTTGCCGACCGCCGGCAGGTGCTTCGCCCGGTCGGCCGGCGGGAGCGTGGTGACGAACCTGAGCGCGTAGTACCGGGCGTCGGGGAGCGGGGAGCTGAGCTTGTCGAGGACGGCGGCGTGGTGGGCGGCGCCCGCCGGCCCCATCCGGCCGACGGCGCTGATCGCCTCGGCCGCGACCCCGGGGTTGAGCGACGCCAGCGCCGCCCGCACGAGCGCGTCCACCTCGTCCGTCTTCTCGCCGAGGCGGACGAGCGAACACCCGGCCTCCAGCGCGACGTTCGCGTAGTCGTCGGCGAGCGACTTGCGGAGCGCGTCGGCCGCCGGCTTGGCGTCGGCGCCGAGCTCGCCGAGTACCCGCGCCGACAACTGCCGGACGAGCGGGTTGCCATGCCCGAGGAGTTCGATGGCTGGTTTGACCGCGTGCTTGCCGCACCCCTTGAGCGCCGGCCAGAACACGTACTCCGGCCCGTCGAGGCGCGTCGGCTCGTCCTCCGCCTTCGCCGGGTAGCTCGCCCGGATGGCGGCGCCGAGCGCCTCGCCGGTCGCGGCGGTCACGCCCTTCCCGCCGGCGGCGGCGATGCCCGACCCGGCGGCGGCGCGGACGAGCGGGTCCGGGTCGGCCAGCGCCCGGGCGAGCGACGGCACGGCGTCGGCGGGCACCTCCGGGAGCAGGCCGATCACCTCGGCGGCCCGGCGGCGGGTGGCCTCGTCCTTGTGCGTCAGCAGCGGGGCGAACGCGCCGACGTCGCCGACGCCGACCGAGGCCACGGCGTCGAACGCGACCTCGGCGACGCGCGGGTCGGGGTCGGTGCAGAGGCGCTGGAGGTACGGGGCGACCGGCTTCGCCAGCGTCCCGAGCTTGCCGAGCGTGTACGCGGTGTGCTCGCGGACGGCGGCGTCTTTGTCGCTCAGCCCTTCCCGAAGGACCGGCAGGCCGCGCTCGGTCAGCGCCTTCTCGCCGGCCGGGCCGCAGCGGGCGAGGAGCGTGGCGGCCGCCTCGCGGGTACTGCCGACGCGCTGCGGGTGCGTTTGCTTCGCACCGGCGTTCGTCTTGTCGCGCAGCAACTCGACGAGCCCGTCGACGACGGCGGGGTCGGACTCGGCGAGGGTGGCGAGCTTGTCGGCGGCCTTCAGCTGTTGCTCGCCGCGCTTCGTCTTGAGCGTCGTCAGGTACTGGTCGCGCGCCGGCGGCTCCGACGCGGCGGGGGCGTCGGCGGGCGCCCCGGCGTCCGGCGGTGGGGCGGCCGGCTTCTTCCCGCACCCGGCGGCGACGGCGAACACGAGGACGACGGCGGCGCAGCGCATGGCGGGCTCGGCGGCAACTAGAATGGGTCGTTACCCGAGGGTAGCCGATCCGCACTCCGCCGTGAAGCCGCCCGCCCCGCCCCCGGCGACCGGGCTGAGGCGCGGGCTGTACCTGACGGCGGGGCTGGGGTGCGTCGGGCTGGCGTACCTGGGGGCGATCCTGCCCGGCCTGCCGACGACGCCGTGGGTGCTGCTGGCGAGCTGGTGCTTCACCCGGTCGAGCCCGCGGCTGCGGGCGTGGCTGCGGCGGTCGCCGGTGTTCGGGGCGTTCCTGCGAGACTGGGACGAGCACCGCGGCATCCGCCCGCGGGTGAAGGCGGTCGCGGCGGTGCTGATCGTGACCGTGGTGACGGCGAGCGTGGCGTCGGGGCGGCTGCCGGTGTGGGCGCGGTGGGTGGTGACCGGGGCGGCGGGGTGCGGGCTGTGCGTGGTGCTGTTCGTGGTGCCGACGGTGCGCCCGGCGCGGGCCGGCGAACCCAAGCCCACCGGCCCGCCGCGGGAGTAGCGAGCCCGCTTACCCGGTGGGGCCGGCGTCCCGCCGGTCGTGGCTCGGGCCGGCGGGACGCCGGCCCCACCAAACTGGCGTCACCCGCCCGCCGCGTTACTTCGTCTTCAGCTTCGCCGTCCCGTCGATGGTGATCGGGCCGGACAGGTCGAGGTCGAGCGCCTGGCCGTCCATCTCGACCTTCCCGGACATGCGGATGCGGCCCTTCGCCGTGTCCTTCACGTCCAGCCCGGTCTTCAGCGACCGCCACGTCAGCCCCTCCATGTCGAGCTCGACGTTCAGGTCGCCCTCGTCCTCCTTGGCGACGCCGGTGATCTTCCCCTTCGACTCGACCACCGCGCACTCCTCGCCGTCGAACATCTCGACGCGCACGAGGCGCATGCCCAGCTTCCCCTTCAGCTCGGTGATCGACCCGCCGAAGACCCGCTGGAGGGCGGACGCGTCCACCGTCCACTTGTGCCCGACCTTCACCTTCCCCTCCGGGTAGAGGTCGTCGTCGTTCTCCGGGCCGACGCGCTTGTCGAGCTCCTTCTTCTGCTTGGCGGTCGGGCGGGAGTCCACGAGGGTGTGCTTCCACTTCCCGGCGGGGGTCCGCTCGCTGATGATCACCTCGCCCTGGAGGTCGCCGTCCTTCTCGTCGTCCATGTCCTGCCCGGCGAGGGTGGTGACGGTGGTGACGTGCTCCTTCATCATCCGCGTCTGGGCCTTGGTCACCTGCCGCCCCTCGACGGCGAGGAACTTGACCTCCTCCTCCTCGACCGCGGTGAGCGTCTGCTTGGCGTCGAGGACCATCCCGGCGACCTTGATGGCGACCTTGGCGTCCTTGATCTTGAACGTGCTCTTCTTGACGACCACCTGCCCCTTGACGGGGGCCGGGCCGCGCAGGTCGTACTCCGCCGCGTCCTGCCGGGCGGCGGCCGTCCCGGCCAGCCCGACGACGACCGCGACCGCCACGCCCCGCCACTTGGAATGCCGCATCGGCCTGCCCCCTATCGGTTGGTCCCGCGCGCGGCGGGGTCGGGGACATGATACGCCCAAGGACGGCGGGCAGAAGACAGCGGGCCGGTCTGCCGAACGGCGAACGGCCGGCGTGAGCCGGCTGGTCGTTGGTACAGGTGCCTGGGCGGACAAGTCGGGTGACGGGGCGCCGTCTCAGGCATCCGTACCAACGACCAGCCGGCTCACGCCGGCCGTTCGCCCGGACCCGGCGGCGCCGGGGTTAGAACCGGAACAGGAGGGTGGCGAAGTAGTTCAAATCGTTCCGCCGGGCGTTGGCCGGGCTGCTGTCGTACCGGTCCTGGACGCCGAGGCGGAGGACCATGCCGAGCTCGGGGTCCACCACGATCTCGTACCCGGCCCGGGCGCGGACGCGGAACTGGCCGATCTGCGACAGGTTCGGGAACACGTCCACACTCGACACGAAACTCTGCCGGTCGGTGAACCGGTGGTTGAAGTCGCCGCCGACCACGGCTTCCGGCACCCACCGGTCGGCCGCCATCCCGCGGGTGTCCACCTCGGGCGTGGCACCGGCAACGAGGAGCTTGGCGTCTCGCTCTCGGTCCTCTTTCCTTCGTCGGGTGTCCATCTCGCGCGTCGCACCGGCACCGAGGCGCCCCTTGAGCGACGTGGTGTCGGTCTTCAGCCACCGCCGCGACAGACCGGCGTAGGCCCCGGCCCGCAGGTCGTAGTCGCGGAACTCGTCGTACTCCACCTGCGTCGCGGTGAACACGCTCCACGGGCTGTCCGGGAACAGTACCTCGTCGCGGGCGTTCAGGATCGCCTGGTTCTGCCGCGTCGTCCCGTCCTGGCGGGTGAGTGTGTACAGGGCGTCGAGGTGGAACACGTTCCGGTCGTGTTTGGTGTCGAAGTTCGTCCCCAGCCGCAGGCTGAGCACGTCCGAGTTACCGTCGCTGCCGTTAACGCCGAACTCGATCCCGCCGCGCCACCGCCGCGGGGGCGGCGGGGTGGGTGTCTGAACCCGCACCACCGCCGGCGGATCGGTTCCCGCCGTCTGCTGGGCGGCTGCC
>JAFKFQ010000093.1 GCA_017308215.1 bacterium | reverse complement strand
GCCGGTCGTCGGCCCGGTCCTCGACGACCGCACCGGCGTGTACGACTTCGACACGCTCGTCACCGGCTTCGACGCGACGACCGGCAAGCGGCTCTGGACGCGCCGCACGCCCGGCCACTTCGAGGTGGCGATCGACGACCGCACCGACGCCGTCTACGTCTGGCGCGAGCGGCTGTTCAAGCTGAACCCCGCGACCGGCGCGACCGAGGCCGAGGTCGCGCTGCCCGGGCACCCGCGCCGGGTCGAGGCGCTGCTCGTCGCCGGGCGGCCGTACTACCCGCGGCCGCGCCACCACCTGCCGGACGACGACCCGCAGGCCCGCGTCTCGTCCTACGACGTGGACGGCGGCCGCGTCGCCGACCGCGACCTGCTCACCCCCGCCCGCCTCTCGCCGGACGAGCGCCGCGTCGTCGCCGTCAAGGTCGGTACCCTCGCCGGCTGGAACGGCACGCGCATCACCGCCCGCCTCTTCGCGGTGAAGGAGCCGGACTGGACGTTCGAGCACCCGTCGCCGGCGTTCAACGAACCGGTCTGGGTCGGCGACGACCTGGTGGCACTGCTCGGCGACTTCCACCACCGGGCCGAGGTCGTCCGCGTCGGCGGCGCCGACGGGAAGCCGCGCTGGCGATTCGCACTGCCGCGCGGGGCGTACAACCCGGGCCGCGACCAGCTCCGCGGCGGCGCGTACCCGGCCCGCAGTTGGGACGCGGTCGGGATGTGCGGCGAGCACCTGTTGGCGCTCGGCGGCGAGGGCGGGCTGTACTTCCTCGACCCGGCGACGGGGAAGCTCGCCGCGAAGGCGTCGCCGGTCACCACGCACCTCGCGCTCCCGCGGCTGGTCGGCGACGCGGTGGTCATCTGTTCGCTCGACGGCATCCGCGCCGTCCCGCGCGACGTGCTCCTGCGCCGCCGCGCCGCCGACGAGGGCGACTACGCCGTCCTCCGCGCCCGCTGCCTGCACGCCCTCGGCAAGACCGGCGAGGCGATCGCCGAACTCGACGCGCTGACGGACCTCGACCCGGACCGCCCCGAGGCGTGGGCGCTGAAGGCGGACCTGTTCCGCGCGCACGACCGTCCGCTCGACGAGGTCACCGCCCGCTGCCGCCACCTCGAACTCACCGGCCGCGACACCTCGCCCGAGCTACGCGCGCGCTGGGGGTTGGTGAAGCGCATCGCCACCGGGAACGAGATGCTGGCAGACCTGCGGGCGGCGGGCGACGCGGTGTACGCCGGCACGAGCGGAGGGTGGGTGCTGAAGATCGACGCGCGCACGCTGGCGGTGGAGCGGACCGAGCACCCGGACTCGGTGCTGCAACTGACCAGCGTCGAGTGGGTGAAGGGGCAGTTCACCGGGTTCAACTGGCGCGACGTGAGCGGGTGGACCGACGCCGACCCGAAGGCGAAGGCCGCGGTGCCGGGGCCGCCGGCGTGGACCGCGATCACGGGCGCCGACGGCACCCCGGTCCGCTGGAACGGCAAGGCCTACCGGCCGCTCGGCGGCGGCGGGGTGCGGGTGCTCGACGGCGACGTCGTGCGTGAGTTTAAGACTGCGTTGCCGCCGATCGAGCGCTGGCAGATCCACCTGTCGCCGTGGGGGCCACCGCTCGGCTACGGTAGCGGCGGGGTGTACGAACTCGACGCGGACCTGTGCCCGGTCCGCAAGCTCATCGCGGTCGCGGCGGGGGCCGGGGTGGCACGGCTGGCCGGCGACGCGAAGACGCTCGGGGTGCTGACGAGCCGCGGCCCGTTGCCGGTGCTCCAGGTGTGGGCGCGCGACGGAACGGGGATGGTCCGCGAGGAGACCCCGTGCCCGCGGGCGGCGACCCGCTACGGGGGCGACTACCTGGCTGCCGTCGGCGGCGGTTACCTGCTCGCGGGCGGGGAGGTAGTGTGGGTGCCGGCGGCGGCCGGCGGGGGGGTGTGGCGGTTCGGGTTCGGCGACGTCCCTGGCCCCGGCCTGCCGGAGCTCTACACCGCCGCGGCCCCCCTGTTCGGCCGCCCGCTCGTGCGCGACGACCTGGTGTTCGTCCGCTGCCGCGACGGGGCGGTGTACGTCTTCGACCTCGCCGCCGTCACCGGGCGGTGAGGGGCCGCGTCCTATTCGTGTTGGTTCTACGGCGGTACATCGGTCCCGGATTGGTCGGCCTCGGATTGGTTGGCCCCGGTTTGGTAGCCGCAGGCTTTAGCCTGCGCTCACCTGAGCGCAGGCTAAAGCCTGCGGCTACCAGCCAATACACCGCCGCCGAACCGACACTACTGCTTCCACACCCCCGCCACCGTCACCGCGAACCCGAGCGTCGCCTTGTCGGTGCCGGTCGTTACGGCGCGGCGCGTCGTCGCCACCCACACCCCGTCGCCCTTCGCCAGCACCTTCGGCGCGTCGTCCTTGGCGAAGTTCGGGAACATCAGCAGCACCGCCGGGTGCCGCCCCTCGTTTACCTTGCTGCTCAGCTCGATCAGGTCTTTCTTGTCGATCGGGTCGGCCGACTTGTCGTCCGCCGCGGCCGACAGGAGGCAGAAGTCCGGGTGCGGGGCGGTGCCGGTGTGGTCGCCGATGTCCGGCTGTACGGCGAACCGCAGCGTGTACGCGCCGGCGGCGATCTCCTGCTTGCGGAAGTCGGTGAACGCCTTCGGGAATTCGACGGCGCCGACGAGCGCCCCTTCGGGGATCTCGCGGTAGGTGACGCCGTTCTTGAGCTGCTCGGGCGTGGCCTTCACCGGAATGACGTCGCGGAACCACACGCGCATCACCACCGCGTCGCCGCTCTGCACGACCAGCGCGTCCTTCGAGAGCAGCGCGCGGACCGGCGCCGCCAGCGCCGCCGGCGGGTCGAGCGCTTCGGCCTTCGCGGTGAAGGCCGGCTCCTGTCGGGCGGCGACGGCCGCGGGGAGCAGGAGCAGGGCGAACGCGGCGAATCGCATCGTCGGTCTCCGAACCTATATGACACCGACCCGCGCTGCGCCGTAGGCCGCCCGGGGCGTTGTCCCGGGCTATCGAATCCCAGGTCGTTGGCCTGAAAACCCGCTACGCCACCGTCTGGTGGGACCGGCGTCCCGCCGGTCTGGGCAACGACCGGCCGGACGCCGGTCCCACCGACCGAACCACTCCTCTTCACCCCAACGGGTTGAGATTCGATGGCCCGGGGCAGCGCCCCGGGGAACCACGCACACGGCGCGCGGGTGGGGATGGCACAACGGTCACACCAGCCCCGTCGTCTCCTCGAACCCGAACATCCGGTTGAAGTTCTGCACCGCGACACCGCTCGCGCCGCGGACGAGGTTGTCTTCGGCGGCGAGCACCACGACCTTCCCGCCGCGGACGACCTTCGCGCACACGTCGAGGTAGTTCGTGTGCGCGCAATCCTTCGTCGCCGGGACGGCCGTGCGGACGCGCACGAACGGCTGGCCGCGGTAGTAGTCGCGGTACAGCTGCGTCAGCTCCGCGTCGGTCACGGGGCGCGTCGGCGTGGCGTAGATGGTGCTGAAGATGCCGCGGTCCATCGGAACGAGGTGCGGCGTGAAGACCACCTCCACCTTCTCGCCGGCGACGTCGGTGAGCGCCTGCTCGATCTCCGGCGTGTGGCGGTGCGTGCCGACGGCGTAGGCGGAGAAGTTCTCGTTGCACTCGGGGAAGTGGAAGCCGAGCTTCGGCGTCCGCCCGCCGCCGCTCACGCCGCTCTTGCTGTCCACCACGATCCCGGTGAGTTCCACCAAGTGGTTCGCCACCAGCGGCGCGAGGCCGAGGATGGCCGTCTGCGGGTAGCAGCCGGGGTTGGCGATGAGCTTGGCGTCGGCGATGCGGTCGCCGTAGAGTTCCGGCAGGCCGTAGACGGCGTGCGCGAGGTTGGCGGCGTCGTGGTGCGACTCCTTGTACCACTGCTGGTAGACGGCGGCGTCCTTCAGCCGGTAGTCGGCGCTGAGGTCGATGACGCGGATGCCGCTGGCGAGCAGCGGCGGGATGCTCTCCATGCTGGTGCCGTGCGGCAGGCACCCGAACGCGGCTTGAACGCCCTTCGCCTTCAGCTTGTCGGCGTCGAACGGCTCGCAGCGCAGGTCGAGCCGGCCGAACAGCGCGGGGTGCAGGTCGGCGACGTGTTCGTCCTGCCGCGACGTGACCGCGGCGATTTCGACGCCGGGGTGCCGCAGCAGGATCTTCAGCAGTTCGACCGCCGTGTACCCCGACCCGCCGAGGATGGCGACCGGGACGCGCTCCACACTCATCATGTGCCTCCACTCTCCTGACAGTGTACGATGCCGTCATGCCAACCGACGGCCCCCGCACCATCACCGCCGCCGCGGACCTGATCCGCCGCGGCGAACTCACGCCATCCGACCTGCTCGAGCAGTGCCTCGCGCGCATCGACCGCTACGAGGAACGGGTGCGGGCGTGGGTGGTCGTGGACCGCGCCGGCGCCCGCGAGCAGGCGGAGCGCCTCACCGCCGAGCTGATGGCCGGTACGAACCGCGGCCCGCTCCACGGCATCCCGGTCGGCGTGAAGGACATTATTGACGTGTTCGACCTGCCGACCGGGTGCGGGTCGAAGCTGTGGGCGAACAGCGTCGCGCGCAAGGACGCGACGTGCGTGGCCCGGCTGCGGCAGGCCGGTGCGGTGATCGTCGGCAAGACGGTGACGACGCCGTTCGCGTTCCTCGATCCGCCGCCGACGCGCAACCCGTGGAACCTGGGGCGCACGCCGGGCGGCAGTTCCAGCGGCTCGGCGGCGGCGGTGGCGTGCGGGATGGTCCTCGGCGCCCTCGGCACACAGACCGGCGGGTCCGTCACGCGCCCGGCGAGCTACTGCGGCGTGTGCAGCCTGAAGCCGACGTGGGACCGGATCAAGCTCGACGGCGTGCTGCCGCTCGCGCCGAGTCTCGATCACCTCGGGTTCATGGCGAACAGCGTTCAAGACCTCGGGCTGCTTTACCGTGCCGTGGCGGGCGAGATGGATTACGCGAAGTACGGCGGCATCGACGTGCGCGACCCGCTCCCGAACGGTCTGAACTGGGGCGTCGCTCGCGTCCGGCGGAAGAACAACACGCACCTCGGTCTTCAGCTCACGAACGACTTCTTCCCGGACCGGGCAGACCCGGTCATGGCCGAGGCGTTCCGCCGGTTCGTGGACCGGATCGCACCCGAGGAGTTTAAGGGGCTTCCGGTCACGGAGGTTGTACTACCGCCGGCATTCGCCTCAATCACCACGGCTCACCGAACGGTCATGGCATCCGAGGCGGCGGCGTTCCACGCCGAACGGTTGGCCCGTCACCCGGACGACTACCCGCCCCGAATCAGTGGGCTGGTCCGCGACGGTCTCGCCGTGTCCGGGGCTGCGTACAAGCAGGCCCGGGACCTTCAGCACGACCTGTTCTTCGAGTTGTCCCAGCGCGACATCCCGTGTGCCCTGATGATCCCGGCCGCCCCCGGCCCCGCCCCCGGCCCCGAGACGACCGGCGACGCGGTGTTCAACTCGCCGTGGAGCTTCCTCGGCCTGCCAACGGTCTCGTTCCCGATCGCACGCACCACGGACGGGCTTCCGCTCGCAGTCCAGCTGGTCGGTGAGAAGTTCACCGAGGCGGAATTGCTCCGGGCGGCCGGGGAACTGACCGGGCGGGTCCAGTACGGGTCCCCACCGGTTCCGCTATGATTCCGTCATGTCCTTCGCCGACGCACTCGACATCCTGTTCGAGGACAACCACTGCCTCGCGGTCAACAAGCCCGCCGGCTGGCCCACTACCCACTTCGACGGCACCGAGGAAACGGTCGACCGGCTCGTGAAGGCGTACCTGAAGGAGAAGTACGGCAAGCCCGGGAACGTGTTCCTCGGCGTCGTCCACCGGCTCGACAAGCCGGTGTCCGGGGTGCTCCTGTTCGCCCGCACCAGCAAGGCGGCGGCGCGGCTCAGCGAACAATTCCGCGAGGGCGGCGTCGAGAAGACGTACTGGGCCGTCGCCGAGGGCGACCGGCTTCCTGATGCCGGCTCGTTCGAGGATTACTTGAGGAAGAACGACGCGGCGGCGCGGGTGGAAGTCGTGCCGGCCGGCACGCCGGGGGCGCAACTGGCGCGGCTGTTGTTCACGGTGCGCGGGCGGTACGGCGGGCTGACGCTGCTCGAACTCCGCCCGCACACCGGCCGCAAGCACCAGCTGCGGGTGCAGCTCGCCAGCCGCGGGGCGCCAATCTACGGCGACGCGAAGTACGGCAGCCGCCACGCCCTCGGCCCGGCGATCGGCCTGCACGCCCGCTCCCTGACGTTCCTCCACCCGACGAGCAAGAACCCGACGACCATAACGGCCGACGTGCCGCCGCCGTGGCGCGGCCGCTTCGCCCACCTCCTCGCGGACGAGCCCCGATGACGACGGACGAGAAGCTGGCCGCGATCCTGGCGGCGGTGCAGACCGACCCCGGCAACCGCGGCCTCGCCCGCGACCCACATGACAACCTGTTCACCGCCACGGCCGGCGACTTCCAGGCGGCGTGCGGCAGTATCGAGTTCCAGAGGACGCCGGCGCTCGATGTGGATACCGGCTTCTTCATCCCCACTGCGACGCCTGCCGCCTACGAGACGGACGGCCCGCTCGGTGCCGTGTTCCTGGCGCGCGCTCTTGCGTCGGTCGTGCATCAGGTCGGGGTGTGGGTGCCTCCGGGGTGTGCGAACGCGGTCGAAGTCGGGTTCCGGCGGGCAGGGCTGAGCCCGCACCGCTTCACGGTCGAGCGGGACTGCGGCTCTCTCGTCGTGATTCAGACTGGTGGCTGGCCAGGTTACATGGCCACGCACTCGATCGCACTCGAATGCGTCGGCCCCGCGGGTGACGGCCGGTATTACTCGATGCGCGGGCGGGACCTCACGGACTGCTCCTACCCGTTCGACGGCAACTACAAGAATCGTCCATCAGACGGCCCCGTCACCATCGGCATCGGCGACGGCGGGAACGAGGTCGGTATGGGGAAGGTGCCGCACGAGACGATCGTGAAGAACATCCCGAACGGCGACCTCGTTCACTGCCGCGTGCCGACCGACCACCTCATCGTCGCCGGCGTGAGCAACTGGGGCGCGTACGCGCTCGCCGCCGGCGTGTACGTGCTGCGCGGCATCCGGCCGCCGGCGGACCTGTTCGACCCGGACCGGGAGCGCGAGATCCTCGAGGTGATGGTCCGCGAGGGGCCGCTCGTGGACGGCGTGACCGGCAAGCAGACCGCAACCGTGGACGGGCTGACGTGGGACGAGTACACGAAGCCGCTCGTCCGCATCCGCGAGATTCTGGAGGCATGATGGACCTGCGAACTGCCACCGGCGCCGACGTCCGCGCCGCCTGCCGCGCCGGCACGCTCGCCGGCGCCGCGCCCGGCCTCGCCGCCGGGTTCGTCCACGCGAATCTGGTCCTCCTGCCGCGCGACTGGGCCTTCGACTTCCTCCTGTTCTGCCAGCGGAACCCGAAGCCGTGCCCGCTTCTGGACGTGACCGAGCCCGGCGACCCCGAGCCGCGCGGCGTCGCCCCCGGCGCCGACCTCCGCACCGACTTGCCCGCGTACCGCGTGTGGCGCGACGGCGAACTCGTCGAGGAGCCGACCGACGTCCGCCGGCACTGGCGCGACGACCTCGTCGGGTTCGTCATCGGCTGCTCGTTCACGTTCGAGACGGCGATGCAGTCGGCCGGGCTGCCGGTGCGGCACATCGACGAGAACGTGAACGTGCCGATGTACCGCACGAACATTCCGTGCCGGCCGGCGGGGCGGTTTTCGGGGCCGATGGTGGTGTCGATGCGCCCGTTGACGCCGGCGCAG
>JAFKFQ010000092.1:7794-10903 GCA_017308215.1 bacterium | reverse complement strand
GGGCCGTCGCCGCGCCGTCACGATAGGCCGTCCTGCTCGACCCCGCTGCCGGGGCCAGCACGCCAGTTAACAGCTCGAAAATCCTGAGAATCCTAGGCGATCCTCTGTTTCGGACCTTTCGGGCTGTTAACTGCCACCTCTAACCTGTTAACTGACTCCTCTCGACTCTCCAGAGAGCGAGAGACTTTTCGGCCTCCAGACCCCCGAAACGCCCACACCACGTCGCCTCTCCCCACCAACCGATCCCGTTGTCTGAGACTTTCTCTCGCGTTCCGCAATCACGAAACCCTTGCGGAACAAGGGCGGGAAACGCGAACACCCCGGGGCGTCTCTCCCCGGGGTGTCGGTGTTAACCACTCGGTCGGTGCGAGTTCGCACCGGATCGCGAGCTCCCCTGGTGAGACAGGTTACAACCGGCGTTTCGGAGAGGTTCGCGCGCGAGACCGGCGTGAGATTTCGTCGCGGCTGGTTGTGGGGACAGGGGTTGCGAATACTCGGTCGGTTGAGCGGGGGCGAGAGAATCGAAGTTCATTGCCGTAGACGGGGGGTGGTTGGGCGAACAGGTTTCGAACTCGGCCCGTCTCCAACCGATCGCGGCCGGGTTCGGAGTCAGCGCCTGACCACCCCGCCCGGGAATCACCTACCGCCGGGACGGCTGCAGGGCTGACCGACCCCGTCACGCCGGCAGGAGCCTTGCGGCCGGTCGACGACGCGGGCACAATCGGGTGCGTCACCGCACGAGGCTCCCCATGCACCGCCCGGTCCTCGCGGCGGCCGTCCTGCTGACGGCCGCGGCCTACGCCCCCGCCCAGCCGCCCCCGACGGTGGCGGAGTTGATCCGCCGGCTCGAGTCGGGGCCGCCCGGCCGGCGGGTGATCGCGGCCGAGCTGCTCGGCCAACTCGGGCCGGCCGCGGCCGACGCCGCGCCCGCCCTCGCGCGGGTCATGCGGAACGCCCGGCTCCCGGACCGCGAGGCCCCGCCGTTCCCGCTGCCGATCCCGGGGGCACCACAACCGGAGCCGCCGGACGCGAGCGAACTCATCCCGTTCGAAGCGGCCCGCGACGCCCTCGCCCGGATCGGCGCGAAGGCCGCCCCGGCGCTGGCGGGCGTCCTGGCCCACGAGTCCGGCGTCGCCCGCGCACAAGCCGCCGAGGCGCTCGGCTGGATGGGGGAGGGCGCCGCCGGCGCCGTCCCGGCACTCACCCGGGCGCTCGCCGACGACCAGCCGGCCGTCCGGGCCGCCCCCTCGTCGGGCTCGCCACCACCCCGGCGCCGAAGACCAACCTCCCCATGCTCCCCGCGGGGCCAGGTGCGAGCCCGAAGGACGCCGCCACGCAGGCCCTGCTCGACATCGGGCCGAAGGGCCGGGAGGCCGTCAGGGCGAAGCTGCTCCCGCTCGTGATCGCGGAATTCGAGACGGCCCAGCCGTCACCGTTCGGCGTGCCGGGCGGCCGCGTCCTGCTCGCCCTCGGCCCGGACGCGGCCGCCGCCGTCCCGGCGGTGGCCGGCTACGTCCGGCGCGCCCGCGGCGGCTCGGACCTCGACCCGGTCACCCCGACCCTGCTCCACCTCGGCCCGGCCGGGTACCGGGCGTTCGAGGAGCTGGCGGCCGACGCGACGCTCAACCGTCAGGGGCTGCTCGGGTCGCTCTCCAGCGCGCGGGCGTACGGCGACACGTCCGACCTGACCCCCCTCGTCCCGACGCTCCTGCGGCTGATGCGCGACCCGGACCGGGTCGTCCGCCGCCAGGCAGGAACGACGATCGCCCGGTGCCTGGGGGGGAAAACCCCGCCCGAGGCGATCGACCTCCTCGTCGCCGGCCTCACCGACCCGCACCCGGATGTGGTCTACGGGATCACGAAGGTCGGGCGGGCGGCCGTGCCGGCGGTGACCCGGGCGCTGGGCTCGGACGACCCGGTCGTCCGCCGGCAGGCGGTGGCCGTGCTCCGCGAACTCGGCGGGCCGGCCCGGCCGGCACTACCCGAGTTGCGCCGGCTGTCCGGGGGCGCGGACGCCGAACTCGCAGCCGAGGCGTCGCTGGCCTCGGCCCGAGCCTCCCTCGACCCGAAGGCGGCGGCGGTCGCCCTCCGCGGCCTCGCCGACCCGGACCCCAAGGCCCGGCTCGAAGCCGTGGGTCGGGCGCGGGCGCTGGGGCCGCTGGCCGCCGCGTACCAGCCCGACCTGATCCGGCTGTTGGGGGACGACGACGCGAAGGTGCGGGAGGCGGCGATCCAGGTCGTCGCCGAGCTCGGGCCGGACGCCCCGGACGCGGTGGCCGCCCTGGCGAAGAACCTCCCGCCCCCCGACCAGTGGGACCGCACGCTGCTGCGGTTCAAGCGGGCGCCGGGGCCGGCCTTCGGGCCGGCGGTGCCGGCGCTGGTGGCGGCGGTAAACGGCCCGGACTCCGACGCCCGGCACACGGCGGTGTGGCTCCTCGGCCGACTCGGGCCGGCGGCAAAGGACGCCGTCCCGACCCTGGTGGACCGGCTGAAGGGGGAGCGGGATTCGGTTCAGGCCATCCCCTACCTGATCGCCCTCGGGGAGATCGGCCCGGGGGCGAAGGACGCCGTTCCGGTCGTGCTAGCGGTGTCGAAGCCCGATGTTTGGACGGTGCGGTGTCTGGGCGGGATCGGGCCGCCGGCCAAGGCCGCGGTCCCCGTACTGCAGCGGCTCCTCGACGACCCCGACCCCGACCTCCGGCTGGTGACGGCGGCCGCCCTTACCCGCATCGAGGGTGACGCGACCCCGTACCGCGGCGCGCTCGAGCGGGCGATGCTCCCGCCACCGGGCGGCCGGGGGCGGGTGTTGGCGGTATTGGCGGTGAATCAGCTTGCCCCCCAGGCTCCCGAACTACTCCCCGCGGCCACGAAGCTCCTCCCGTTCTTCGTCCCGGTCGAGCGGGGCGCGATGGCGGCGGCGATCGGGACGTACGGCCCGGCGGCGAAGGCGGCGGTCCCCGACCTGCTGAAGCTCCTGGACGACGATTCGGGGCTGCAACCGGACCGCGAGGTCGTGGCGGCACTGGGCGCGATCGGGCCGGTCGGCCGCGCCGCCCTTCCGGCCCTACGCCGGCTCCTCGACCACGGGGACGTGTGGGTGGCGGTGGCG
>JAFKFQ010000092.1:0-7788 GCA_017308215.1 bacterium | reverse complement strand
GTGACGTCGCCCCCGACCTCACCCCTCGGAGCCGGCGCCGTGAGCCGCGTGTTCGTCCTGTGCCCGGACTACGAGCCGCCGTCCGGCGGCGTCCGCCGGCTGTACCGCCACGTCGACGTCCTCCGCGCCACCGGGGTCGAGGCGTGGCTCGTCCACACCCGCCCGGGGTTCCGTTGCGCCTGGTTCCCGAACGACACCCCGGTCGCCTACGAGCCGGCGGTCCGGCCGACCCCGGCGGACGTCGTGGTCGTGCCCGAGGTGTACGGCCCGGACCTGGCCCGGCGGTACCCGGGGGTGCCGAAGGTGGTGTTCAACCAGAACGCCTACCTCACCTTCCGCGGGTACTCGCTCGACCCGGCCGACCTCCGCACCCCGTACGCCCACCCGGACGTGGCCGCCACCTTGGTCGTGTCCGAGGACAACCGAGCGTACCTCGCCCACGCCTTCCCGGGGGCGCGACTCCTCCGCGTCCGGTACGGGATCGACCCCCGGGTGTTCACCCCCGCGGCGAAGGATCGGGCGGTGGCGTTCATGCCCCGGAAGCACGCCGACGACGCCGTCCAGGTGGTCAACCTGCTCAAGCACCGGGGCGCCCTGGCCGGGTGGCGGGTGGTCGCGGTCGACGGGCAGGCGGAGCCCGAGGTGGCGGCGGTGCTGGGCCGGTGCGCGGTGTTCCTGAGCTTCGGCCAGCACGAGGGGTGCCCACTCCCGCCGCTGGAGGCGATGGCGTGCGGGTGCGTGGTGGTCGGGTACCACGGGCGGGGCGGGCGGGAGTACTTCCGGGACGAGTTCAGCCGGCCGGTCGAGGCCGGGGACGTGGTCGGGTTCGCCCGGGCGGCGGAGGGGGTGCTGCGGGCGTTCGACGCCGACCCGGCCGGGGCGCGGGGGATGGGCGAGCGGGCGGCGGCGTTCGCCCGCGAGCACTACTCGCCCGAGCAGGAGGAAGCGAGCATCGTCGCCGCGTGGCAGGCCGTTTTCTCCCGCGGCCGATCGCGGTGATTGCGGGAGTCGGCGACCGGGCCGAGCGCTCCGCCGTCGTTGAAGCATGCTTCGTCGCCGTCGGGTGCCCAGCACAGCGCCACGAACCGCCGACGCCCGATAGCCGAAGTTGGCGGCGAAGGTCAGCGGCACGATGAGGCTTTGAGCAGCATGATCCCACCTCCTCAACAGCCGGAGGGGAGGAGTAGGCAGGTGGACGACCGGTCGGCTTCGGTGATGACCCAGAGGTCGTCGCCCTTCCGGGTCTGTAGACGCTGACCAGCCGCCCGCCTTCCCGCAGGGCGATCTGGTTCTGCTTCTCGTCGTGGCCGTCGAGCGTGCCCCAGTCGCCGTTGACGTACTTGCGGAGGAACTCGGTCGGGGTCTGGCCTGATGAACGGATGGCACTGAGCGCCCCCGGCGTGGCGACGATCTGCCCGGGTCGAACTTCGGCATTGGCTGGCCTCTCGTGGGGACGTGCGGCCCACGAAAGGGTGAGTATGGTCGGACGGGGTCGGGTAGAGATGTGGTGTTCGACAGAGGGTAGTGAATGGGAAACACGTCAAGCAGTCGAACTCCGGCAGTGGCTAAGAGGCGATCTTTGCTCGCTTATCATCCTTGTCTGTAACGAGGGATTTTTCATTACTTATTTACAGATGAGCCATCATCTCGAGTAGTCGTTTCCAGTCACCGAAGCCGAGTTCGTTGAGACCTAGTTGTATGGCATTCTCAATTGTTTCGTACTCCTTTCCTTTTACCATCTCACTGATCAGAAACACACCTTGCGATGGATCGGGGCGTGCTTCATCATCTAGCAAGGCCCACTTCTCATCGGCGAGTTGAAATGATTTATCCTGAATCCCTTTAGTGAAGAGAGAGGAATAACGAAAGCATGTTCCAGAGTCGTATCGTGCTAACACTGCTCGCTCGAAATAGCGAGAGAAAAGGGCGCAAATTTGCTCCCCGAAATTGCCAAATTCTCGCCTATGAGAAAAATTCCAGTAAATTATTGAATGATTTCCTATCTGCTCCACTTCTAGAACATGATTATCGACAAGGCTGACAAGATCGTGCAACCGATCCGCAACTGCACTCTTGGGGGCGGCTACTACCACACACTCGAACACCTCGCTCATATTAGCCTCCAGCCGTTAATTGCCCCTGAATTCGACGAATTCAGTCGGAATTCCGCCAGCATTATTCGTGACACTATTTCTCACGTTGGGGCCAAGAACATCCCCGATTGTTCCTCCAGGCGAACTAACTGTTACTCGGATTCTGAGGTTGGCGGGCGCGACACCGGTTTTCAAGTAACTCTCGATGGCCGAAACAACTAGTGTTCGATCAGCAGCACTAAGTTCGGGCGTCAGGGCCGGGTTTTTGGCGTGATTCAGCAATTCCTGCAAATTCGAACGCAGATTTGCATTGATTGCAGTGAAATCGGAAGTCTGAAGCCTGTTGGGAGGAGTAACGAATTTGGCTTCGTTGATCACGACGTTTCCGTTTTCCAAAGAAGCCACATCGATCCCCCCTCGCCGTGGGGTCTGAAAAAACGTCACATGTCCACGTTCGTCAATTCTCGATGCGAGGTTATTCTCAAAAGCAGTCCCATTTGCATTATTTAGTCTCGCCTGTGCCGAAACCGTTCCTGGCTGGACAGGGCTTGGCGGGGCGAGGGAGGCTCTTACGGCTGCTTCGACCTCACCAGGAGGCAACTTCTTGCTCAAATACGCTCGAATCGCAGCCTCTTGAGCAGCCGGATCTGAGCCTGCGTTCCGCAACAGTCGGTTGTACTGCACTCGAGCCGCCTCGGGGCTAACTCCCGTTCTGGTAACTATCTCAACGAATTCGCTGCACGAGTTATGCGCCCAGACGGAGAACCCCCAGTCATCGCCCCCCACGAAGTACGTGTGCCAGTCGGCAACCCGGAGATTGTACACCGGCTTGACCGCGCCGGTCGAGACCACTTCCTCGACCACCCCGAGCGTCTCGTTGTGCGAGGCCAATACGTCTCCGGGCACGAGCTTGGCCGCCGCCAGCCACCCCCGGCCAACCACGTAGAATGGGTGCTCGTCCGTCGTCTCGATCAGGTGACCTGATACCCGCAGCCGCGTCGTGCGTCCCTCCGTCTCGAACACTTCTTCGACCGCCTTGAGGGCCGGGGGTGCGTCCGGCTTGCCTTCCGGGCGAGACAGAAGCAGGTCGCCGGGGCGGAAGCTCTCGATCGGCCGCGACCCGACGGGCGTCAGTAGTGGCGTTCCCGGCACGAAGCATTGGCTTCGCATGAATCCCAGGATGCGACCGAAGAAACTGGGCGCGGGTCTGGGCGCCTCGACCACCGGAAGAGGGATGCTCCCCGGATTGGGGGGACTGCCGATCGGTGGCTCGACCGCCGGCCTGGCCGGGGTGCCACCTTCGGCCCTCGGTCGAGGGAGCTGGCGGGGCTCGTCGGGCACCCGGGGGCAGGCGAGGCGGCCACCGAACATCCGACGTTCGATGGCTGCCGGCCCTATACCCATCAGCAAGTCCATCTGTGCGCGGAATATATCCTCCTTAATCTTCTGCTCCAACTGCTCCCTGGTGATCCTCCCCGCCAAGAACTCCCGGTAGTGCGGATTGAGTTCCTTGCGGTAGTTCGGGTCGAGGACCGACCGCGTATCGTCCACCAGACCCAGAGCGATGTTCAAGAACGGCTCGACGAGGCTCTGCACGGGGTTGTCCGGCCCCCGTGACGGTTCCACGGGCGGTCCAGGCAGCGGTCGGATCGCGGCCTGCGGCGCGGCCGCCAGCAGCAGCCCGTCGATCCGCGGGTAGATCCACCTCTCCCGGCCGCTCACATCGGTGTACACCCTCAACGCCTGAGCCTCGACGCTGCGGAGGGGGAGCCGCTTATTGAACGCTCGCGGGAAATCCGGGTTGTCTACTACGATCTCGTTCCCGTTGACGAGCGTCCCGATCCGGATGTTATGTGGGTCCCTAAACACGTAGGCCGAGAAGAGGGGGTCCCGGGACTCCCAGAGTACGTCGTTGCCCACGATCTTGAGCGTGTCCAACCCACTCGGGTCGGCGGCCCCGGTCGGCTGGTTGCCGACGTACCGGTACAGGTTGATGTCCCCGGCGTCGAACCCGAGGGGGTCGGGCTGGAGCCACCGCCCGGCCGCCGGGTCGTACCACCGCGCCCCGTTCCCGTTCCGCTGCAAGCCCACGAGCGCGTCCCACGCCGTACCCGTGTACCCGTACCGGTCCGCCCGCGCCCCCGCCGCCAGATTCCCGAACGCGTCGTACGCCGCGGTCCCGGTCACGGTCCCGCTGGAGTTGGTGACGGCCCGCACCGACCCGAGATGGTCGGCCAGGTAGAACGACGCCGTCCCCGACCCGTCCACCTTCACCGTCGGGGCGTCGAACCCCGGCCCGAACCCCCGCCGCGCCGTCAGCGTGCCGGAGCCGTCCAGGTCCGCCCACGCGTCGAACGACTCGTTCCCGACCGCCCCCGGCTTGGCCGGGTCCCACCCGTCCAGCCCGTACCGCTCCGTCGTGGTCGTCGACCCGTCCCACGCCTGCCGGCTGATGAGGTTCCCCCACGCGTCGTACGCGTACGTGGCCACCCCCGTCGCGCTCCCCCCGTCGGTCGCGCTCCGGGTGGCGGTCGTCAGCTGCCCGCGGTGGTCGTAGGCGTACACCCACGTCTCCGCCGCCGCCCCCTGCGACCGCTTCGCCACCCGCCCGTCGGCGTCGTACGTGTACGTCCACACCCCGTCGGTCGTCGTCCGGTTCCCCGCCCCGGTCGCGTACCCCGGGTTCGTCCGGTCCCCCGTCGGGTCGTACGAGTAGGTGGCCGCCCCGGCCGTCGTCAACTGGTCGGCCGCGTCGTAGGCGTAGCTGGTCGTGACCCCGCCGTCGGTCTTCGCCGTGAGCCGGCCGGCGGTGTCGTACGCGTAGGCGTACGTCGCCAGCGCCGTACCGCTGGCGTTGCGGTGGGTGATCCCGCCCACCCGCCCGGCCGGGTCGTAGGCGTAGGTGGACGTGCCCGCGAGGGCATAGGAGCTGCCGCCCCACACGTCGCGGGTGACGGTGGTGAGCTCGCCGGCGGCGTCGTACTCTCGGGTCACCCGGGTGCGGGTGACCCCGGTCCCGCCCAGCTCCTCGGCCGTCTGCCGGTTGACCACGTCGAAGGCGATGGTGGCGAGCCCGCCGCGGGAGTCCTGGACCGACGTGCGGTTCCCGGCGGCGTCGTACCCGAACGTGAGGGTCAGCCCGAACGGCTCGTCCACCCGCCGCACCCGCCCGGCCGCGTCGTACGCGAGCGTGTACGTCCCGTCCGGGTCGGCCGCGACGGTCAGCCGCCCGGCCGGGTCGTACGCGAACGTCTGCGTCTGGACGAGCGCCCCGGCGGCCGTCCGCCACGTCTCGGTGGTCGGCCGCCCGGCGTCGTCGTACGTCCACTCCCGGCGGCGCCCGCTGCGGTCGGTCGCCCCGGTCCGGTCCCCGCGGGCGTTGTACGAATACGTGGCCGTCGCCCCGAGCGGGTCGGTCTCGGCCGCCACCCGTCCGGCGGCGTCGTAGGCGTAGGAGGTGACGTTCCCGTCGGCGTCGGTCACCGACGTCACCCGGCCCGCGGCGTCGTACGCCGTGGTGGTGGCGAACCCCCGAGCGTCGGTCTCCGCGACCGCCCGCCCGAGGGCGTCGTAGGCGGTCGTCGTCCGGTGCCCGAGCGGGTCCACCCGCGCCACCGCGTTCCCGGCCGCGTCGTACACCGTCGTCCACACCCCGCCGTCCGGAGCGGTCACCCGCACCGGCCGGTTCCGGGCGTCGTAGGCGGTCGTCGTGCGCCGGCCGAGCGGGTCGGTCACCACCGTCACGTTCGCGGCGTCGTCGTAGGTCGTGGTGGTGACGTTGTTGAGCGGGTCCCTCACCGCCCGGGGGCGGTTGAGCCCGTCGTAGGAGTAGTAGGTCCACTGCCCGCGCGCGTCGGTGACGGACGGAACGTTCCCGGCGCCGTCGTAGAGGGTCGTGGTCCGCTTGCCGAGCGGGTCCGTGACGACGGCGAGCCGGCCCGCGAGGTCGTACGTGTAGGTGGTGGTGGAATTCGTCGGGTCGGTCACCGCCTCCACCCGGCCGAACCCCTCGACCGCGTAGGTGCTGTACGCGTAGGTGGTGGTGGCGTTGGTCGAGTCGGTCACCGCCCGCACCCGGCCGGCCCCGTCGTACGTGTAGGTCGTCACCTTGCCGAGCGGGTCGATCGTGTTGACCGCCCGCCGCGCGACGTAGACGGTCGTGGTCCGGGCGCCGACGGCGTCCACCGTGGCGATCCGGTCGCCGGCGGCGTCGTAGACGACGGTGGTGCGGTGCCCGAGCGGGTCCGCCACCTCGACCGCGCGGCCGAGGGCGTCGTAGACGACCGTCGTGCGGCCGCCGAGCGGGTCGATGGTGGTGGTCCGGTTCCCGGCCTCGTCGTAGAGGGCGGTGGTGGTGAACCCGCGCGCGTCGACCCACCGTTCCACGCGCCCGGCGGCGTCGTAGGCGGTGGTGGTCCGGTTCTGGAGGGGGTCGAGGGTGCCCACGGCCCGGTTCAGGGCGTCGTAGGTCGTGGTGGTGGTGTTCCCCCGGGGGTCGGTGACGGCGACGACGTTCCCGACCTCGTCGTAGGCGAACGCCGTCCGGTTCCGCAGGGGGTCGGCCTGCAGGCCGTCGACCTTGATCTCGGCCCGGAGGCGGTCGAGCTGGTCGTACTCGTACCGGGTCACCGATCCCGAGCGGTTGACCGACTTGAGATTGCCGACCTGGTCGAACTCGTACCGGGTCTGGCCCGGGTTGTGGGCCGTGTTGTTGATCCTGAGGTAGACCCGGCCGAGCGCGTCCGAGAAGTACGTCGTGACCCGGCCCGCCCCGTCCCACTCCTGGCTCACCCGCCCGGCCGGGTCGTAGGCCGTCGTGGTCCGGTTCCCGAGCGGGTCGACCGTCCCGACCGGCCGGTCGAGGGCGTCGTAGGTCGTGGTTACGCGGACGCCGGCCGGGTCGACGGCGGCGACCGCGTTCCCGTTCGGGTCGTACACCACGGTGGACCGGTTCCCGAGCGGGTCGACCGTCTCGACCGGCCGGTTGAGGGCGTCGTAGACCGCCGTCGTCCGCTTGCCGAACGGGTCGACCACCGCCTCGACGTTCCCGGCGGCGTCGTAGACGGCCGTCGTTCGGTTCCCCCGCGGGTCTACGGTGGCGATCGCCCGCCCGGCGTCGTCGTACACCGTGGTCGACCGGTTCCCGAGCGGGTCGACGGTGGCGATCGCCCGCCCGGCGTCGTCGTAGACGGTGGTGGTCCGCTGCCCGAGCGGGTCGACGACCGCCGCCACCCGCCCGGCGGCGTCGTACACCGCGGTCGTCCGCCGGCCGGCGGCGTCGATCGCCACCTCCAGTTGGCCGGCGGCGTCGTAGACGGCCGTGGACCGGTGGAGCAGCGGGTCGATCGTCACGACCGGCCGGTTGAGGGCGTCGTAGACCGCCGTCGTCCGCCGGTTGAGGGCGTCGACCACCGCCTCCGCGTTCCCGGCGGCGTCGTAGACCGTGGTCGTCCGGTTCCCCCGCGGGTCGACCGTCGCCTCGAGCCGGCCGGCCGCGTCGTACCGGTACTCGGTGTAGCTCGTGTTGTTCGCCGCGGACGCCCACTTCAGCCGGCCGGCCGGGTCGTACCCGTACGACGTGACGACCAGGGCCGGGTCGGTCACCCGGACCAGCCGGTTGCGGGCGTCGTAGTCGTACCGGGTCCCGTACCCCAGGGCGTTCGTGACGGCCGTCCGGTTCCCGGCCGGGTCGTAC
>JAFKFQ010000730.1 GCA_017308215.1 bacterium | reverse complement strand
CCTGAGATTCGATAGCCCGGGGCAACGCCCCGGGCGGCATCGGCACCCGCCGTCACACCGTCAGCACCCGGTCGCGCGCCGCGACCGTCCAGCGCCCCACCACGCGGTTCCCCTCCGCCACCAGCACCTCGCGGTGCAGCGCCACCGTCGGGCAGACGTGCCCCGGCAGCGCGTACACCACGTCGCCCGGCGCGTAGTCGCCCGCCGCCGGCGTCTCCACGATCAGGTGTTCCTCGTTGTGCCCGACCGTCTTGTACGCCGGGAAGTCGAGCAGGTGGACCCGGCGCTCCAGCGGCGGGTCGGCGGCGACCGCCTTGTTCCCGAGGTCGAGCGTCACCCGGTCCGGCGTCGGCCGGCTGATGACCCGCGTCACCAGCACCGCCGCCGGGGTGATCCCCGTCAGGTCGGCGAACTTCCCGCCGTAGCCGGCGTCGTGGAGCACGAACGTGCCCGGCGAGCACTCGACGCCGGGGATGTCCGTCAGCCCGGCGAACACGGGGAACGTCGGCGTGCCGCCGCACACCAGCCGCGGGACGGGGACGCCCTTCTTCTCGGCCGCCGCTCGCAGCTCCAGCACCGGCGTCAGGAACGCCCGCACCGCGGCCTCGCGGTCGGCGCGGTCGGGCTGGTGGTTGTGCCCGTCGTACGCCTGGAACCCGTCCGGCCGCAGCCCCGGCAGCTTCGCCGCTTCGAGGTACAGTGACAACGCCTCGTCGCCGACCGGCACGCCGGTGCGGTGCTGCCCCACGTCGAGGTCGAGGACGACGCCGACCGTCAGCCCCGCGGCGCTCATGCCGGCGGAGAGCCCCTTCGCGCTGGCCGGGTGGTCGATGAGGACGGAGAAGGTGGTTCCGGGGAAGCGCTTCATCAGCGCCGCGAGCCGGCCGACGTTCGGGCCGACGAGCGGGTAGGCGACGAGGACGTCGGGCGCGCCGGCGGCGGCGAGCATCTCGGCCTCGGCGATGGTGGCGCACTTGTGCTTGGTGACGCCGGCGTCGAGGAGCATCCGGGCGATCTCGCGCGTCTTGTGCGTCTTGACGTGCGGCCGCAGCCGCCCCGGGCCGCCCGCCAGCTCGACGACGCGGGCGATGTTAGCGCGGATGAGTTCGGGGTAGAGGACGAGCGCCGGGGTGAACACGTCGGCCGGGTCGGCGGGGGCGTAGGCGGGGTGCATGAGGTGACCGGGGGTTGGGGGCGGGGTGTGCGGTCAGTCTACCGGCGGGCGGTTTCAGCGGCACACGGAGCCGCGTCCCAGTTTGGTGGGGCCGGCGTCCCGCC
>JAFKFQ010000091.1 GCA_017308215.1 bacterium | reverse complement strand
GGGTCGTCGCCGGGCGCGACGGCGACGCGGCGTCGGGCGAACTCCTCTACGAGCTCCGCGACGACCTGCGCCGCGAGATCCCGCTGGCGCTGACGCCGGCACAGCGCGGCGCGTTCCTCGACTGGTTCTGTCGCTTCGGCTGGGACGCGGTCGGGACGCGCGTGCCCGACCTGCTCCGCCACCTGTTCGAGCAGGACGCCACGCCCGACCGCGGGCTCGTCGCCTCGTACCTCGTTCACCCCAAGTGGCAGGCCGCCCACCCGGACGCCCTCACGCCCGCCGGGTGGGAGCCGTTCAAGCGCTGGATCGCCCAGACCTACGGCGCTCGCGGGCGCTGGCTTCGCCGCGCCGCCCTGCCTCACCCGCTCCCGCCGCGCGGCGGCGACGGCGTGAACCTCATCGGCTTCTTCCGCTACGTCTCCGGCCTTCAGCAGGCCGGGCAGGGTGTCGCCGACGCCCTCGCGGTGGCCGGCGTGCCGCTGTCGCTCCGTGACGTGCCGACGCGAACCAACCGCGACGGCCGGCGCCGCGGCCACTTCCTCGGGCTCGAACCGCACCCGGTCACGGTGCTGAACACCGGCCTCGACATGCCGGTTTCCGAAGCGTACCGGCTCGCGGGACTCCACCCGCAGCCGGGCGTGTACCGAGTCGCCGTGTGGTGGTGGGAGTTGGAGGAGGTGCCGGCCGAGTGGCGCGACCGCGGCCGCGACGTGGACGAGGTGTGGGCGCCGACACGGTTCATCGCCGACGCGCTGCGCGTGCTCGGCCGGCCGGTGCACCCGATGCTCCCCGCGGTCCGGGTGCCGGCGTTCGTCCCGCTCCCGAAGGCGCACTTCGGGCTGTCGGCGGACCGCTTCATGTTCCTCTTCGTGTTCGACATGAACAGCCGGCTGCCGCGGAAGAACCCGGTGGCGCTAGTCCGGGCGTTCCGCCAGGCGTTCCGGCCCGACGAGCCGGTCGAGTTGGTCGTGAAGGTCAGCCCGCAGACCACGTTCTTCGCCGACTGGTGGTGCGACCTGCGCGCCGCGGCGCGCGACGCCGGGGTCACACTCATTGACCGTAGCCTGTCGCGCGGCGAGTTGCTCGCGCTGATGAACGCCGCCGACGCCTACGCCTCGCTCCACCGGTCCGAGGGGTTCGGGCTGACGATGGCCGAGGCGATGCTGCTCGGCAAGCCGACGGTCGCCACCGGGTATTCGGGCAACCTCGACTTCATGACGCCCGAGAACAGCTACCTCGTCGAGTACACGAGGGCGGTGATCGAGGACGACACTCCGCCGTACCCGAAGGGGTGCGTGTGGGCGGAGCCGTCGGTCGATCACGCGGCGGCGCTCTTGCGACGCGTTTATGACCACCCCGACGAGGCGCGGGCGAAGGCGGAGCGCGGTCGCGCCGACCTTCTCAAACTGCTGTCGCCCGAGGCGGCGGGGGCGCGAATGAAGGCCCGGCTCAACGCCATCCGCGCAGCCCGCCCGGAGGCCGCATGACACCGCTCCTCGTTCGCCTCCGAGTCGCGGTTCTTCGCCCGTCGGCGGCGCGCCTCGCGCGCGTCGTTCTCGACGTGGCGGTGGCGTGCGTGCTGTTCTGGTCAGCGCACTCGGTCTACCGCGGCTCGACCGGCGTGCCGCAGGTGTGCGACTCGGCGTACTCGATGGCCGCGGCTGAGCGGCTGGCGACGACCGGCTCGCTCGAACTGACCTCCGCCGTCCCCGCCGACGCCGCGGCCCGCCGGGCAATTCCCGGGTGGCAGGCCGGCGGCGACCTGCCGTACCACGTCATCCGGCACCCGGCCAACTCCGAGCACCTCTTCTACGGCTACCCGCTCGGGTCGGTCGTGCTGTCGGCGCCGTGGGTGAAGCACTACTCTTCGCGCGGGCTGTCCGCGTTCGACGCCGACGGACACCTGTCCTACGCCGCCGAGCGCGAGATTCAGGTGCGCGTCGCGTCGCGGGTCGCGGCGGGGCTCGTCGTACTGCTGTACGTTGTCGGGCGGGCTGTGCTGCCGACATGGGCCGCGGCACTGGTCGCGGCGGCGCTCGCGTTCGGGTCGCCGGTGTGGAGCACGCTCGCGCGTGCCCTCTGGTCGCACACGTGGGCCGTGGTGTGGGTCACGGCGGCGGTCGGGCTATTGTTCGCGGCGCGGCGCGTGACGCGGCCGACGTGGCGCTCGGACCTACTCCTCGGCGCGGGGCTCGGGACGTGCCTGTTCTGGGCCGTGTTCTGCCGCCAGCACGCCGTCTTCTCCGGCCTCGCGGTCTGTGCGTACCTGCTGCTCTGGCACCGGCGCGTGCTGGCGTTCACGATCCTCGGCGGCGGAGCGTGGGTGACGACGCTGGTCGCGGCGAGTCTGTCGGTGTTCGGCACGCCGACGCCGCCGTCGGTCTACACCGCCGGGGTGATCGACGGGCGCGACGTGGCCGACCGGTTCTTCTGGCTGATGTGTTCGCCGTCGCGCGGGCTGCTCGTGTACTGCCCGTTCCTACTTGTCGTCGGCGCGATGCTCGTCTCCTTCCGCCGCACCCTGCCCGACCGGCCGCTGCTTGTCCCGGCGGTACTGGCGGTGTCGGCACACACGGCGTTGTTCTCCTGCTACAACGGCTGGCACGCCGGCTGGAGCTACGGGCCGCGCTACTTCTGCGACGTGCTGCCGTGGTTCGCTCTCACCACGATCATTGCCGTCCGTGGACTCCTTGCCGACACCGACCGCGGACGGAAGACGCTCGCGGGTTCGGCGTTCGTGGCGGCGTTCGTGTGGGGGGTGTGGGTCCACGGCCGCGGGGCGAACTCGATCGCGGCGTGGATGTGGAACGACCGTGCGACCGCGGTCGGCGACGAGTCCGCCGTGAAGGAGTGGCGACACCCGCAGTTCCTCGCCGGGGTCACATTCGAGGTTCGCCCGGACGGGTCGGTTCATGACCTCCGCTGACTCTCGAACGATATTCCTCTAGAGCCTGTTGTGAACCCGCCTTAACTGCTTACGCAGCCATCGTTTGCGCAGCATCATCTGGCAGGGCGCCCAGCCGCAAATCCAGTGCACTACACCACTTGCGGCGGCTGACCCGCTGAATTCATAACAGGCTCTAATACTACTCCGTTAAATCGGCGCAACTATTTATCGCGTCGCAACTTGCGAAATAGTGATCAAGTGGCCACCATTTTGCAGTAAGCATTGAGGCTCCATCACTTCGGTCAATCAGCCTCGTGGACGTAACGGAGTAGTACTAAGACAAGAACCGCACGCATGGGCAGCCTCCGTCGGCGTACGGCCCCGTGACCATACCCCTCAGTACGTCGCAAGGCGGATCAACGGCGGTCCGGTTGTACCGGTCGTGCGGGCTCGACCCGTTGTACGCCCACCGCCGCCGCTTCCACACGCCCGCCCGACCGCTTCCGCCCAACCGACCCGCACCGCCGGACCGAAACTCCCTTTCGTCACGCGCCCGTCCACGGGCGCGGTCCGCACGGAGGCGGGGTCATGAAGCGACTCACGGTGTTGACGCTCGCGGCGGGGTGGGTGTGGGGCGCGGCAGGCGCCCGGGCCGCCGACCCGCTGCCACTCCCCACGGGGTTTGCCCCCACGAGCCCACGCGTGCCGGCGCCGGCGTACAAGAACGGCGTCGTGGTGCCGGTCGCGGCAACGACCACCCCGTCGGCCGGTGCGGTGCAGGTGGCGGGCTTCCGCCCCGGCCCGGTGGTCCAACCGGCCCGCGACTGGTCCCGCGGGGCCAAGGTGTGGTGTACCGACTGCGCCCCGGCCGTGCCGACCCCGCTCCCGTCGGCGCCGGCTTCCGCGGCCCCGTGTGCGGGTGGTTCGTGTGCGCCGGCCGCCCGCGGGCACGCCGGTGACTGCTGGCAGTGCTTCAAGGACTGGCTGTGCTTCCACCACACGCCGCTCCGTCTCGGCCTGACGCCGACCCCGCGCATCACGCCGCTTTACACCTACTTCCCGTGCGTCGAGCGGCCGGGGTGCGCGAGTGGGAACTGCGGACTTGGCGGGTGCGCCCCGGGCCACCCGCGGCTCGGCGGGCTCGCGGGTCACGGCAACGCCTGCACCACCTGCCCGCAGCCGGGCGAACCGGTGATGCCGGGTTTCCGCCTCGCCGGGCCGACGAACGCCGCCCCGGCCCCGGTGGCGCCGCCGGCGACTGACGCGCCGGTGCAGCAGAGCGGGTTCCGCATCCCGCCGCACCCGCAAACGGCGCGGCCGGCGCCGCGCCCGTAACCGGAATTGAAAAACGCCGCCGGCCCGGGGGTTGATCCCCGGGCCGGCGGCGTTTCGTCGGTCGCAGTTCTCACGGCCGCCCGACCGGCACCCCACCCTTGGGCCCCGGGAGTACGTTCGCACCCATGTCACCCGGCGCCGGCCCCGGCGGGGCGAACGGCACGCCCTGCCGCGGGATCAGGTCGCCGCTCGGCTGCGGGAGCGGAAGTTCGGTCGCGCCGCCACCACCCGGGGGTAACCCGCCGCCCGGGGGAAACCCGCCGCCCGGGATCACCGTGCCGGGCACGCCGGCCGGGAAACTGCCGCCGACCGGGACGCCGTCACACGCCGGTGCGGACCCGACGAGTTGGCACGGAGCGTCCGAGCGTGTGTTCGACGTGAACCAGCCGCCACAGCGGTGCCGGCACCCGCCGGCCGCAGCGAACGTGGCGACCGCCAGCGCGAGTATCGACACCTTGCGGCCCATGTGATTCCTCCCCGCCGGCCCGGCCGTCGTCGCGGCCGCCCACCGACTTGAAGGAATTCTGACGGCCCGGTGCAATTCCGCAACTTCACCCGGCGAACACACACGACCCGCCGGCAAGGTCCGGCGGGTCTGATCGGCGTAACGCGGACCGCCCGGAGAACCCGCGGCGGCCGTACAACCGGCCGGGTTTACCGGCCCGGCCCCTTCACGCGGGCGGCGATCTGCTTCCGCAGGTGCGCGAGCGCCACGGACAGCTGCTTGTCCTTCTCGGGCGTCACCACCTTCGGGTCGGCGCCCGGCGCGGGTATCACGTCGAGTTCTCTCAGGTGCGTTTCGAGCTCGGTCGACTCCTCGCGCGTCAGCTTCACCTCGAACCCGCGGTCCGGGCGGACGCCCCACTCCTCGTCCGGTTCGCCCTTCGTCGCCAGCTTGTCGATGTTCCGGTCGCTCGGCGGGTAGTAGCGGGCGATGGTCAGCTTGATCTCGCCGCCGGTCTGGCGGAAGTCCATCACGTTCTGCACGCTCCCCTTCCCGTAGCTCCGCTCGCCGATGATCGTGGCCCGCTCGTGGTCCTGGAGGCAGGCCGCGACGATCTCGCTGGCGCTCGCGCTCATGCCGTTGATGAGCACCACCACCTCGAAGCTCTTGTCGGCCGCGCGCCGGCCGCGGTACACGTCCGGGCTGATCCCGCTCCCCGGCCGCGGGCGGACCGACACGATCTTCTCGGTGCCGACGAACAGCTCACAGATGTTCACCGCCGAGGTGAGGAAGCCGCCCGGGTTGCCGCGGAGGTCGAGGATGAGCCCGTTCAGCCCGCCGTTCTCCTTCATCTCGGTGATGGCGCCCTTCAGGTCCTCGAACGAGGTCTGCGTGAACTGCGTGAGGCGGACGTACCCGATCTTGTTCGCCTCGTCGAGCGTGAACGACCACTCGGCGTCCTTCCCGCGCTTCACGCCCATCACCGTCTCGACCGACACCCAGTTCCGCTTCAGGTCGAAGGTCATCTCCTTGCCGTCGCGGTCCACCGTGAGCTGGATGGGCGTGCCGGGGCGGCCGGTGATGATGCCGATGGCCTCCTCCGTCTTCATCCCCTTGGTGGAGTACTCGCGCTGGGCGCCGTCCGCGAGCGGGTTACCCTCGTTGTCCACGCTGCGGACGATCTTGGTGATGAGGTCGCCGGCGCGGATGCCGGAGCGGTACGCGGGGCTCCCCTTGATCGGGGTGACGACGAGCAGCCCGTCGCGGACCGCCTCGCGGCGGATCTGGATGCCGACGCCCGGGAACCGCCCGCGGAGCGCGCTCTGCATCCGGCGCACGGTCTCCTTGTCGTAGTACGCCGTGTACGGATCGTTGAGGCTCGCCATCATCATCATGACGGCCACGTCGGCGTCCTTGTTCTCGTCCAGGTCTTCGCGCCGGCCGAGCCGGGTGCGGGCGTCGCGGAGCAGTTCGTTGCGCCGGTCGGCCCCAATGCTCTTGGCGTCCTTGAGCGCGGCGTCCAGGTCCGGCGGCACCACCTCCTCGATCCGCCGGTACATCCCGCGGATCGCGGCGACGGTCAGGTCCGCGCCCTTCGTGTCCTTGATGTAGACCTGGTTCACCTGGTCGATCGCCTCGCTCACCCGGCGGGCGAACACGTCGGCGTCGCGCCGCGGCAGCGTCAGGCTCTCCTTCAGCTCGGTGCGGGCGGTGGTGAACGAGGGCAGCTGGAGGTCGCCGTCGGCGACCCGCTGGTAGAGCTTGCGGAGGTCCTGCTGGGCCTTGAGCTTCGGCATCCGCGTCAGCAGGGCGCCGCCCTCCTTCGCCAGCTCCTCGGTCACCTTGCCGTCCTTCGCCAGCGCCGCGAGCGCGTCGGCCCGGCGCTTCACCTTGGCCGTCTCGTCCGGGTCGAGCGTCAGCGGGAAGTGGCTCGTCTTGCCGCCGATCGGCACCGGCTGCGCTTCCTTCTCCTTGTTCGTCTTGCCGATCTTCCGCGCCTCGTTCGGGAGCTCCTTGTCGAGGTAGCGGAGGAGTTCGTCGGTGGTGACGAGGCCGTCCGGCTCGTACCCGTCGCGGTAGCCCTCGGCCTCACCCTTCCCCTTCAGCGCCTCGATCGTGAGGGCACCGAACAGGCTGTTCTCGCCCTTCGCCACGCTCTCGGAGCCGATGAACCCGCTCAGCAGCAGGAGGCGGTTCTGCGGGCGAACGGAATCCTCCTTGTCCTCGGAGCCGAACAGCAGCGCGTCCACGTCGGTCAGCGTCGGCTCGGCGATCTTCTCGGCGCCCGGGTCGAAGCCCTTGTACTGCACGTCCATGACCATCAGGACGTTCTGCCCCTTCACCTTCTTGAACGCCGGCACGAGGTCACTGCCGAGCACGAGGCCGGTCTTGGCCCGCTCCTTGAGGTTCGTGGCGGGGGTGAAGTAAACCGTCTTGTCGCCGGTGCTCGCCCCGCGGCCGAAGAACGCGACCAGGAGCAGGTCATCCTTGCCGGTCTGCTCGACGGCCGCGTCGATCGCCTTGACGATGCCGTCGCGGGTGGCGGCCTCGGCGTTCCGCTTGGCGTCCGGCGCCGACAGGAACAGCTTCGCGCGGCCGGCGGGGACGCCGAGGTAGCGCGGGTCGGTGACGAGGTCGTAGAGCGCCTTGGCGTCGGCGTCGGCGGTGGGGCGGGCGGTGATCGCCTTGTCCTGGTACTCCCCGGCCCCGACGATCACGACGAACGGGCCGGCAGGCTTGACCTCCGGTTCCTGGGCGTGCGCCGGGCTGCCGAACCCGGCGACCGCGGCGATGAGGGCGAGGATCGAGCGGCGTTTTGACATGTCGGTGCCTTTCGTGCTCCCGATTCCCTGGCAATCTGATTCATTTTCCCGATCCGACCGAACGGGTCAATCGCATTTGCGCAACGGGTGCGTGCCAGTCGGGCGGTCGGAAGGCGGAGGGGGTGGCGGCCCGGTTGTACCAACATCTTGCCGGGCTAGGCGTTTCGCGTGCAGGAATCAGGCCAATGCGATGACGCCGACGAGCGCGATTGCGCTTCCCAGCGCGACGAGTGTGGGGAGTCGTCGCGGCCGCTGATTGGACACTTGGCCCGCCGGCACCATGACGCCACGCGGCCCCTCGGCGTGGGCG
>JAFKFQ010000090.1:6625-17311 GCA_017308215.1 bacterium | reverse complement strand
CAGCGATCTACGCGACGGGCAAGTTTTCCCGGACCGAGGCGAGGTTGAACAGCGGGCGCACCTCGACCGAGCCGAGCCGCGCGCCGGGGTGGCGGGCGGCGACGCGGAGGGCGGCGTCGCGGGAGTCGGCGAGGATCACGTAGAACCCCCCGAGCACCTCGGTCGTCTCGGCGAACGGGCCGTCGGTGATGGCCCGCTTGCCGTCGCGGACGCGCACGCTCGTCGCCGTCGCCGTCGGGTGGAGCGGCGAGGCGCTGATGTACTTGCCGTCCGCGCACAGCTCGCGGCACAGCGCCGCGGCCTCGGCCATCGCCTCGCGCCGGGCCTCGGGGCCGGCGGCGCGCCACGCCGCCTCGTCGTCGTAGCAGAGGAGCATGTACGGCTCCCCGGCGGCGGGGTCGCCGAACGGGGTCGGGCGCGACGGGGGGAGGCCGTCGAGCTCCAGAATCGGGCGGATCTCGGCGGTCCCCTTGCGGACCGGCGGGAGGCGCGAGGCGACGCCGATCGCCTCGTCGAGGTCGGCGAGGTCGAGCAGGAAGTAGCCCCCGAGCTGTTCGACCGTCTCGGCGAACGGGCCGGCGGTGACGATCGGCTGGGTGTTGCGGACCCGGACGGTGGCGGCGGTCGAGACGGGGTGGAGGGGCGACGCGGCGAGGTACTTCCCCTGCGCCGCGAGCCGGTCGCACTCGGCGAGCGACTCGATCATGCAGTCGCGCCGCTCGGCGTCCGTCCAGCCGTTCTCGGTCCCGTACATCAGGAACAGGTATTTCATGGCGGTCTCCCTGTATGGTGTGTCGCTGGTCGTTCGGGCCTGTCGTTCCACCGACGCCGCCCGGGTGGTTCCCCGGGGCGTTGCCCCGGGCTATCGAATGTCAGGCCGTTGGCCTGAAACCCAGCGCAGGTGTCCGTCCGGGCGAACGGCCGGCGTGAGTCGGCTGGTCGTTGGTCCGGCGGCCTGACACGGCACCCGGTCACCCGCGTGGTCCGCCCGGGCACCCCTACCAACGACCAGCCGGCTCACGCCGGCCGTTCGCCCGGAGGGGCCGTCGGGGGCAACGTCCCGGGCGGTGTCACTTCCCGTCGGCCGCGTCCTGCAGTGCCCGGATGTCGAGCTTCACCATCCCCATCATCGCCTGCATCGCCCGCCCGGCCCGGGCCGGGTCGGGGTCGCTCACCAGCTTCGGCAGCACGACCGGCACGACCTGCCACGACAGGCCGAAGCGGTCCTTGAGCCACCCGCACCGGCTCGGCGACCCGCCGCCGGCGAGGAGCTTCTCCCAGAGATCGTCAATCTCGGCCTGCGTCTCGCAGTCGATCGACAGCGAGAACGCCTCGGTGAGCTGGTAGTGCGACCCGCCGTTGAGCGCCAGGAACCGTACCCCCGCGAGCCGGAACTCGACCACCAGCGGCGCGCCCCTCGGCCCCGGCGTGACGCCGGTGACGGCCGAGTCGGGGAACAGCGACACGTAGAACCGGGCGGCCTCCTCGGCCTGGTTGTCGAACCACAGGAACGGGGTGACCTTCTGGCGGATCATGGCGCCCTCGCGGCGGTGGTCGCGGAACACCCCGTAGTCGAACGCACCGGGCGCGGATCGACACGGGCCGACATTTTTTCAGCGCGGCGGCGGCGGGGATCGGTGTGGAGTTGGCGGCGGAATCGTTAAAGTTGCGCCAGCCGCTTCGCCAGGAACCGGCGCTCCGGCTCCTGCCGCGCGAGCTCCAGGGCGCGCTCGTAGGCGGTGCGGGCCTCGGCGCGGCGGGCGAGGCGGCGGAGGAGGTCGGCGCGGGCGGCGTGGGCGAGGTGGTATTCGGTCAGGGCGCCGCCCGCGAGGATCGCGTCGATGAGCCCCAGCCCCGCCGCCGGGCCGTCGCGCAGCGCCACCGCCACGGCGCGGTTCAGCTCGACCACCGGCGACGGGTGCAGCGACAGCAGCCCGTCGTACAGCGCGACGATGCGCCGCCAGTCGGTCGCGGCGGCCGCCGGGGCGCTCGCGTGGACGGCGGCGATGGCCGCCTGGAGCGTGTACGGCCCGGCCAGCCCCGACGCGAGCGCGCGGTCGACGAACTCCCGCCCCTCGGCGATGAGCGCGGCGTCCCAGGTCGTGCGGTCCTGGTCTTCGAGCAGCACGATGTCGCCGGTCTCGGTCGTGCGGGCGGTGCGGCGGGACTCCTGGAGCAGCATCAGCGCCAGCAGCCCGACCGCCTCGGGGTCGGGGAGGAGCCCGACCACCAGCCGGCCGAGGCGGATCGCCTCGCCGGACAGGTCGGCGCGCGTCAGCGCGGCCCCCGTCGTCGCCGAGTAGCCCTCGTTGAACACGAGGTAGACCACCGCCAGCACTGACCCCAGCCGCTCGGGCAGGTCGGCGGCGGCGGGGAGGGCGAACGGGATGCCGGCGTCGCGGATCTTCGCCTTCCCGCGGACGATCCGCTGGGCCATCGTGGCCGGGGCGGTGAGGAACGCGCCGGCGATCTCCTCGGTGGTGAGCCCGCACACCTCGCGGAGCGTGAGCGGCACCTGCACGGCGCGGTCGATGGCCGGGTGGCAGCAGGCGAAGACGAGGCGGAGGCGGTCGTCCTCGATCGCCTCGCCGGCGCGGGCGGCGTTGGCGGCGGCGATCTCCGCGAGCCGCCCGGCGAGCTCCGGCTGGAGCTCGTCGAGGCGGCCGCGGCGGCGGAGCGTGTCGACCGCCCGGAACCGCCCGGCGGACACGAGCCACGCCCGCGGGTTGTCGGGCACGCCCTCGCGCGGCCAGCGCTCGACCGCGGCGGCGAACGCCTCGTGCAGCGCCTCTTCCGCGAGGTCGAAGTCGCGGACGAGGCGGACGAGCGAGGCGAACACGCGCCGCGACTCGGTCCGGTACGTGGCGTCGATGACGGCGCGGACGTCGGCCGTGGTGGTCGGCATGGCGCGGGTTCCTTCCGGTCGCGGGCGGCGATGCGTGGAAGGGTAGGGCGGCGAGGGCGGGAACGGTAGGTCAGTTGAGGGGCCGTCCGGGCGGACTTCGCCGTAGGCCGCCCCGGGTTCCACCCGGGGCTACACGCCGGTGTGCTCCCGCACACAAGACACCCGAGCCGACCGCGCATCCGGGCGAACGGCCGGCGTGAGCCGGCTGGTGGTTGGTACAGGTGCCCGGGACGGCAACGAATCACCCACGTGGTCCGCTCGGGCACCTGACGCAACGACCAGCCGGCTCACGCCGGCCGTTCGCCCGGCGGCGGCGCGTAGCCCCGGGTGGAACCTGGGGCGGCCCGCGTGTAGCCCTGGGCGGACCGGCGTTGACGGCGGGGCGGGGGGACGGGTACACGCCGGCGTCGCCGTCAAGGAGGTGGCCCGTGCGCCCGCGTCTCCTGCTCGTCCCGGTCCTGCTCGTCGCCGCCGGCGGGGTCGCCCTGACCCAGTCGCCGGGGCCGGTGACCCCGATGCCGGTGTACCCCGACTTCCGCGTGCAGGTTGCACCGACGCCGGTCGCGTCAACCCTGCCGCCGAGACCGGCGGAGAAGTCGATCGACAAGATGATGGATCAGTTGGACGCGGTGCGGGCGCAGAAGGCCGAGTTGGAGCGGCAGGAGCAGGCGCTGGTGAAGGAGATCCGCGAGCGGCTGGAGAAGCAGGGCGACCGCGCCCGGCAGCTCGGGATCGGCTCGGGCGCGACGTCCGGGCCGGCGGCCATCTCGCCCTCCGCCGCGGTCTCGCCCGGCTCCCCCCCGCAGGGGAGCTTCGGTTCGTACGTCGGACTCTTCGGCGGGAATTAGTGTCGTGCGGCGGTGGTGTCTTGTCTGGTAGCCGCAGGCTTCAGCCTGCGTCACCCGGACGCAGGCTGAAGCCTGCGGCTACCACACCGGGGCCGCCACCTGACGGCGGTCAGCCGTTCTCGTCGCTGAAGACGCGGTCGAAGTCGCCGACGCCGACGCGGAGGCACATCTGGCGGAACGCCTCGGCGTGGTCGGCGGTCGTGTGGTGCAGGTGCTCGGCCTCGCTGATGAGCGGCAGCACCCGCCGGCGGTGCACGCCCAGCCCCCGCAGCGCCCGGCGGAACGGCTTCAGGTCCGGCGCGTAGACGTGGAACAGCTTGTGCTCGTCGAACTGCACCTCGACCGGCCGCCCGTCGGCGATCACCGCCACGCCCGTGCAGCCGTCGTTCGTCAGCAGGTCCTCGAACTCGCAGAAGTGGCTCAGGAGCACCGGCAGGTCGATGTGCCCGCGGCGGAAGTCGCGGTGCGCGTCCGCCCCGGTGCCGTGGCTGCTTTCGAGCACCACGTGCACCACCTCGCCCACCGGCTCCAGCAGCGCGAAGAAGGCGTCGAAGAGGCGGTCGGCCGACACCGCCGCCGACAGCATCGGCAGGCGGAGCTTGGCCTTGCGGTCGCGGTAGATGTCGGTGCGGTAGCCGGCCCGCGGGCGGACCGGCACGCCCGGCCCGGGGCGCACCGCGTCCGTCAGGGTGAAGTCACCGTACTGCTTGACCCGCAGGTGGTCCGCCAGCCGTTCGGAGTTCACGAAACGACCTCGCGACATTCGAGAAGGAACCGGCCCGGGCGGGTGTGAAAACCGGTGGTGTCGCGTCGTGGCGGGTGCGTCAGGGAGAGCCCGGGCACGTAACCATAGTTCGTGTTCCCGTCGCCGGCGTCCGTGCCGCCCGCATTCTACACCGCCCGGGTGTCCGGGCGGCGCGAAACTGCCGCCGCACGCGGACGTTCGGGATCGGCCGCCGGCGCCCGGTCGGGGCGCCGATTTTCGCCCGAACGGCTGTGCCGGCCCACCTTCCAGACGATTCCCGACGGGCAAGAGTTGGGCTGGAGCCCCGGGCGCCCGGGTCCGACAATGAGCGGAGGCGCCGCGGGCGGCCGTGTCGCGGGGCACGCACCGCGACACGGCCGCCGTCGGACCCGCGACCCCACCCGGAGGGCGACCCGTGCGGACCTGGCTCCCCGTTCTCCTGCTCCTCGCCCCCGCCGGCTGGCTCGCCGCGCAGCCGCCCGCCCGGCCCGTCACGCCGCCCGGCAAGGACGCGCCCATCGTCATCTCGCCGAGGCGCCCCGCCGAGACCGACCCGCCCGGGTTCATCGTCATCCGCCCCGGCGGGAGGGTGCCGTCCGTCGCGCAGGCGCCGGCCCTCGTCACCCCCGCCGTCGCGCAGAAGGACGACGGGCCGAAGGCCGCGCCGGCGCCGGTCGGCGGCGGGTTCGACTACTGGTTCGCCGCGGCCGTCGAGGGGGAGCGGATCGGCTTCCTCCAGTGGACGGCGAAGGACGTGGAGATGAACGGCCGCAAGCTCCGCCACGGCACCAAGCACCAGCAGTTCACCGTGGACCGGTTCGGCCAGGTCGTCACGCAGTTCGCGGAGGAGTCCACGGTCGAGACGCCCGAGGGCGAGGTGCTCGTCACCACCGCCCGGCAGGGGCTCGGCAAGGACCAGATGCTCGTCATCACCGGCGTCGCCGACGGGCGGACGCTGAAGGTGAAGGGCGAGGGCGCCGCGGCCGGCGCCACGGAATCGATCCCGTGGCCGGCGGGCGTCGTCGGGGTGGCCGGCGAGATGAAGATCTTCGCCAACAAGAAGCTCGCGCCCGGGGCGACGTTCGACTACCTCACGTTCTTCGCCCAGGGGAACCGGGTGCTGAAGGTGACGGTGACGTACGAGGGCACGGAGGAGGCGGTGCTGTGGCAGGGCACCCCGGCGCGGCGGCTGTCCCGGTTCACGTCGCGGATGGAGCCGCTCGGGGCGCTCAAGCTCCCGGCGGCGACGACGTGGGCCGACCCGGACAGCGGCGAGCCGTTCCGCGTCGAGTTCGACTTCCCCGGGCTCGGCGGGCGGGTGACGTTCCTGCGCACGACGGAGGGCGCGGCGAAGGCGCCGATCATGCGGCCGTTGCAGTTGTTCAACGCGCAGGCGATCCGCCTGGACCGCGCCATCCCGGGCGTCCACGAGAAGACGACCGTGGCGTACAAGGTGACGGCCACCCGCGACGACGAGCCCGCCACGCTGTTCCCCGCGGACGGCCGGCAGGAGGTGAAGAACCTCGACGCCAAGGCGAAGACGTTCGAGTTGCACGTGAGCGCCGCCCGCGGGCCGGCGAAGGACGCCGCGGCGCAGCTTAAGGAGAAAACCCCGGGGCCGGAGTTCCTGGGCAGCAGCTTCTTCATCAACTGGGACAACGACCTCGTGAAGGGGCACGCGGCGCGGGCCGTGGCGGGCCTGCCGGCCACCGCGGGCGCGTGGGACAAGGCGCGGGCGGTCGAGAAGTGGGTGAACCAGAACATGAAGTCGGCGGAGTTCTCGCAGTCGATGGCGACGGCGGACAACGTGGCGAAGAACCTGAGCGGCGACTGCACCGAGTACGCGATGCTGGCGGCGGCGATGTGCCGGGCGCAGGGCGTGCCGTCGCGGACGGTGCTGGGGTTGGTGTACACCGACGACCCGAGCGGTCGCCCGTTCCTGGCCTACCACATGTGGCTGGAGGTGTACGCGGAGGGGCAGTGGCTGCCGCTGGACCCGATGTTCGCGGCGGCGCTGCGGTTCGCCGGCGTCGGCCCGGGGCACGTGAAGATCGCCGACCACTCGTGGCACGAGGAGCGGAGCTTCGCCCCGCTGTTCCCGGTCCTCCGCGTGCTGACCGCGAAGCCGACGTTCGAGGTGCTGCGCGTGGCGCCGTGACCCGGGGCGGGCGTCGTAGTGGTCCGTCGGCCGTTCGCCCGGGACCGACCCGCGGGACAATCCGTGACACCGCCCACGCCGCCCAGGGCTTCCGCCCCGGGCTATTCACGGCCGCCCCTCCGGGGCTAAAAACCCGGCGCGGGGCGCGCGCTCCGCTTGACGCCGCCCGCCGCCCGCGGCATACCGGCGCGTCATGCGCCGACCCCTCGCCCTCGCCGCCGCGCTGCTCGTGGCCGGCGGGTGCGCCGCGGTCGAGAACCGCATCGTCTTCTTCCCGCACCCGTACCCCATCGGCGACTGGACCCCCGACCCGCGCGTCGAGGACGTGTGGATCGACTCGCCCGACGGCGCCCGCCTCCACGGCTGGCTCGCCACCCCGGACGGCGACCCGCGGGCGGTCGTCCTGTTCTGCCACGGCAACGGCCGCAACGTCACCACCCGGCGCCACGTCCTCGAACTCTACCGCGACCGGATGAATGCCACGGTTCTGGTGTTCGACTACCGCGGCTACGGCAAGAGCACCGGCCGCCCGACCGAGGCCGGTGTGCTGCTCGACGCGCGGGCGGCGCGGCGCTGGCTCGCGGCGCGGACCGGCGTGCCCGAGGGCGACGTCGTCATCGCCGGGCACTCGCTCGGCGGCGGGGTGGCGGTCGACCTGGCGGCCGGCGACGGGGCGCGGGCGCTGGTGCTGGAGGGCACGTTCACGAACCTGCCGGACGTGGCGGACCACCACGTCCCGCTCATCCCGATGCGGCCGCTGATGCTGGCGGAGCTGAACTCGCTGCGGAAGATCCCGAACTACCGCGGGCCGCTGTTGCAGGTCCACGGCGACGCCGACCGCATCGTGCCCTACGAGCTGGGGCGGCGGCTGTTCGTGGCGGGGAACGAGCCGAAGGAGTTCGTCACGGTCCCGAACGGGAACCACAACGACCTGTACACGCCGGCGTTCGTCGCCGCGCTCGACCGGTTCCTGGCGGCGCTGCCGCGCCCCGCCGCTACCGGACCGGCGCCCGAAAAGTAGCAGGCACACTCCGTGTGCCGTGCGGAAGAACAGCACACGGAGTGTGCCTGCTACTTTGGCCGGGTGCGACCTCTCAGGTGCAACGCACCACCGGACCGGGTGACGCGGGCTGAACACCACCGGACCGGGTGACGCGGGCTGAAGCCCGCGGCTACCGCGCTGCTGCCGGTAGCCGCGGGCTTCAGCCCGCGTCACCCGATCGGGTCTGATTCAGTGCGACTTGAAGTAGGACAGCGCCAGGACCGCACCTTCGCCCGCGGTCGTCCGGCGCCAGTTGACGAACGCCACGCACTCGACCAGCGCGGCGTACTGCTCGGGGCAGCGGGCCGCGAACGCGGTCACGCCGTCGAGCTGGAGGGTGAGCGCGCACCCGTACGGAACGGTGACCGAGGTCATCTCGCCGTCCGGGTCGTGGAGCCAGTCCATGCAGTCGATCCAGGCGTGCATGTCGCGGCCGTAGAACTCGGGGAACCCGAACACCTCCGCGAACACCGTGTGAAAGCTGTCCCAGTCGGTGATCCGGTCGCAGTCGAGTCGGACCACGTGCGCGGCGTCCGCGGCGGACGGAGTCCGTGATGGGAGTGGGAGTCGCCCGGCCTTGGCTTCCGCGGCGGCCGCGCGGTCCGGTTCGCGCAGCTTCTCGACGATCGTCCGTTGGTATTCCAATTCCCTGGGTGTGGTCATCGGTTGCCTCCTCGTGGGCGGCCCCATGATACCACCCCCGCGGCCTGGAATCCGCACCCTCAATTCCGCCGGCACAACCGTTGCACCCGGCCCGGTCGCGCCGGATCGCCCGGCCCGCCCGACCGGTGCGGCCCGCCGTCACTGGCGTACCGGCGCCGGATTCGGTAGTTGTTTACTAGCCCCTCTCCCGCGCCGGGACCGACTCGCATGACCAGCCCCGCACAGCCGAAGCCCAAATTCCTGCCGTTCGGCGCCGACGCGGGGAACGGGACCGCCCACCCCCGCGGCGCCTCGCCCGAGCCGCCCGCCGGCGTCAACATCACCCCGCAAGACCTCTACCTGTTCAACGAGGGGAGCCACCTCCGGCTGTACGAGAAGCTCGGCAGCCACCCGGCCACGCGCGACGGCCGGGCCGGCTACCAGTTCGCCGTGTGGGCGCCGAACGCCGACTACGTCAGCGTCGTCGGCGAGTTCAACGGGTGGGACAAGGGGGCGAACCGGCTGTCCCCCGTCGGGTCGAGTGGCGTGTGGGCGGGGTTCGTGCCGGGGGTGACGAACGGCACGCTGTACAAGTACCACGTCGCGGCGCCGGGCGGGTTCACCGCCGAGAAGACCGACCCGTTCGCGTTCACCTGCGAGATCCCGCCGAAGACCGCGGCGGTGACGTGGGACCTCGGCTACGAGTGGCACGACGAGGAGTGGATGGCGACGCGCGGGCCGAAGTCGGCCCAGGGCGCGCCGGTGAGCATCTACGAGGTCCACCTCGGGTCGTGGATGCGCGAGGCCGACCCGCCGTACCACTCGCTCAGCTACCGCGACGCGGCGCCGCGCCTCGCCCAGTACTGCAAGGACATGGGGTTCACCCACGTCGAGTTCCTGCCGCTCACCGAGCACCCGTTCTTCGGGTCGTGGGGCTACCAGGTCACCGGGTACTTCGCCGCCACCAGCCGGTACGGCACGCCGCAGGACCTGATGTACCTCATCGACACCCTCCACCAGGCGGGCGTCGGCGTCATCATCGACTGGGTGCCGAGCCACTTCGCCACCGACGGGTGGGCGCTGGCCAACTTCGACGGCACCGCCTGCTACGAGCACGCCGACCCCCGCCAGGGCTACCACCCGGACTGGGGCAGCTACATCTTCAACTACGGCCGCCACGAGGTCCGCAGCTTCCTCCTCTCCAGCGCCATGTTCTGGCTCGACAAGTACCACGTCGACGGCATCCGGGTCGATGCGGTGGCGTCGATGCTGTACCTGAACTACTCCCGCAAGGACGGCGAGTGGCTGCCGAACCGGTACGGCGGGCAGGAGAACATCGAGGCCATCGAGTTCCTCCGCCGGTTCAACTCCGAGGTGTACGGCCACTACCCGGACGTGCAGACCTACGCCGAGGAGAGCACGAGTTGGGGCATGGTGAGCCGCCCGGCCTACGCCGGCGGGCTCGGGTTCGGGTACAAGTGGGACATGGGCTGGATGCACGACACGCTCCGGTACATCTCGCAGGACCCGGTCCACCGCAAGTACCACCAGAACGACCTGACGTTCCGCATGCTCTACGCCTACCACGAGAACTTCGTGCTGCCGCTCTCGCACGACGAGGTGGTGCACGGCAAGGGGCCGCTGTGGGACAAGTGCGCCGGCGACGAGTGGCAGAAGTACGCCGGGCTGCGCGGGCTGTTCGGGTACATGTGGGGGATGACGGGGAAGAAGCTCCTCTTCCAGGGCGGCGAGATCGCCCAGCGGCGCGAGTGGCGGTCGGACGAGAGCGTGGACTGGCACCTCCTCCAGTACCCCCCGCACGAGGGCGTGCAGAAGTGGGTGCGCGACCTGAACCACGCCTACAAGACCGAGCCGGCGCTGCACGAGCTCGACAACCAGCCCGGCGGGTTCGACTGGATCGACTGCTCGGACGCGAACGCCAGCATCCTCAGCTTCGTCCGCCGCGGCAAGACGACCGACGACCTGATCGTGTGCGTGCTGAACTTCACCCCGGTGGTGCGCCAGGGCTACCGCGTGGGCGTGCCGAGCGCCGGGTTCTGGAAGGAGATCCTGAACAGCGACGCGGCGATGTACTGGGGGGGCAACGTCGGGAACAGCGGCGGCGTGTTCGCCGAGCCGGTGCCGATGCACGGGCAGGCGTTCTCGGTGACGCTCACCCTCCCGCCGCTCGCCGCCGTGTACTTCAAGGGCCGGGGGTGAGCGGCCGAAAGTAGCAGGCACACTCCGTGTGCCGTTCTTCGGCACACGGAGTGTGCCTGCTACTTTGGCCGACGCCCGCCCGGGGTTGCCGCCCCGGGCTACGGATGGTCTCCCACTCCGGGGCGA
>JAFKFQ010000090.1:0-6614 GCA_017308215.1 bacterium | reverse complement strand
GTCCCAGGCAGCCGTACCAACGACCAGCCGGCTCACGCCGGCCGTTCGCCTCCCGACATCGTACCGGTTAACGCACCACTGCCCCCGTACCCGCACCCTGCATCGAACCGACGCCATGTCCCCACTCACGCACTTCGACGAGGCCGGCGCCGCCCGCATGGTGGACGTCGGCGCGAAGGCCGAGACGCACCGCACCGCCCGCGCCTCCGCGGTCGTGCGGATGCAGCCCGCCACGCTCGCACTCGTCCGCGACCGCAAGCTCAGCAAGGGCGACGTGCTCGAGGTCGCCCGCCTCGCCGGCATCATGGCCGCCAAGAAGACCGCCGACCTCGTCCCCCTCTGCCACCCCCTCCCGCTGACGTCGGTGAAACTGTCGTTCACGGTTCAGGAGCCGGACGCCGTGCGCGTCGAGGCGACGGCGGCGGTTTTCGCGCGGACGGGTGTTGAAATGGAAGCCCTCACTGCGGTTACCGTGGCGGCCCTGACGGTGTACGACATGTGCAAGGCGGTCGACCGCGGCATGACGGTCGAGGCGATCCGCCTGGAAGAGAAGGAGGGCGGGGCGAGCGGCCACTTCACCCGGCCGCCCGCATGACCCCGCCCGACGACCAGGGCCGCCCCCGCGAGGAGGCCCGCGCTGTGACCCCGACCATTACGCCCACGCCGACCGCCGGCTTCGTCCCCCGCGCCGCCGGGACGCTGTTCGCCCCCGTCGCCGCCGACGTGGACGAGGCCGACCGCGTGTTCGCGGCGACGCTCGCCCCGTACAAGGGGCCGTTCGGCCCGCTCATCCAGCACCTCCGCCACTACCGCGGCAAGCGCCTCCGCCCGGCGCTGCTCCTCCTCGCCGGGAAGGCGTGCGGCGGCGTCGCCCCCGCGCACCACGCGCTCGCCGCCGCGGTGGAGATGATCCACACGGCCACGCTCGTCCACGACGACGTGCTCGACGAGGCCGAGGTCCGCCGGCACGTGGCCACGGTGAACGCCGGGTGGGGGAACAAGGTCAGCATCCTCCTCGGCGACATGCTGTTCACCCACGCCTTCCACCTGACGAGCACCGTGGACGGCCGCGCCTGCCGCATCATCGGCGAGGCGACCAACCGCGTGTGCGCCGGCGAACTGCGGCAGGTGACGGAGCGCGGCAACCTCGACCTGACCGAGGCCGACTACTTCGCCGTCATCGACGGAAAGACGGCGGCGCTGACCGAGTGCTGCGGCCGCCTCGGGGCGCTGTACGCCGGCGCCTCGGAGGACGTCGCCGACCGCCTGGCGTCCTACGGCCGGGCGCTGGGGCGGGCGTTCCAGATCGCCGACGACCTGCTCGACCTGGTCGGCGACGAGACGACCGCGGGGAAGACGCTCGGCACGGACCTGGAGCAGCAGAAGCTGACGCTCCCCGTGATCCACTGCCTGGGGCGCCTCCCGGCCGCGGACGCGACCCGGCTGCGCGACACGATCCGCGCCGGCGGCGCCGGGGTGGGCGCGGCGGTGCTGACCGCGCTGCGGAAGACGGAATCGCTGGCGCACGCCCGCTACCGCGCGGATGAGCTCGCCCGGTCGGCGCGGGCGGAGCTGGACGCGCTGCCGCGGTCGGAGGCGAAGGCGGTGCTGGAGGCGCTGCCCGAGTGGGCGGTGCGGCGGGAGAAGTAGCGCGCCGCGGCGAGCCGAGCCCCCACCGTCTTCGGTCTTCAGCCCGAAGGGCTGAAGACCAAATCCGGGTTGCTGTGTCACCATTCCGCCGCCGCCGGCCGTTCGCCACTTTCCCTTTCCCCCCCGCGCCGACGGCCGGCTATCATATCGGGCAGTTCTGCCTCACCCGTCCCTTCTCTCACGCTCGCTCGAAAGGGTCTCCCATGTTGGAGCGCGGAAACCTCTCCCGCCGCGGGTTCATGCGGCAGTCGGTCGGCGCGATGGCCGCCGCCGGCCTCCCGGCGTGGTACGCCAAGGAGTACTTCGGCGCCGCCGCCGCCCAGGCCCAGGACGCGGCCCGCCCCGTCCAGGCCAACGACCGGCTCAACGTCGGCGTCATCGGCGTCGGCCCGAACCCGCGCCGCAGCAACGCCCTCTACGGCGCCGCCAAGCGGTTCCGCCACGTCCAGTTCACCGGCGTGTGCGACGTGGACGAGTCGCACGTCGCCTACGCCGTCGACCAGTACAAGAAGGACAACTACGACGTCCGCGGGCACAAGGACTTCCGCGAGCTGCTCGACCGCCGCGACGTCGACGCGGTCATCGTCGCCACCCCCGACCACTGGCACGCGCTGATCGTCCTCGACGCCCTGCGCAAGGGGAAGGACGTGTACTGCGAGAAGCCGCTGACGCTGACCATCCAGGAGGCGCTGGCGCTGAAGGCCGGCGTGCGCTCGGCGAACAAGGTGCTCCAGACCGGCAGCCAGCAGCGGACCGAGATGGGCGGCAAGTTCCGCCTCGCCGCCGAGCTCGTCCGCACCGGCCGCATCGGCGCCGTGCGCTCGATCGAGTGCCGCATCGGCGACAACCCGCAGAGCGGGCCGATCCCCGAGGCGCCGGTGCCGAAGGGGCTCGACTGGAACATGTGGCTCGGGCCGACCGCCCAGGTGCCGTACCGGAAGGACGGGGGCAAGACGAACTGCCACTACGAGTTCCGCTGGTGGTACGAGTACAGCGGCGGGAAGATGACCGACTGGGGCGCCCACCACCTGGACATCGCCCAGTGGTGCCTCGGCATGGACAACAGCGGCCCGAGCGGGGTCGAGGTGGTGAGCGCCAAGGCGCCCTACGCCGCCGGCGACGGGTACAACTGCCACCAGCACTTCAAGGTGAAGTACACGTACCCGAACAACGCCGAGGTGTTCGCCATGAGCGGCAGCGGCGCCGAGGGGACCGGCACCACGGTGAACGGCCTGGTGGACTCGCGGGGGATGAAGCGCCGCGACCGGGGCGGGAAGGAGTACGACGGGGTGGACGGCACGCGGAACGGCTTGCTCATCCAGGGCGAGAAGGGGACGATCTTCGTGAGCCGGGAGGACTTGCTCGCGAGCGACCGGGCGATCCTCGCCGACCCGATCCGGGACGACCCGCGCCTCTACCCGTCGCGGCCGACCGACCACATGGGGAACTTCCTCGACTGCGTGCGGTCGCGGCAGACGCCGATCACCGGCGTGGACGTGGGCGCCGGGTCGGTGATCGTGTGCCACCTGGGCGTGATCGCGCTCCAGACCGGCAAGAAGCTGACGTGGGACGCCCGCGCCAACCGCTTCACCGGCGCCGACGCCGAGGCCGGCAACGCCCGCATCGGCCGCCCGATGCGCGCCCCGTGGCGGCTGGAGGGGTGACCGAACCGGCGTTAGAGCCGATCCCGGAACTGGTAGCCGCAGGCTTTAGCCTGCGTCGAGGCAAGCGCAGGCTAAAGCCTGCGGCTACCGGACTCAGGACTTCGGGATCGGCTTCTACAGCTCGTGCACCCACCCCGCCGGCGCCAGCGGCCGGCGGGCGCCGCCCTCCTCCAGCCACAGCCCCTCGCCCACGCACTCGCCCACCTTCGCCAGCGTCACGCCCGGCACCGGCTGGTCGCGCAGCAGCGCCGCGCCGTCCGCCGCCGACACGGTGAACAGCAGCTCGAAGTCCTCGCCGTCGCCGAGCGCGTGCGCGAGCGGGGTCTTCCCGCTCGTCTTCGCCAGCTCGACCGCGTCGGCGTGAATCGGGATCGCCGCGGCGTCGAGCACGGCGCCGCAGCGGCTCTCTTCGAGGACGTGGTTCAGGTCGGCGGCGAGGCCGTCGCTCAGGTCGATCATCGCGTGGAGGTCGACGAGGTTGTGCAGCCGAAGTGCCTCGCGGACCCGCGGCGTCGGCGTCAGGTGGCGACCGCGGATGCTGCCGCCGACCGGCCCCGTCAGCATCACCCAGTCGCCGGGCTTCGCCCCGGACCGCAGCACCGGGCCGCGCGCCGTCGCCTCGCCGAGTAGCGTGACCGTTACGACCAGCGCACCTTCCCAGCTATTGGTGTCCCCGCCGACCACCGCCACCCCGAATTCGTCCGCGACCTCGCGGATTCCGACGTAGAGTTCTTCGCCGAGCGACCTTCCGCCGCCCCGCGGCAGCGCGACGGCGACCACGGCGGCGGTCGGCACCCCGGCCATCGCGGCGACGTCGGACAGGTTCACCGCCATCGCCTTCCGCCCCGCCGCCCGCGGGCCGACCTCCGCCAGGATGAAGTCGGTGCCGTCGGTGAGCAGGTCGGTGGTGACGAGCAGCGGCCGCCCGGCCGGCGCGAGGACGGCGCAGTCGTCCCCCGGTCCGACCGGCACCCGCGGGTCCGCCGGCGTCCGGGAGCGGAGCCAGGCGATGTAGTCGAATTCGGGCATCAACGTCTCCGGGCGAACGGCCGGCGTGAGCCGGCTGGTCGTTGGTACGGGTGCCCCCGACGACCCGCGACCCCGCGCGGCGAACGGTCGGCGTGAGCCGGCTGGTCGTTGGTACGGGTGCCCGAACGGACGATGCTAGGTGACTGGTCGGCGTGTCAGGCGACCGTACCAACGACCAGCCGGCTCACGCCGGCCGTTCGCCCGGGCACAGGCCCCTGTGCTGCACGTCCAGTTCTATCAGCTCCACCGATCGTTCGCGCCCCACCAATTTTTCCTGTTACAGAGGATTTTCCCACCCAAAGGTCGGTTTTTCTCGCGGCGGCCGAAAATCTGTCCTAGACTCAGATAGGCACCGCGTCCGCATCCGCGCCAGGCTGAAAGGTTTGCGAGATGTCCACCCCCTCCGCAGCCGCTCCGACCGACGACGCCGCCAAGCCGACACCGCTGGTCCACCGCGTCTTCGGCGAGCCCCGGTTCCACACCGACGGCGACGTCGCCGCGGTCGCCTTCGCCGCCGACGGCACGGTGCGGTCGATCGACGAGGCCGGCGTCCTCCGCCACTGGGCGGCCGACGGCAAGCAGCTCGGCCGGTACTTCCTCAGCGACCTCGAGACCCTGTGGGCGTTCTCGCCGAACGCGGCCCTGCTCGCCAGCGGCAACGACGACCTGATCGTCTGGGACGCCGCCACCGGCCAGCTCGTCCGCCGCATCGGCCAGGACTCGTGGGTCACCGCCGTGGCCTTCAGCCCCGACGGCCGCACCGTCGCCACCGGGCACGACGACGGCACCGTGCGGTTCTGGGACGTGGCCAGCCACAAGGCGGTGGGCAAGTTCCTCGCCCACCCGAAGCCGGTCAGCGCCGTGGCGTTCTCGCCGCGGGGCGACTACGTGGCGACCGCCGGCGAGGACCGCCTCGTCCGCGTGTGGGACGGCTACTCGCACAAGCTCGTCCGCGACCTCCGCAGCCACACCGACCGCATCCCGGCGCTGGCCTGGAGCCCGGACGGCGCGCTGCTCATCTCGGCCGGCTGGGACACGTCCGCCCGGGTGTGGAAGCCGGGCTCCCCGGACCCGGTGATGCTCCTCAACAGCCACGCCGACCAGGTCGTCGCGCTGGCGTGGAGCCGGGACGGCAAGTTCCTGGCGTGTGCCGACTCGGACTTCGACATCTACCTGTGGTCGGACGCCGCCGCCGGCACGGTCGCGCACGTCCTCCGCGGGCACGCCGACGAGATCCGCTGCATGGCGTTCAGCGCCGACGGCACGAGGCTCGCCACCGCCGGCCTCGACCGCGTCATCCACGTCTGGGACGTGCGCGACGGCAAGCTCGTCGCCGGCCCGAACCCGAAGGGGAAGCACGCGATCGCCGTGATCCCCGGCACGCCGCTCCGGCTGGCGAGCACCGCGGCCCCGGCCGTGCGCGTGTGGGACGTGGCGTCCGGCGAGGACGCCGCCCCGACCGGCCTGTGCGCGGCGTACAGCGTGGCCGCCAGCCCGGACGGGGCGTGGCTCGGCATCGGCGGCACCGACCACTTCACGCAGCTGTGGAACGCGAAGGACGGGGCGCTCGCCCGCTCGCTGGAGGCGACCAAGCCGCCGGTCGGCGCGGTGGCGTTCTCGCCCGACTCGACCCGCCTCGCCCACACCAGCCCGGCCGACGGCCTCGTGTGGGTGTGGAGGTGCGCCGACGCCGGCGACGCCGAGCTCATCCTGATCGAGGCGGCCGACGGCTGCACGCTCGAGAGCCTCGCGTTCCACCCGGACGGCAACCGCGTGGCGTGCGGCGGGATCGACTACCTCTCGACCGGCGAGCGCGACGGCGCCGTGTGCGTGTGGGATCTGACGACCAAGGAGCGGGTGTTCACGCTCGACTACGGCGTGCGGGCGCTGGCGTTCGACCCGGCGGGGAAGTACCTCGCGGCGGCCGGCGTGACCGACACCGTGTTCGTGTGGGACGTGGAGACGCAGGAGACGGTGTTCGAGCTCGCCGGCCACCAGGAGACGATCCACGCGGTCGCCTTCGACCCGACCGGGAGCTACCTCGTGTCCGGCGGCGACGACACGACGGTGCGCGTGTGGGACGTGCTGAGCGGCCGGCTGCTGGTGTCGCGCGAGTTCGACTCGCCGGTGCAGTCGCTGGCGTTCAGCCCGGACGGCGCGTCCCTGTTCCTCGGCAACGGCAACACCACGTGCTACCAGGTCGAGTTCAAGAAGCTGCTGGAAGACTGATTTTTTGACAGGATGAACAGGAAAAGACGGGACGGGAAGACC
>JAFKFQ010000089.1 GCA_017308215.1 bacterium | reverse complement strand
CAACCCGATCGTGGTGACGACGGAGGTGACGACCGGGCAGATCACGCGCATCGGGCGGCACTTCGGGGCGCCGGTGGTGCACGACCTGCTCGTCGGGTTCAAGTACCACGCCGACGTGCTGTGGCACCTCGAATCGACCGGCCAGTACGGCGACGTGCGCGGCACGCCGGCCGACTTCGTCATCGGCACCGAGGAGAGCCACGGCGTCCTCGCCACCGCCGGCCTGCGCGACAAGGACTCGGCGTGCGCCGTGCTGCTGATGGCTGAGGCGGCGCTGGTGCAGAAGCGCGCGGGGCGGACGCTCGTGGACTACCTCGACGACCTGAGCCGCCAGTTCGGCTACTACCGGAACGAGGTGCTGAACATCGTCATGACCGGCCTCGAGGGGAAGCAGAACATGGCGAAGATGCTCGACGCACTCCGCTCGAACCCGCCGCGCGAGATCGGCGGGCTGGCGGTGACGGCGTTCGAGGACCTGCGCGACGAGAGCGGCCGGATGGGGCCGTTCAAGGGTGACACCGACAAGGCCGCCCGCAACTTCCTGATCTTCCGCATGGCGGGGAGCGACGGGCTGGCGGCAAAGGTGTGCCTGCGGCCGAGCGGCACCGAGCCGAAGGCGAAGGCGTACATCGAGGTCAGCACCGACCCCCGCCCCGCCGGCACGACCGACGCCGCCTGGGCCACGCTCACCGCCGCGGCCGACGCCCAGGTGCAGAAGCTGGCGACCGACTTCCTGACCAGGGCGCTCGCCACCGTCGACCAGACGCCGACCCTGGGCGCGGACAAGCTGAGCCGGTGAGCACCGGGGAGCGGGTATGGACTACGAGCGAATCCGAGCGGTGTTCACCCGCTCGTTCCCGACGGGCGAGTTCACCAGTTGCGACTTCCGGCCGCACATCGACGGCCACGGGCACAACGCGTGGGTCGGGATCCTCCCGGCCGAATCCCTCGCGGAAACGCGCCGGCTCGCGTACAACTGGCTGGCCGAGATGGTGGATGCCCTTCGCCCGCTCCGACCACTCTTCGGCCCGCAGGACCGGATTCAGTTGGCGGTCGGCTTTCCGCAGTCCGTTCGGGCCATCAACTGCCAAATTCTCAAGGGGTGGTTCCCGACACTACGCCTGGTCGATGTCGAACCACCCGACTTCGCCGCGGTCGGCGGCGAGTTCGGCGAAAACGACGCCTGGCATGTCGGTCTTTGGGAACGCTGATTCGGGCACGGTTCACCTTCCACAACCGTCCTTGCCCGCCCCATCAGAACAGGCGTACACTATATCTCACCAACCCGACCCGACGAGGTGCCGTATGGTCGCCGTCAATCACTCCCCCACCCCTCCGACCGAAGTCCGCTCGATCACCGACGCGCTCTCCACGCCGTTCGAGCCGCGCGAGATCAAGTTCAAGCCGCAGATGGTGAAGAACAACAAGGCGCTCGCCATCGCCTACGTCGACGTGCGCCTGATCCAGGACCGGCTCGACGACGTACTCGGCGTCGAGAACTGGCAGGACGACTACGAAATCCTGCCGGACGGGTCGGTGACGTGCCAGTTGCGGATCAACCTCGGCGGGCAGTGGATCACCAAGATGGACGTGGGTTCGCCGAGCGAGCAGCCCGACGGCGGCGACCGGCTCAAGGCGGCGTTCTCGGACGCGCTCAAGCGGGCGGCGGTGAAGTTCGGGATCGGCCGCTACCTGTATCGCCTGCCGGCGCAGTGGGTCGATTACGACCCGATGAAGAAGCAGATCGTCCGCCCGCCGCAACTGCCGGCGTTCGCCGTGCCGGCCGCGAAGGAGCCGGCGCCGGCCCCGAAGACAACGAAAACCAGCCCGGAGACGGCCAGGATGGAACCGGTCGCGGCCGCGCCTGCCGCGGAGGATGCGGCCGCGAAGCCTCCCGGCCTCCCGGCCGACGGCCAGGAGTTGCACCGCCGCCTCCAGGACTACGACGCCAAGCTCGCGGCCGGCAAGCTGTGCCCGCGGGGGGCGCTGCTCGCGCACGTCACGCAGGCCGGGGTGAAGGCCGGCTACTCGGCGAACCTGACGGAGTGGACCGGCCCGGCGATCCCGTTCGCGGTTGAGGCGGTGAAGGCGTTCGAGCAGGCTGCCCGCGCCGCGAAGGCCGAGCCGCGCTCGGCCGCGTGACCGCCGGGCCGCACGGAAAGCCCGGCCGGGGCCGGGCTTTCCCGTTTTCGCCCGCCGCCCCCGCGGCTAGAGTGTGAGGGTTCCACCCTCCCACCCCGGCACCTCCATGTCCCTGAACGGCCACACCGCGGCCCCGTCCACCCCACCGACCCGAGTGCGCTACGCGGTACTCGGACTGCTCTGCGTCCTGGCCATGATCACGTACATGGACCGGGCCGCGAACGGCAGCGCGCGCGGGGCGATCATCGCCGACCTGAACGCGACCGGGTTCTACGAGACGAAGCTGACGGACGCTGACTTCTTCATCATCCTGATGGGGTTCCAGCTCTGCTATGCCCTTTTCGAGGTGCCGTCCGGGTGGCTCGGGGACACGGTGGGGCCGCGCTCGACGCTCCTCCGCGTGGTGCTCTGGTGGTCGGCCTTCGTCTTCCTGACCGGCTTCACCGGGCTGACCGTGGCCGGCGTGTTCATCGGGTTCACGGGACTCTTCGTCATCCAGGCGTTGTTCGGTGTGGGCGAGGCGGGGGCGTTCCCGAACATCGCCAAGGCGCTGTACAACTGGTTCCCCGCCGGCGACCGCGGGTTCGCCAAGTCGGTGATCTGGATGTCCGCCCGGTTCATGGGCGGGCTCACGCCGGTGCTGTGGGTGCTCCTCACCAGCCCGCAGCTCGCCGGCCTCGGGTGGCGGGAGGCGATGTGGCTGTTCGCGGGGGCGGCGTTCCTGTGGTGCGTGGTGTTCGCGCTGTGGTTCCGCAACACGCCGGCCGAGCACCCGGCGGTGAACGCCGCGGAGCTCGCGGAGATCGACGCCGGGCGGACGGTCACCGCCGGGCGGGTCGTTGTGCCGTGGGGGAAGCTGGTCCGCAGCCGGAACCTGTGGGCGGTGTGCCTGATGTACGTGGTGACGAACTTCTGCTGGTACTTCCTGATGTACAACCTGCCCGGGGCGATGCGGACCGAGTTCGCTTCCTGGAATTCGACCATCGGGGGTGAGTTGCTCGTCGCACTGCTGGCCGGGTGCCCGCTGCTGATCGGGATGTTCGGCTGCCTCCTCGGCGGCACGCTGTCGGACCGCTACATCCGCCGCACCGGCGACCGGAAGTGGGGGCGGCGCCTGTTCGGGATGATCGGGTACGCCGGCGCCGGGCTGTGCTACCTCGCCGCCGCAGGCGTGAAGGTGTCGCAGCCGGACAACCTGTTCCTGTTCGCCGCATGCCTCATCATGATGGGGTTCATGAACGACCTCATCATGGCCCCGGCGTGGGCGGTGTGCCAGGACATCGGCCGCGACTACGCCGCGACCGTGTCCGGGGCGATGAACATGTTCGGCAATCTCGTCGGCGCCGTGTCCGGCATCTTCGTAACCGGGATGATTACGAAGGCCTATGCCGGCACCGACGGGATCGTGACGTGTCTGGTGCTGTACGCCGTCGTGTACTTCGTCGGCGTCGGCATCTGGTTGTTCATCGACCCGACGAAGCCGGTCGCCGAAACCGAATGACGGTCACGCCACCGCCACCCCGAACACCGGCGCCGGCTCCTCGACGTGTGCCGGCTTCGTCTCGTAGGCGTGGAGCTCGACGACGCCGGCCTTGAGTGTCAGGAAGTGGCACGGCTTCTCGGTCCAGCAGCCGCTGTTGAAGTAGGTCACCGCCCCCTCCTCCGCCGCGACGGGGAGGTGGGTGTGGCCGCAGCACACCACTTCGCACCCCTGCTTCTCCGCGTGTCGCACCGCCCCGGCCCGGATCTTCTCGGTGCTCCGCAGGAAGATCTTGCTCCGCCGCTTCGCCATTTTGGCGAACGTGTGCGACTGGTCGATCCACTGGAGCAGTTGGTAGAAGTTGTCGGCGAACCGGGTGGCGAGCGGGTAGCGCGAGATGAACTCGTCAAACCGGTGGCCGTGGAGGAACAGCACCGACCGGCCACCGCTCTCCACCACGAGTTCCTCCGACACCTCGACCCCGAGCAGGTGCGAGACGATGTCTGCCGGGCCGTCGTGGTTGCCGTTGATCCAGGTGATCTCGACCTCGTCGGAGAGCTTCCGCAACTCGGAGAGGACGTTCCAGTGGTGTTTCTTGAGCCGGCGGAAATCGATCGAGTCGAACACGTCGCCGTTGAGGATGAGCCGGCGCGTGGCGAGCGGCCCGCGGCGGACGTCTTCGAGGAACCGGACGAGCGCCTTGGCCTGGCAGTTGTCGCTCCCGAGGTGGATGTCCGAGATCACGACGGCGTCGTACACGGGGGCACCTTCGGGAATGGCGTCGGCGGTCTTTCTTTGCTGCTAGAGAATAGAGTTCGTGGGCGCAGAATGTGTGTTGAGCGTGTGAAGGATCGGAGTCGGCCTCTCAATAGCGAAATCGACGCTCGAAATTGCGCAATTTCAATCCAATACAGCGTACTGTCGGAAAACCCAACACCGTCGGAAAACGCGACACCGGAAACCAGACAGTCGAGTTGACCTCCCTAGGGGGGCGGGTTAATATGTCGATGTCCCGCCGGGTGGTGACTGCGGTGAATGGGCGACGCCGCAGAAGCCCCCGGCGGGATATTTTGTTTTTGCAGCACATTCGCTTCGCATTCCCCTGGCCGCAAATCCCTTACATCTGTTACGATCGGCCGTGTGAGCCGACGACGACGTTCCGCAGTCCGTGTTCCCAGCGGTCCGCTCCTGGAGCAGTTTCGGGCCACCCAGCCGTGGAGTTTATCTCGCGGCGGTGAGGTGGTCCGCACGGCGGGCGCGGATTGGTTCCACGCCGACTTTCTCGACTCGGCCCCGGACGAGCTCTTGGCCGACCGGTTGACGGCCTTCGCCGACGCCGTTCTCGCCCTTCGCTTCCACCATGACACGCTCACTCGCCGCGTCCGCCTCGTCCGTTACGCATTGAACCACCTGGCCCGCGGCCACGACCCGCTGCCGGTTCGCTTCGGCCGCTGTGTGACACCGGGCGGCATGTACCACGTTCCCGGCCTCGGGCCGACACTGTGGTCAGCGCTCGCGCAGGCCCTCGACCCCGACCGCCACCCGCGCTGGTGCCCGGCGGTCGAGGCGGGGCTATCGCGGCTGGGACTCTTCCGCCCCGACCCGGCCGACGCCGCCGCACGACTCGCCCGCGCCCACACGGCCTACGCGCAGCTCCTCGACGCACACCCCGACGTGACGGCGCCGCAGTTCGACGACTTCCTCGCCCGTGTCGGCCGTATGACCGGGCGCGAACTTCCGGCCGGGCCGACGCCCGCCGCAGACCTGACGTGGGGGCCGGACCCGGAAGCCGTCCGCGACGCGCTCCGTTCGATCCGCACGCGCCTTCCACTACGGAAGCGGCTGCGCGAGTCGAGCGCCGACCAGACGGCGGCGCTGGCCGAGTTTCAGGCCGCCGGCCGCGACGGCGACGGGGCCGCGGCGTGGGCGGCATTCCGATCGCTTGCGCCCGAACCGGCGTGGGAACACGCGCTCGCCCGGCTCGACGACGCCTTCTCCCCCGCCCTCCCCGCCGACGACCGCGGCCGACTGTGGTGGGAAACGGCGAGCCACCTCCGCGAACACTTCCGCGTGCACCCGCTGGAGCTCGCCGACCTTGTGGCGGCCGTGACGCTGCCACCCGAGCCCGCAGTACCGACCGCGTTCGGCGGGTTCTGTGCGGACACGTTCCGCTTCCTCGGCGAGGTCGGTGAAGCGCGGTCGAAGGCGTGGATGGACGCCCACCGCGACCGCTACCAGTTCGTCCTCCGCGACCCGCTCGTTGAGCTGTGCGACGCGCTCGCCGCCCGCTACGTGCAACCCGTACTCGGTGGCGAGTACGGGTGGGAGTTCGAGGCCGATTCGCGCCCCGGCCGCGCCCTGACGAGCATCTGCAAGAACGACTTCGGCCGCGGCGGGCCGTACCAGCCGGTGCAGTGGGTGACCTTCTACCGCCGCGACCGCGGCACCCGCCGGGCGGACGCGCAGTTCTTCGTCCGCGCCGCCGCAGACGGCGTGGCGTTCGGCTTCCACCTCGGTCGGTCGGCGCGCGAGGCCGGGCGGCAGTTCCGCGCGAATGTACAGACCGACGCCGAGGCGCTGTACGCCGCGCTCGCGGCCGGCGGCGTGTTCGACACCTGCCGCTTCCGCGCCGGCGACGACCTCTCCGCCGACGTGCCGATCCGCACCGCCGCCGACCTCCGCACCTGGGCCGCCCAGAAGACGATCGCCGTCGGCCGCTGGCTCCCCGCCGACGCGCCGGAGTTGCGAGCCGACGATCTGGTCGGCGAAGTCCTGCTCACGTTCGACCGCCTCGTGCCGGCGTTCGCGTGTGCGGCCGAGGCCGACCCCCGGCCGATCCTCGCCCGCCGGGCCGGGTCGCCGGCCCGCCCGCCGGCCTACGACCACACCGCGTTCGCCGAACAAACACTCCTCCCGGAAACGTGGCTCGACCGCGTACTCGGTCTGCTCCGGTTGAAGAAGCAGCTGATCCTCGAAGGCGTACCCGGCACCGGGAAGACGCACGTCGCCCGCTGCCTCGCCCGACTCCTCGCCCGCGACAACGCCGAGGCGGTGCGACTCGTCCAGTTCCACCCCGCGTACAGCTACGAGGAGTTCGTCGAGGGCGTGCGCGTCCGCAGCGTCGAGGTCGATGGGCGGACCGAGGTGACGTACCCGGTCGAGGACGGCGTACTGGCGGCGTTCGCGGCGCGGGCGGCGGCACGGCCCGCCGAGCCTCACGTGCTGCTCATCGACGAGATCAACCGCGGCAATCTGCCGCGCGTGTTCGGCGAGCTCTTGTACCTGCTCGAATACCGCGACCAGGCGGTGACGCTGCCGTACTCCAAGCGCGAATTCCGACTGCCGCCGAACCTGTACGTGGTGGCGACGATGAACGCCGCCGACCGCTCCGCCGCAGCGCTCGACCAGGCGCTGCGGCGGCGGTTCTCGTTCGTGCAAATGCCGCCGGACGCCGCGCTTCTGGCGACGTGGCTCGACCGCCACCCGCCGGCCGACGCGGACGGCACGTTCGGCCCGCGGGTGGTGCGCGTGTTCGAGGAGCTGAACCGCCGCCTCGCCCGCGACCTCGGCCCGGACAAACAGGTCGGCCACTCGTTCTTCATGGTCCCGGCGCTCACGCCCGACACGTTCACCGCCGTGTGGGACCACCACGTCCGTCCGCTGCTCGTCGATTACCTCGGCGGCCGCGCCGAGCGCGTGAGCGACTACGAGCCGACGAAGCTACTCGGAAAGCGCCGTGAGCGCGCGGGTGGGGCGGCCAGTGAGTGACTTCGATTTTGTTCGCCGGATCGGTGACCTGTCGACCGGGCAACGGCTGCACTTCTACGAGGTTCTGGCTCACCAACTGACCGTCGTGGCGCGGATGATCTGGTCGGACGCCGCCCTCGACGACACCGCGAAGGTCGAGCAGATGAAGTGGCTCAACGAGATTCTGCACCGCGTCACCGCGAAGGTGTACACGATCCGACTGAAGACACACGAGTGGACGGATGAAGACTCGTTGATCGCCTTTGGCGAGTCGGTCTCCCACGTCCCCGCACTCGGCCCGCGTGTCGGTTGGGCGATACGGCAGAGCTACGCAAGCGTGACCTGACAGCGGTCAATCCCTTCAGAACCACTCATGCTGGTGCGTCTCGGTGTCAGGGCCGGCGAACGGCCGGCGTGAGCCGGGTGGTCGTTGTGTCAGG
>JAFKFQ010000088.1 GCA_017308215.1 bacterium | reverse complement strand
ACGGCGGCGTTCAGCCCGGCCGCCATCTGGCCGACCACGTCCGACCCCAGGTCCGGCACCGCCTGCGTGAAGTCGCCGGCCGCCAGGGCGGTCACCGTCACCTGGATCGTGTCCACCTTCCGCCGGAGCTCGGCCGCGTCCCGGGCCTGTTGCTCGGCCGCCGCCCGGTCCCTCTCGGCCTGGGCCCGATCCCGCTCGGCCTGCTCGGCCGCCCGCCGCCGCTCGGCCTCGGCCGCTGCCCGGTCCCGCTCGGCCTGGGCCTGCTCCGCGGCCTTGGCCGCCTGGAGGGCTCCGATGGCCGTGTTCAGGGCCGCCGCCATGCGGGCCAGTTCATCCCGGCCGCTGACATCGGCCCGCTGGCTCAGGTCACCCTTGGCAACGTCTTCCAGGATCGACACTGTCCGGACGAGCGGCCGGGTGACGGACGCGGTGAGGAGCAGCCCGAGCCCGACGGCGGCGGCCGTCACCGCCCCGATCGTCGTCCACAAAAGCGTCCGCGTCGACGCGTAGGCGGCGTTGGCCTGCACCTCCTCGTCCTTGGCAATCTGCTCCTGGAGGGCGATCAGCTCGCCCACGAGGTCGTTCGCCCAGTTCGAGGTCTTCAGCTCCCGGAAGGCCGTGTCCTGCGCCTTCTCGTACTCCTTCCGCTCGGCGTGGGCCACAAGCTCCTCGTGGTCCTTCTTCCAGTCTGCAAGGGCGGCCTGGGTGTCCCGCCACATCCCGGCCTCCTTGTCGCCCATGGGCAGGGCCGCATACCCCTTGGCGCCATCGTCCAGTGTCTTCCACGCGGCGGCAACGTGCGCGCGGGCGGTTGCCACCCCCTTCTCGTCGCCGCGGATGCCGTAGGCGATGAGGGTGCGCTCGGCCCGCTGGACACGGAGCGCGCCGGCCTGCACCTTGGCGAGATTCAGGGCGGACGGGACGAGGTTCGAGGCGGCGTTCACCTGGAACGCCCGGATCTCGGACAGCGCCCCGAAGGCCGAGTACCCGAGCAGGCCGCACCCGGCGGCGACAACGAGGAACCCACCGACCAGCCGGGGGCCGATGCGAACCCGAGACAAGAGAACGAGCAGGCGGGAGAACATGGGCATGCCTCCTTCGGAGCGAGTGCGGTAAGTGGCGGTCGGGATGACGCCGTCGGAGCCGGGACTAGTCGGTTGTGGTCAGGCAGCGGGTCCGCCGTCGGGTGTGGCTCCGATGAGCCGGTCGATGTTCAGGAGGGTGACGAGGCGGTCGCCGGTCCGGGCCATCCCGGTGAGGAGCGACGTGTCTGCCCCGGCCCCGAGGTCCGGGGGCGGGACGACGTCGGCCGCCCCGACGTCGAGCACGTCGGACACGGCGTCGACGACCAGCCCGGCCACCTTCGGCCCGACGGTGACGACGACGACGACGGTGAACCGGTCGGGCTCGACCCCGGGCATCCCGAACCGGGTGCGGAGGTCGAGGACCGGGACGACCGTGCCGCGGAGGTTCATGACCCCCCGGACCTCGGGCGGGGTGTTCGGGAGCGGGGTCACCTTCGAGTACCCCCGGATCTCCTGCACCCGCAGGATCTCCACCCCGTAGTCCTCGCCCGCCAGCCGGAACGTCAGGAACTGGCTGCCGGCGGGGGCGGTCGTCGGGGTCATGGGCGGCTTCGAGAAGTCCGTCGCGGCCGGGCCGTGGTGCTCCACGCCGGGGCCAGCCCGGCGGGGCGAGATCGGCGACACTCGATGATCGAAGGCGTGTCGCGAGAGTTGCAACGAATTATCTGGTCTCCACGTCCCAGAGCCCCGTGCCTTCTGGCGCGGATGTGGCTGAGGAACGCGCACTGATCGGAAGGACTGCCGTCGGGCAACGAACGACCCGTGAGGAACCCCAGGCCGCTCGAACCGGAGCGCCCACCGCCCGACCCCTGAGCACCCCACGTCACCCGGCCGACGCCGGGGAGGGTACGATCGCATGGGCTGAGAGGCGGTACGACGGACCGTCGAGGGGCGAGCGCCGGTCGCCACCACCTACCTTGCCTAGCAGCTCGGGCCGTGGTCCGGGTCCGGGCCAAGGTGGAACGGATTCTGGGGGTGACGGGCGGATCAGTCGACCGCGCGGAGGGCGGTGAGAATCCGCCGCTCGGCCGATGTCGCGGGGAGGGGCGGGAGGGACCGGGCTAGGGCCGTCGTGACCTGCCCCCATTCACTGGGCCACTCGGTGTGAGAGTCGGTTAAGCCGTCGCCCTCGTGTCCCCGATACGGCCGGGCGAAGCGGAGTCGTACCGGGGACACGACGACCCGAACTCCGCTGGCATCTCGTACCCCAGGCTGCGGTGCGGCCGGTCGTGGTTGTCTGATACCGAATCCAGTAGTTTCAAGTAGGCGGGCTGGCGTGGCGATGGGTCGGGGCGGCCGCCAACCGTTCATCAGGTCCGGCCACCAAAACCTCGGCGAGGACCGCCGGGCACGCGGCGGCCAGGGTCCAGCGGCTTCCCGAACCGGCCCCGAATCGCACCCGGGCGTTCCGCAGGATCAGCCCCACGGCCACCCACAGCAGCCGGATCACCCCACTCGTCGCCGACGTCCGCGGGCGGACCTGACCCAACTGCCGGTCGCGGCTCTCCACCCCGAACCGCGTCCGGTACACGTCCCGGACCGCCACCGGGGTGCCGCCCACCCGCCACGTCGCGTACAGCCGCTTGCGGGCGTGGCGGCGACCCGTCTTCCGGTGCCGGTAGCTCTTGTGCGCCACCACCACTGTCACCCGGACCGACACCCCCCGGTCCTCGTGGGTGTAGGCGTACCGGCCGGCACCCCGGCAGCGGACCGCCCGCAACCCAACCACCTTCGCCCCGATGCGGGGCTTCCGCCCCCGGATCACCGCCGGGATGACGAACGGCAGGTTCCGAGACCGGAGCAGGCGCATCACCGCGATCGAGAAGAACGCCTCGTCCAGCAGCACCACCCGGACTGCAACTCCCGCCCCGGCCACCTGATCCAGCAGGCGTGTCAGGACGGCCGTGAACGGCTCCTCCTCGCCGACTGCCGTCCGCCCGAGGGCGTACCGGCCCGGCCCTCCGACGACGCACGCGGTGGCGTACGTGTGGAACGTGTGGGTGCCGGCCGCCGACTTCGCCCGGGTGGTGTCCCGGTTCGGCCCCCCGAAGTACGCGACCCGGTGGCAGTCGATGGCGACCCGGGCGGCCCGCCCCCGCTTCCCGAGCGGAGCGTGGAGGGCCGGGAGGAGACGGCGCTCGAGGGTCCGGCGGCGGGCGGGGAGGGCGGCGTAGGCGCAATCCCAGACGGCCTGCCCGGACGGCGCGGCCGGGATGGCGGCACACGCGGCCGCCAACGACCGGCGAATGCGGCGGCGAACAGGACGACCTTCCAGGCGACCTCGGGGGTGCAGGTCCGGCGCCGGCCCGGGAGCCGGACGGCCCGTGCCAGCCCGTCGGTGGCGCCCGGGCGGAGGTGGCGGGTGGCGGCCGCGGGGGCGGGTGGGATAGACTGGGGGGCGGGACGCATGGGGATCCTCCCGGATGGGGTGTGGCAACCACCATCTCAACGGAGCCCCACGCGTCTCGCTACACCCCAGCGGCCGAACTGGAAACTACTGGATTCGGCGTGTCGGCTTGCGTCTCGCACAGCAGTTCGCACACCGGCACGCCGTAGCCCACGGCGCCCCCACCACGCCGGTAGGGCGTTCGATTCCGAACTCCGGAGTGGATCAGAGGAGAATCCCGCGCCCGGCCAGCCGCTCCCGCAGCCGGTCGAGCCCTTCCCCGAGCCGCTTGGCGACCGACCCCCGCGGCAGTCCGGCCGCCCGCGCCACCTCGTCGTGGGTCAGGCCGTCGAGGTAGCAGAGGGTGAGCGGCACCCGGTACTTGTCGGGAAGGCGGTCCAACTCCTCCCGGAGGGCGCGGAACAGGTCTGCCTGCTCCAAACTGTGGTCCGGACCGGCCACGTCCTCCCGGCGCCGGCCCACGGCGATCTGCTCGGCCCGCCACCGGCGGGCGGCCGCCCGCCGGACCCGTAGGGCCATGCGGTACGCGACCCGGTACAGCCACCCGGCGAGCGGGCGACTCACGTCCAGCCCGGCGGCCCGGCGGGCGAGGGTCAGGAACGCCGCCTGGGCCGCGTCCCGGGCCTGGTCCGAATCCCCGAGAACCCGGGTGCAGACCGACAGAACGGACGTCTCGTGCCGTCGGACCAGTTCGGCGAACGCCGGCTGATCCCCGGCGGCGAACCGCCGCAGGAGGGTGCCGTCGGCCGGCGTACCGGCGTCCGGTCGGAGTCCGGGTTCGGGTTCGGGTGCGGACCGCCCGCCCGGATCCGGCGGGGGCGGGCGGAAGCCCCTCCGCCCGGTGCCGGCGGCGGAGTCGTGATCTCCGGTGGTCGGGCGAAGGCCGTCCGCCCGGCCGATCGGTGGGGGGTGGGCGGCGCGGCTGCGGTTCTCTGGCGGCGGGACACCTCCTTGGGCATCCCGCCGGGGCGGCGCAAGGGGGCGGTCAGATGGCTCAGGGACGAAAGACCGCTCCGGGGGCGCGGCCGGGTGGTCGGTCCCGCCACGGGTCGGAGTGACTGCCGGAGCCACATCCCTGGTGGGGACCGGCTGGGCCTCTTCGGCCGGGCTGGTAGAAGGAGCGGGCTTGAACAGGACGAGGGTCCACCCGCCCGCCGGTCCGGCCGGCGCAAGGGTCACTCGCCCCGGTGCGGGGTCGGCGGGTTCGGGTGAGGGGGGCTGACCCGGGGAAGTCGCGGGTGGGGGCGAAGCCGGCGGGGGCGGGACCGAGGAGGCCGGAGGTACCGGGGGCGAGACGACCGGTGGCGGACCGATGACGACGGGGGCAGGCCAGCGGAGGGCGTCGAGCAACCGATCGAGCCCGGCCCGATCGAGGCTGGTGATCGTCACGCTGTCGTACCGGCCTGACTCCAGCTCGCGGATCCAGACAATGCGGATGTCGGAAGGGAGGGTGGCCGTGTCCGTTACGGTGACCGTCAGTGTGGTCAGCAGCGCGCGATCTTCGAGCGGTTCGAGCCGCAACCGGAGGCGCGTGCCTCGGTTGCGGCCGCGCCGCACCCACCGCCCCGGTAGGGCGTCCCAGAGCAGCGATCGGACCCGCGCGAACGGCATCATGCCTCCGTACTGAACAGCCCGGTCGGGAGCGCCCAACTACGGATTCCGAGAAAAGTCGCGCGGGCCTGACCCTCCACCGTCCGGGGTTGGTTCGGATGCCAGTGCACCACCGGTTCGCCCGCCCGACCGGACGATCGCGCGCCCGTGGCGGCTGACGGCGTGCCGCCCGACCGACAGCCGCCTCGGGCTGGGAGTCGAAGGGAACGTGGACGAACGCGGTAGTGATCCTCAAATGGCTCGAGCGGTGATGGATGCCGGATCGCCGGGCGGCCCCTGCCCGGCGACCGGCCGATCCCCGCGCCGCAGCAGGCCGCGGCCCCACCGGCCGGCAGCATCCGGGGCGTGCCTACCGCGCCGTCCTCACGCGGGCGAGGTTCTGCTCGACGAGCCCCGCCTCGCGGGCCTTGCCGGCGTCGCGGAGGAACGCGATCGCTTGTTCGTGGAGCCGCACGCAGTAGTCGCTCACCTCGGCCCCGCGCTTCGGCGGCACGCGCGGCAGCGTCTCCAGGTAGAACTTGGCCGTCAGGTCCGGGCCGTTCTTCAGGTTGCGGGCGACCTCCTCCATCTTGGCCGTCATCTTCGGCACGTACCGCCCTTCCGTCGGGAATCGGCGCACCGTGCCGGTCAGCCCGTCGAATGCCTTCTTGTGGTCCCCCGCCTCCACCTGATACCCGACCAGCGCCAGCCGCGCCTCGCACGCCAGGTCCGGGCGCCCGAGGGCCTCGTACCCCGTCACCATCTTCTCGTAGACGCGGGTGCGGGCGGCCTTGTCCTTCTGCGGGGTGAGCAGGTCGCCCACCACCTGCCAGGAGAAATCCGGGAACCGGGCGAACGTGGCGAGTGCCTTGTCGGCCAGGCGCGACGCCTCGGGGGCGTCGGCGAGCTTGCCGTCCTTGTGCATCGCCGCCAGCTCCAGCCACGCCCGCTCGCTCATCGGGTACAAGGCCAGCACCTTGCCCAGGTACTGCTGCTGCTCCTTCACCGTCGCCCCGCGTTGGTCGCGCACCGCCGGGAACGCCCGCATGAGCAGGTCCGCCTGCCGGGCGGCGTGCGGGGCGCTGCCGACGGCGGTGAGGCGGCGGTCCATGTCGCGGTCGGTCATCTCCAGCCCGGTCCGCGGGTCGGTGAGGGTGCCGACGTAGTACTGGTCGAGGAAGTACCGCCCGGCCGATTCGAGGGTGAAGTTCACCTGCTCCTTGGTGATCGCCCGCACCTCCGCCCACACGACCCAGGCGTGCCGCCCGCCCGAATTCCCCTCGCCGCCGACGTACTCGGCCGGCACGCCGACCGACTTCGACACGCGGGCCGCGAAGTCGGCCTGCATGGCGCACACCCCGCCCCACTCCTTGATGCCCGGGAGCGTGTACGGCTTGCCGTTGAGCTTGCAGACCTCCGACTTGGTGCGGAGCATCTCTTGGTCGTACACGATGTCCTTGTACGACGTACCGACGCCGGGGCGGCGGGCGAGGTAGTTCTTCACCGCCCACTCGCGCTCGTCGTCCGGGGTGCGGTGGTTGACGACGTGGACTAAGAACTCCCACGGGAGCTGGAGCTGCACGCCCTTCAACTTCGCGGCGCGGTCCACGACGTAGCGGAAGTTCTCCGCCGGGCCGACGCCCTCGACCTTCTCGGGGAGAAGGCTCTTGGTGCGTAACTGGTGGCCGCGGTAGTCGTACACTGCCCGCGGGTTGTCCCATACCACCGCGACGGCGACGGCGAGGTTCGGGTGCGCCTTCACCGCCGCCGCGTCGGCCTTCCACAGGTCGCGGAACACCTCGGCCGCCTTCGGCACGTTGTCCACGCCCGGCTCGATGGCGGTGTAAAGCAGCTCGCGCACCTCGGGGTTGTCGCGGAGCCAGGCGCGGAGGGCGTCGGCGTCCGGGCCGAAGCCGTCGGCGAGGTCGGAGGCGTACTTCGCCTCGAAGTGCTTGGCGAACGCCTCGCGGACCTTCTTGTCCTCGGCCTTGGCGAAGGCGCGCTCGTTGAGCGTCTTGTTCTTGTAAACGAAATCGACGAGGAGCTGGTCCGGGTCGTCGGCGTCGGCGGACTGCGGCCGCGCGACGAGGGCGGATGCGACGGCGAAGAGAACGGCGATGCCGACGGCGGCGCGGGCGTGGGCGTGGGCGACGGGCATGCGGGACCCCGGCGAGAGACGACGGTACGATTCGGGATTAACCTAATCGTCGCCGCTCTATTTTGCAACGGCGGCGACAGGACTTACCGGCTCGCGGGCGACGCCGGGAATTGCCGCGCTGGCGGGCCGAACCCGGGGGCCGCGGCCGGGCGGGCGGCGTTCGGCCGGCGGGGCTGGTCGGCACTGGTCGCTCGCTCGGCGTTCTCGGCACGGTACACAAGACCTCGCTACCCCGAACCGGCTCTCCCGGCACGCCTTGGGTGAAGCTCAAGGACAAGTCGGCCGTCGGGTTCGAGGAACCGGACGCCCAACCCTTTGGCACCCGTCACACGGCGGGGTAGCCTGATTCGCACGTCCGCCTGACCTGCCGCCCGACCGCCATCCGCCCCCCGCCCGGCCGCCGCCCAGGTGCCGTCGTGTCCGACACCCTGAACCTCCTCACCCGGCGCCGGTTCGTGCGGTTCGGCGCCGGCGGCTACCTCGGCCTCGACCTCGGCGGGCTCTGGCGCGCCCGGGCGGGCGTGCCCGCACCGGCGGCGCGCACTACCATTCGCGCGTGCATCCTCGTC
>JAFKFQ010000729.1 GCA_017308215.1 bacterium | reverse complement strand
AAGGGGATCGGCGAGGTCCAGCTGGCCGGCCCGTGGAAGTACGCCGACCGGTTCATCGTGATCGGCTGCGTGCCGCTCGCGGCCGCTGTCGCTGGGTGGCTGTGGCCGCGCGGCGAAATGTAGCCGGTACACTCCGTGTGCCGGCTACGTTGGCCGGCGGTCGTGAACCCGAATCCACATGGGTTCGGGTTTCGGGCGACGCACCAACTGCCCCGCGCCCGCCGGCGTATCCTGACCACATGCCGTACGCGCACGCCGTCCGCGGGGAGCGGTTCACCTTCCCCGACCTCCGCGACCTGCTCGCCCGGGCCAACGAGCCGAAGTCCGGCGACGCCCTCGCCGGCCTCGCCGCCCGCTCCGAGCGCGAGCGCGTCGCCGCCAAGCTCGCCCTCGCCGACGTGACCCTCGGCGAGATCGCCGACACCCCGCTCGTCGATGACGACGTGACGCGCCTCATCAACGACCAGCACGACCGCGCCGCGTTCGTGCCGCTGCGCCCCCTCACGGTCGGCGCCTTCCGCGAACTCCTCCTCGACCACCGCACCGACGGCGCCGCCCTCGCCGCGCTCCACCGCGCGGTCACGCCCGAGGTCGCCGCCGCGGTGGCGAAACTGATGGGGAACAAGGAACTCGTCTACGTCGCCGCGAAGGTCCGGGTCGTCACGCGCTGCCGCAACACGCTCGGGGAGCGCGGCGTGTTCGGCGTGCGGGTGCAGCCGAACCACCCGGCCGACGACCTCGGCGGCATCCTCCTCGCGGCCGTGGACGGCCTGTGCTACGGCTGCGGCGACGCCGTGATCGGCGTGAACCCGGCGACCGATTCGGTCGATACGGTCGCCGCCATCCTGCACGGCCTCGACCGGTTGATCGAAGTCACCGGCGCGCCGACGCAGCACTGTGTGCTGGCGCACGTCACCACACAGCTCGCCGCGCTCGACCGCGGCGCGCCGGTCGATCTCCTCTTCCAGTCGGTCGCCGGGACGGAGGCGGCGAACAAGAGCTTCGGAATCACGTTGGCTATGCTCGGCGAGGGCCGCGAGCGCGTGCGCGAGTCGCACCGCGCGCGCGCCGTGGCGTGGGCCGGCGACCAGGTGACGTACTTCGAGACGGGGCAGGGGAGCGCGCTGTCGGCGGACGCGCACCACGGCATCGACCAGCTCACGCTCGAGGCGCGGGCGCAGGCGGTGGCGCGGGCGTTCGACCCGTTCCTCGTGAACACGGTGGTCGGGTTCATCGGCCCCGAGTACCTGGCCGACGAGCGGCAGATCTCGCTGACGGCGGCTCAGG
>JAFKFQ010000087.1 GCA_017308215.1 bacterium | reverse complement strand
GGGCCGACCGGGCGGAGTGGAAGCGGGTGCGGGCCGAGTTGGAGGAGCGGCGGCAGCGGCGGGTCGAACGTCGCCGGTTCCGTCGCGACCCCGAGGGGTATCTGAAAGACCTGGAAAACCAGCTCATCCAGTCACGTTTGCCGGCCTAGTTCTTACGGGTGGGCGTCGTTCTTTTCCCTCCTCTCGCACCCCCACTCTTTCGGGGGAACGAGGATGAAAAGGCGTGCGGGTCGTTCCCTCCCCCAACGAGGAACTAAACCGGGGTGTCGGGCGATGCGAGGCCGGAGCACCGGGTCACTTCGGATTGACCCGGGCGAGCGTTCTCGGGATCATCCCGCGCCTGCCGCGCCTTGGTGGAAGAGGTAGCGTGATGCGCTTGAGAGCACTGCTGTTCGTCCTCCTCTCTGGAGCGCCTGCGGCCGCGGGCGAGATCCCGACGCCCGTCGTCATCACAACGGAGCAGACCCCGGGCAACCCCAGCCCCGGGCCGCTGACATTTACGTTCGACTCGCCCGGGACACTGCCGCTCACCCCCGGCGTCCCGACGCAGATCGGGACGGTCACGCTCGGCCGGGGGCCGGGATGGAACGGCACCCAGGAGGATTACTGGGCCTACACCTTCGGGTCGGTGTCGGTGAAGGTCACGGACTCGGCGAGCGGGTGGTTCGGCACACTAACAATCCCCGTGGTGGGGTACGACTACTGGATGTACCGGGCCTGGGACGGGCGGATCTTGGAGAACCAGTACTTGATCCTCGGGGACGCCTGGGGGACCAACCCGGCTTCGGACTCGGTCGTGCTCAAGGGGTGGCGGTATACGCTCACCGCGGCCCCGAATGACTACCGCGACACGGCCACGTTCACGCTCATGACCGAACCAGTCCACACGCCCGAGCCGGCGACGCTCGCCCTCGGCCTGATCGGGGCGATTCCACTCGGCCTGAGGAAGATGCGGCGGGGTTAAAAATCCATCCCAGGGCGTTACGCCCGGTGCGGGTGGACACGCCACCCCCGCCGGGCGTAACGCCCCGCCCGCCGGTCGCCCATTCGGTCAGAAATCCCCCAGCTTCGCGCCTCGCGGAACCGATACACGGGTACGCGACAATGGGGGCGGTGATGCGGCGGACCGGCTGGCTTTTCCTCATGCTTCTGCTGGCGCCGGCCACGGCCGCGCAGCCGCCGCTCCCGAACCCGTTCGGCCCGCCCGAGACGCCGCTCCCGCCGTACACGCCGATCGGCCAACGGAACGCCTACGCCGCGCTCGAGCCCGCCGCTTACCCGATCGACCTGCCGACCGCTCTGAAACTCGCCGGCGCGAACAACCCCACCGTCGGCATTGCCCGCGCCCGCGCCCGGGAGGCGGTCGCGCGGCTCGACCGCGCCAAGCTCCTCTGGGTGCCGACGCTCTCCGCCGGGCCGGCGTTCTTCTACCACGAGGGGATCGACCAGAACCGCCGCGCCGACTTCTTCTCCGCGTCCCGCGGGAACTTCACCGTCGGTGCCGGGCCGCAGTGGCGGTTCGACCTCGGCGACGCGCTGTACGGCCCGCTCGTCGCCCGCCGCGTCGTGCGCGCCGAGGAGGCGCGGTCGGTCGCGGTCGGCAACGCGGTCCAGTACGAGGCCGCGTCCGCGTACCTCGATCTGCTCGAAGCGCACGGGCTCCTCGCGGTCAACGCCCGCACGCTGTTCCGCGCCGAGCAGATGCTCACGGCCGCCGAGGCCGGGGCGAAGGCCGGCGTGAACAAGACCGTCGCCGACGTGAACCGGGCGGCGACGGAGGTGAGCCTGCGCCGGCAGGAGGCGCTCGTCTTGCGCGCGAAGGCCGGCGCCGCGTCGGCGCGGCTCGCGCGGCTTCTCCTTCTCGATCCGGCGGTCGAGCTGCGGCCGGTCGAGGTCGCCGTCGTGCCGCTGGTGCTGGTGCCGCCCGAGAACACGATGGCGCAGTTGGTCGAGGTCGCGGTGCGGTCGCGCCCGGAGATGGCGTCGGCACTCGCCGAACTCGAAGCCGCGAACGCCGTGGTACGACAGGCGAAGCAGGCGCCGCTGCTGCCGCGCGTGCAGGCCGACTTCATCGGCGGCGGGATGACGAGCGGGCGCGCCTACCTGAACCCGGCGCCCGCCGGCACGACCTACGGCTGGAGCCCGATGCTCGGCCAGTACAACGCGAACGCCGCGCTCGTGTGGCAGCTCGACGCGCTCGGGTTCGGCAACGCCGCCACCGTGCGCCAGCGGCAGGCGGTGTACGACGCCGCCCAGTACCGCGTCGCCGAGGTCCGCGCCGCGGTCGGCGCCGAGGTCGCCGAGGCGGCCCGCACCGCCGCCGCCCGGTTCGACGCCCTCGACGCCGCACAACTGGCCGTCCGCGAGGCGACCGAGATGGGGCGGAAGTTCCGCGAAACGGCGTTCGGCGTCGGCGGCCCGAAGAAGCAGTTCGACGCCCTCGAGCCGCTCACCGGCATCCAGGCGCTGAACCAAGCCCGCACGCAATACCTCCAGACGGTGATCGAGTTCAACCGCGCCCAGTTCCGCCTCTTCACCGCGCTCGGGCAACCGGCGGCGGGCGGGCTGGACGCGGCCGTTTCGCAGCCTGTCACGATTCCCGCCGTCCCGCCGCCGCCCGAGCACGGGGCGCCGCTCCCCGCGCCGCGGTGATAGCGGGAAAATTAATTGCATCCCGCCGGCGCGTGTCCTACATCCCAGTAGCCGATACTACGCCCGGTATAACCGTTACGACCGCACCTGAATTTTCAGAGTGACGGCTGAGCGGCGGTGACGGGCGCGCGACCGGGATGGACCCCGGCCAACACGCCCGGAGCCGCCCGTGCCGCCCACGCCCACCCTCATCCCCGTTCCCCAGCCGCGCTGGGGCGCCGGACCTTCGCTCACCGACACCCCCCTCCCGCCGCCGACCATCCGCTTCGCGGTCGCTCCGTCCCCGCCCCCACCGCCCGTGTTCGGGTCGAGCGGGACGGGCGAGCCGAGCGCGTCCGGGTTCGAGGGCGAGCCGACGACGACCGCGCCGGGGCCGAAGATGCCCGAGGTCGGCGAGGAGCTCCAAGGCTTCCGGCTGACCGAGGAACTCGGTCGCGGCACGTTCGGCCGCGTGTTCCTCGCCCGCCAGGCGGCGCTGGCCGGGCGGCCGGTGGCGCTGAAGGTCACGCTCCGCCCGAACCGCGAGCCCGAGCGGCTGGCCCGGCTCCAGCATACGAACGTGGTGCCGGTCTACTCCGTCCACGCCGTCGGCCCGGTGCAGCTCATCTGCATGCCCTTCCTCGGCCGGCAGACGCTCGCGGACGCGCTAAAGTCTCACCGGTCCGGCTCGGGCCTGTCGAGCGGGTGGAGCAAGAAGGCGACGCGCGCCCAGCGCGGCTCGACGACCGTCGTCACCGCCCCCACCCACCCGAAGACGCCGAGGCCCGCCGCCGCGCCGGCCGCCGCCGCACCGTCCACCCTCGTCGGCGACCCGACCGCGGTCCTGCGGGTGCTGTCGCAGCTCGCCGCCGGCCTCGCACACGCGCACGGCCGCGGCATCCTCCACCTCGACATCAAGCCCGGCAACGTGCTCCTCGCCGACACCGGCGAGCCGATGCTGCTCGACTTCAACCTGTCGACCGACGAGGCCGAGGCGGATCGGGAGCTCGTCGGCGGGACGGTCCCGTACATGGCGCCGGAACAACTGCTCGACATGAAGTCGCGCGGGAAGGGCGGCGTCGACGCCCGCACCGACCTCTACGCCCTCGGCGTGGTGACCTACGAGCTCCTCACCGGCGAGACGCCGTTCCAGGGGGTGTCGCGCTCCCTCGCCGACTACGACAGGCTCCTCGCGTCGCGGACCGCCGGGCCGCCGCCGCTGCGGGCGAAGAACCCGGCGGTCACGCCGGCCGTCGAGGCGATCGTCCGCAAGCTCCTCGCGCCGGCCGCGGCCGACCGCTACCAGACCGCGCTCGACCTGAAGGAGGACGTGGACCGCCAGCTCGCCGACCGCCCGCTCCGGTTCGCCCGGGACCGGTCGGTCGCGGAGCGTGCGAGGAAGTGGCGGCGGCGGAACCCGCGGCTCCTCGTCGGCGCCGCGGTCGCTCTCGTCGTCCTCGCGGCCGGTGGGACGGGGGCGTTCGCGGTGCAGGCGGCCGACGGCCGGTCGGCCGCCGAGGCGCGGCTGAAGGCCGACGACGCGCTCGACCGGATGCACCCGCTCCGGCTCGACCTGACCGTTCCCGACGAGCCGGTCGACGTCGCCCGCGGCGTCGCCCGGAGCCGCGAGCTCCTCGCGGCCTACGGCCTGCCCGACGACCCGAACTGGCGCGGCCGCGACGCCTTCCGCCACCTCCCCGCCGAGAAGCGGGTCGAGCTGGCCGGCAACTTCGGGGAACTCCTCACCCTCCTCGCCGCGGCGCGGGCGGCCGCGGCGCGCGAGCTGCCCGATTACGAGGGCGCGTCGGTCCGCGACGAGGCCGTCCGATACGTACGCGCGGCGGCCGACTGCTTCGCCGACGGGTCGGCCCCCCCGGCGCTGGTCCGGCTCGCCCGCGAGTTCGGCCTGAACGCCGCCCCGCCCGGCAAGGCTGTAACTGTCCGTGACCACTTCCTCGACGCGGCCGAGCACGCCCGGGCCGGGCGGTTCGCCGAGGCCGCAACGGGTCTCGAAGAAGCAACACTCCAGGATCCCGGCCACGCCTCGGCCCATTACCTGCTCGGGGTGAGCCTCGACCACCTGGGGCGGGCGGGGCGGGCGTCGGAACGGTACGCGTTCGCGGCCGGGCTCATGAAGACGGAGCGCCGCACCTACCTCCAGTGGGGGCGAGCGGAACTGCGGGGCGGACACCCCGGGCGCGCGGTCCGGGTGTTCGAGCGGGCCGCGAATCTGGCCGAGGGCGCGACGCCCGAGCTCCGCTACTTCCTCGGCGTCACGCGCGTCCGGCTCGGGCGCTACGAGGAAGCGGGTGCGGACCTCTCGACCGCCGTGACCGCCGGCATTCGCCCCGTCTCCGCCCTCACGGCCCGGGCCGACGCGCGGGAGAAGGTCGGCGACCGGGACGGCGCCGCCGCCGACCGCCGCGCCGCTCTCGCTATCCCCTGCACGTCCGGCGTCGGACTGGTCGAACGCGGGTCGGTGCGGGAGGCGACCGACCCGGCGGGGGCGCGGGCGGATTACCAAGGCGCGGTCGAGGCGGGTGGCCCCGCTGTCGCCGACGCCTACCGCGGGCTCCTTCGGACCGTCCTCGACCACCCGGCGGACCCGGCGGACGCGCTCCGCGCCGCCGAGGCGGCAGTGGCGCGCTTCCCGCGCCGCGCCGACTTCCTCGCGGCCCGGGCGGTCGCGCTCGGCCGTCTCGGGAAGGCCGACGAGGCCCGCGGGGCGGTAGCGACGGCCGAGAAACTCGACCCCGACGCGAACGACTCCTTCCGCCTCGCGGGCGCGCTGGCTCACTCCGCCGACGCCGGCGACCGCCGCGACGCGGTCCGCTGGCTCCGGCGGGCGTACCTTGCCGGGGCGCGCGACCTGTCCCGCTACGAGGCCGACGCCGACCTGGCAGGGATCCGGGAGTCGGCCGAGTACCGCGTGTTCCGCGCGGCGGCCGGGGAGTTGGGCCGATGAACGGGGTGACGTGTGAAAACACCGCGGCCCCGGGGACGAGTCCGGGGCCGCGGCGAGTGAATCTCGGTTTACGGGGGGGGCGGGGATCCCGGAGGCGGGGGCGCCTGCCAGGTTTCGCCACCGCCGATCGGGTCGCCGACCGGGCCACCGCTCGTGTCGTACGGCACGTAGATGCCGGGGTCGCTCGGCGGGGGCGGCGGGGGCAGGATCTCGCCCGGGTTGCCGTCCGGCACGTCGCGTGTTTCCAGGGCCGTCAGGCCCAAACGGGTACGAAAACGCATGCCGACCTCACATGTGAGGGGGTGAAGGAAATCGGCTAACACGAATCACGTCTGGGCTCAGTTTCGTCACCCGTGAAACTCTTCGCAAGGGAGTTTGCACGGACTCTCGCGCTTTTCCCCGACTTCCCCGTCCGTTTTCGGCCCGGGTCCGGAAGAATTTCTTCCGGCGCGAAATCTCTACGCCCAATACGGGCCGCTACGAGGGGCTGTTCATCAGAATTGGGGTCGTAAGAGGTCGATTTCGGCCGCACCGGAAGCATGTCCGGCCTGAAATCGCCCCGCGAGAAGTGGAGCTCAGTCGAAGAATTCGTCCGCCGGGTTAAACGCCGGCAGCGCGAACACGACCGTTTTCACCCCGCCCGAACTCACCAGCCGGTGCCGCGTGCCAGGTTCGATCCACACCACCGTGCCCGGTTCGAGCTCATGCCAATCGCCGTTCAACTCGATCTTGCCCGTGCCGGACAGGATGAAGTACACCTCGGTCGTGTCACGGTGGTAGTGCCGAGTCGCGTCGCGGATTGACGTGACGTGCAGCGAGCACGGGGCGCCGTCGGCCGCGGTGAGGACGCGCGTGCTGTCGCCGCACGGGCACGGCACGGTCGGGGCGTCGGCGGCGCGGCGGACGACGTACCCGGGTCGCACGGCAGTCATCGGAACACCCCGGTGGGGAGGGACTTCCGCCATCCTAGTTGCAGGCCCATTCCCGGACGAGGGAGGATCCCGCGTGTCGCGTCGTCTGCCCGTCCTGCTCTACGTCGCCGCGCTCGGCGGGTGTGGCGAACCGACGCTCCTCCTCCCGCCACAGCCGGTCGTTCCGCCCCCGCCCGCCACAACGCATTTCGACCCGTCGCGGGTCGGTACGGTCACCGGTCACGTCGCCTGGCCGGGTGAGCTGCCGGCGGCACCGACGTACCTGTACGGCGTCCCGGACGCGGCAGGAAACTTCACGACCCATACGTTCACAGGCCCGAACCAGCCGCGGATCGACCCAGACACGCGGGCGGTCGCCGGCGCGATCGTTTTCCTCCGCGGGGTCGATCCCGCCGTAGCGAGACCGTGGGACCACCCGCCGGTGCGCGTGGAGCTCGTCGAGCGTGGAATTCGTGTGAGGCAGGGCGCCGAGGTAGGGCGTGTCGGCTTCGTGCGCCGCGGCGACGCGGTCGAACTGGTGTCGCGCGACCCCGTGTACCACGTTCTCCGCGGGCGCGGGGCGGCGTTCTTCAGCCTCGCGCTGCCAGAGCGGGAGCAGGTGCGAACGCGGACGTTCACGGACCCGGGGCGTGTGGAGTTGTCGAGCGGCGCCGGCTACTACTGGGCGAGCGCCGACCTGTTCGTGACCGACCACCCGTACTGGACCACGACCGACGCCGCCGGCCGGTTCACGCTCTCGGGGGTGCCGGCGGGTCGGGTCGAGGTCGTCGTGTGGCACCCCGGCTGGCTCCCGGCGCGACGGGACCGCGACCCCGAGACCGGGCTCGTCACGCGAATGACCTACGCGCCGGCAACCGAACAGGCACGGCCCGCGGACGTCCCCGCCGGCGGCACCAGTGACATCGGGGTGACACTTCCCTGACCCCGCCGCCCGCGGCGGGAGGTCTTCACCAATCCTTCGCGGCCCCTTGCTTCCGCCGGCCGCGGCGGGCAAAATAGGCCACGGCCTTTTCCCGTGCCGTGGACGGACCCGGATGTTCATCTACCCCGCCATCGACCTGCTCGGCGGCCGCTGTGTCCGCCTCCGACAGGGCGACTACTCGCGGGAGACCGTCTTCTCCGACGACCCCGCCGCCGTCGCCCGCCGGTGGGTCGAACAGGGCGCCGACCGCATCCACGTCGTCGACCTCGACGGCGCGAAGGCCGGCAAGCCGGTCAACGGCGAAGTCGTTCGTCGCATCGTCGGTGCCGCCGGCGTGCCGGGGAGTCCGCTGGGCGGTCCTCGGGTCGAAGGCGCTCAAAGACCCCGACTGGCTCCGCGCCGCGGCCGAGAGGCACCCCGGCCGCGTCGTCCTCGGCCTGGACGCAAAGGACGGGTACGTCGCCACCGAGGGGTGGCTCGACGTGTCCCGGGTGAAGGCCGTCGATCTGGCGCGCCGGGTGCAGGACGCCCCGCTCGCCGCGGTCGTGTCCACCGACATCGCCACGGACGGCATGATGGCCGGGCCGAACTTCGCCGCGCTGGCGGAGATGCGGGCCGCGGTGAAACTCCCCGTCATCGCTAGCGGGGGGGTGAGCTCGGCCGACGACGTGCTCCGGCTGGCTCAAGCCGGCCTGCCGGGCGCAATCATCGGCCGGGCGCTGTACGAAGGCGCGATCGATCTCGGTTCCGTTTTGCAACAGGTCCGCGCGACCGCCGTGCCCGACAGGCGACTCCTCTGACGCGCCACCCCGCGGGGCTCTCGCCCACCGCGAGGCGCACGCCGCCGAGCCACCTCTCCCTCGGGCACCCGGCCCCCGCCGGGCCGCACTTTCCCTTCCCGAGGAGGCATCACCATGCCTGTCAAGCACTTGGTCGAGAACGTCCGCGACATTGCACTCGTGGGGCACCGGGCCGCGGGCAAGTCCACCCTCGCCGACGCCCTCCTCTTCGACGCCCACGCGGTCGACCGGCTCGGGAGCGTGGACGACGGGACGTCGGTCGCCGACGCCGACGACGAGGAGCACAATCACCACTTCAGCATCGACACCCACGTCCTCCACGCCGACCACGACGGCAAGCACCTCAACATCCTCGACGCCCCCGGCTCCCCCGACTTCATCGGCGCCGCCCTCGAAGCCCTCGCCGCGGTCGAGACGGCGGTCGTCGTGGTGTCGGCGGTGAACGGCGTCGAGCCGGCGACGCGGAAGATGTTCCAGGAGGCCACCACCCTCGGCCTGTCGCGCGCCATCGTCGTCAACAAGCTCGACGCCGAGGGCGTGGACCTGCCGACCCTCGTGACGTCGATCCAGGAGGCGTTCGGCAAGAACTGCGTGCTGTTCAACGTCCCCGACCGCACCGGCCCGGGGATGCGCGAGGTGTACTGCCTGCTCGACCCGAAGACGTACATCCCGCCCGGCTGCCCGGTCGACATCGCCGACGCCCGCAGCAAGCTGATCGAGGCCGTGGTCGAGAGCGACGAGGCGCTGCTGGAGAAGTACCTGACCGAGGGCGAGGTCACGGTCGCCGAGCTGGAGGCGGACATCACCCGCGCGCTCGACGCCGGCACGCTCATCCCGATCTTCTGCGCCGCGGCGAAGCGGGACAAGGGCGTGCGCGAGCTGCTCGACGCACTCTCCCGCTACGGCCTGTCGCCGAGCTTCGCCCGCAAGCGGCTCGACGGCCTCATGGTCGGCGCCAACGGCAGCGCCCACCAGCTCCAGCCGACGGAGCAGGAGGAGTTCGTCGCGCAGGTGTTCAAGGTCGTCAACGACAAGTTCGTCGGGCACCTCAGTTTCGTCCGCGTCCTCGCCGGCACGCTCCACCACAACCACAACATCGTGAACCTCCGCAACGGCCAGACGATCCGCGTCGGCCACCTGCTCGAGGTGCAGGGGAAGGCGACGAGCCAGGTACAGAACGCCGGGCCGGGCGACATCGTGGCGATCGCCAAGGTCGAGGGGCTGGAGATCGGCGACACCATCGCCCACACCGCCCAGGCCCCGAAGCTGCCGCAGCCGCACTTCCCGACGCCGATGTTCGGCCTGGCGGTCGAGCCGAAGAACCGCGGCGACGAGCAGAAGATTTCCGTCGGCCTGCACAAGATCGCGGAGGAAGACCCGACGGTGAAGGTGAGCCACGACCCGCAGACGCACGAGCTCGTCATCAGCGGCGTGAGCCAGCTCCACCTCGACGTCATCCGCGAGCGGCTGAAGGCGCGGTTCGGGGTGGAGGTGAACACGAAGGAACCGAAGATCCCGTACCGCGAGACGATCCAGGGGACCGGCGCGGGCGACCACAAGCACAAGAAGCAGACCGGCGGGCGCGGCCAGTTCGCCGAGGTCCACATGCGGGTCTACCCGCTGCCGCGCGAGATCCGGACGCAGCAGGAGTGCGAGGAGCAGTTCGCCAACAAGAGCCGGTTCGAGAAGCTGCGGAGCGTCCACTACGACCCGGCGGCGAACTTCGCGTTCCTCGACCACATCGTCGGCGGGACGATCCCGAACAACTTCCTGCCGGCGATCGAGAAGGGGTGCAAGGAGATGCTGGAGCGCGGGGTGCTGGCCGGCTACCGCATCCAGGACGTGGCGGTGGAGGTCCACTTCGGGAAGTACCACGACGTGGACTCGTCGGAAGCGGCGTTCAAGACGGCGACGCGCCACGCCTTCCGCAAGGCGTTCATGACGGCGCGGCCGGCGCTCCTGGAGCCGGTCGTGAAGCTGGAGATCACCGTCCCGTCGAAGTACACGGGCGCGGTGCTGGGCGACCTGCCGACGAAGCGGGCGCAGGTGGAGAACCAGGACAGCCTGCCGGGCGACGTGACGGTGATCTACGCCCGCGCCCCGCTCGCCGAGGTGACGCGCTACGCCGCCCAGCTGAGCGGCATGACGCAGGGCCAGGGGTCGTACTCGATGGAGCTGAGCCACTACGACATGGTCCCGGCGAACGTGCAGCAGGCGATCGTCAGCAAGGCCAAGGTGGCGACGGACGAGGACGAGGAGTAGGCGGAAAATGCGGAATAAACTACAGAGTCGCAGAGGGCACCGGGGGAAGACAGAAAGCCGAGAGAGGGCAGAAAAATCAGTCTTCTGTCTTCCTCCGCCTTCTGTCTTCCCGCGGTGCCCTCTGTGACTCTGTGGTGAGCTCTGCTTTGCATGCCCTGTTGTTTCGGCCCCCGGCGCGCCGATAATGGGGGGAAGGCGCCGATCCCCCGTCACGTCCCCCGCCCGGGTGAGCCCCGCATGAAAGCGGTCGAAGAATTCTTCCTTGGTGAGTGGTACTTTGCCGTCCCGCTCGTCGCCCTGTCGCTGGTGTCGGCCGCGCTCGTGCTGTGGCGGCTGATGCTCAACCACACCGCCAAGACCGACCTCGACGACTTCCTCCCCGAGTTCCAGGACACGCTCCGTACCCGCGGCGTCCCCGGCGCCATCGAGTTGTGCCGCGAGGAGAAGGGGCTGATCCCGAGCCGCCTGTTCGTCGCCGGGCTCGAGGCGGCGGACCAGGGCGCGGCGGCGATGCGGCGGAGCATGGCGAGCGAGACCGAGCTGGAGATCGTGCCGCGGCTCAACTTCCTCCTCGCGCCGATCCTCGCCATCGCCAAAATCGCCACGATGGTCGGGCTGTTCTTCACCGTCATCTCGATGATCAACACTTTCAACGCCATCGGCGAGGCGGCGAAACAGGGCGGGGCGAAGGATGTCGGCGGGCACTCGTCGAAGATCGGGCTCGCGCTGTTCGCCACCGCGCTCGGGCTGTTCACCGCCATCCCGCTCGTGTTCAGCCACGTTCTCTTCAAGGCGTGGATCGTCAACTTCGAGCTGAAGACGAAGGCGGCGGCGGCGAAGCTCGTCACGCTCGTCACGAACTTCAAGAAGGACCCGAACCTGCTCGCCCCGCAGAAGCGGAGGGCGGAGGACGACGGGGACGACGGGCGCCCCGCGCGCCAGCCCGCCGCCCGGGGGGCGCGCCGTGGCTAGCGCCCCGAAAGCCCTCGACGTGTGGTTCGTGACCGCGAACACCGTCTACCGCCAGGTACCGTACCAGGTCGTCGCCGACTGGGTCCGCGGCGGGCGCCTCGGCCCCGCCGACCAGCTCCGCCCCGCCGGCACGACCGAGGCGTGGCAGACGGTCGGCGCCTGGAACCTCTTCGCCGACTACCTCCCCGCCCCCGCACTCGGCACGTCCGCGGAGGGCGAGGCGGTCGAGTTGCCCGAACCCGTCGAGGCCGAGACGCACGGCAGGAAACGGCGCGAGGCGGAGGACGACGAGGTGGACATGATCCCCCTCATCGACATCAGCATGGTGCTGCTCGTCTTCTTCATCATCGTGTCGGCGACCGGCGCGCTCTCACCCGTGGACGTACCGGACATGCGCTACACCGGCGTGCCGTCCGACGACCCGCAGGCTCTCACGGTCAGCATCCAGGCGGCGAGCAAGGACGACGTGTACTACTCGGTCCGCGTCGGGAAGATGGCGCCGCGGCCGGAGTACGCGAAGCTCCCGAACCCCGAAGAGGCGATGAAGGCGCTCGACGCGCTGCTCGGCGAGGCGACGCGCCCGCCGCCCGTCCTGGTGGCGTGCGAGCAGGCGCTGCCGAGCGAGCGCGTGGTCGAAATGCAGAAGTTGTTGAAGCAGCGGTTCGACAAGCGGCTCATCAACTCCTACGAGGCGATCGTGAACGAGGCGCCGCCGTCGAAATAGAGATTCAGAGGACAGAGGGCAGGCCATCACTGCCCTCTGCCCTCTGCCCTCTGCCCTCTGCCCTCTGTCCTCTGAGTCTCTCATGATGTGGCAGGTCCGACAGGAAGGCTCGCCGACAGCGGTCACCCTTCCCTCGGCGGAGGAAGTCGCGGCTGGGCTGCGCGACGGGGTGTGGCTCGTCACCGACGAGGTGCGCGGGCCGGGCGAGACCGCGTGGACGCCGATCGAGGCGCACCCCGTCTTCGCCGAGGCGGCGGCCGAGATCGAAGACCCGGGGCACGAGGTCGCCGACGACACACACCTCGACATGAACCCGCTCATCGACGTGTGTCTGGTGCTGCTAATCTTCTTCATCCTCACGATCAGCTACGCCTCGCTGGAGCGTTCCATCGCCATCCCGGAGGCGCCGCCAGACGAGAAGGCAGGGAAGCTGCCGAAGGTCGATTACAAGGACATCAAGGACCGTGTGTTCCTGGTGTCGGCGGTGATGGATGGGGACAAGGTCGCGGTGCGGCTGGAGAAGGAGCCGGTGGCGATCGACCAACTCCAGACCCGCATGAAGGACTTGATGGCCCGCACCGGCCGGAGCGAGATGCTGCTCGACCTCGACACCGACGTGGCGTGGGGCGTCCAGACGGCGATTCTGGACGCGGCAAAGGGGAACGGCGTGCATAACGTGCTGCTGCGACCGCGACCGAAGAGGTAGTGGGCGGTGGGCGGTGAGAGGAGCAACGAAGCCCGAGGCGACGTGCCCCGGGCTCTTGTCGTTTTCTGCCCGCTGCCCACCGCCTCGTTGCCCGTTCACTCTGCCCGACCGGCCGTCCCCCGCCCCAATGCCGAGTCCCGAACGTAAGGGACGCGCGGCACCTGCCACCGCGACCGCCGGGGAGGGACGGTGGCAGGTGCCGCGCGTCCTTGTCGGACATCATCCTGAGCAACGCGTCCTGCTCCGGCGTCCAAACCGATTTCGCTCACTGGTACTGCGGATTCGGCACAAGCCGCTTCGACCGTTCGTCTCCCGCCAGACGTAAGGCGGACACGATGACGGCGCGGGGTGTGTCGTCCACGATCAAGTCCACCAGCGGTCGCCTTCTCGAACGACCGGATGTTCCACGGACGCGCGCGACCGCACCGTGTCGACCGTCAGCCGCACTCGGGGCCGACATGCTGAGGGCGTCGGCGAGGACAGTGATCTCCAGGAGGGTCAGGCGACCGCGTACCTGAGATCAGAATACATCAGGACGCCTGTTGCTACCAACGTCCAGACTTATTATGGTGTGCTTTAAAACCACACTAGATGGAGGCGTGCGATGGCAATTGACGGCCCTGTTCCGGCCACCCACCCGGGAAAGATTCCCTTACGGCAACTGCTGGGGCATTTGAGTGTTGGTGAGTTCTGGACGCTCCTCGGCACCGCCGTCCTGCTGTTGGGCGGCAGCTTCAAGCTGGGCGAGTGGTATCGGGGCAAGGAGGCGGCCCTAGAACTATCGCGGGCGGACATCGAGAGCGCAAAGAAGGTCGGGCAGGCAGAAGCCGACGCAGGCGAGTACAAAGGGAAACTGGCGGCTGCCGAGGAGCTGACCCGCGCCCTCAAGGCGAAGAGCGAGTTCTTCTCCAACTGTGCCCTGTACTATCGCACCAAGGACAGGGACCATGCGGAGGCCCGCAAGATGTTCGTGGACTTCTATCGCAGGCTGGCGGCCCGGGGGAATGACCTGAAGGCCAGCGGCTACCTCATCGACACGGGCGGCAGTACCGGCGCGCCGAAGGACTGCCGGATCGTGTTCGCCGATAGCCCGATCCCGTACGACGTTCCGAAAGACGTGAAGGGCGCGGCGATCATGAACTCCTTCGACCTCAATTAGACCCACCCTCAGCGGTGTGTTGAGATTGTCGGCTCACCGCCCAAGCCTCGGCGGTCGCACGGCCGCCTTCACCCCGCCTACAAGGCGGGGATCAGGGTGGCATTGAAGTCCGAGATCCCCGCTGCCGACGGCTTTGCCACTGCCCCCAGACCAGAACCCAACCGGCCGGTTCGTCTCCGGCCCGACTCCCAGCGACCCCGCCCGCCTGGCACCACTGTCCGCCGTTTTGACCAAACGAGACGCCCACCACTCACTCGCGTCAGCGCTTCGCCGTCTGGTCCACTACCACCACCTCGTAGCTGCCGCCGCGGACGATCACGCGGAAGATCGTCTCCTCGATGTCTTCGGAACGGCGGTTGCGGTAGTTCAACTCCTTGCGCGACAGTTCACCCTCCAGCTCGCGCGGGAAGAATGCCCAGAACGACCGCACCGGCTCGCTCACGCCCAGCGCGCCGCACACACCGGCCACCGACGGCGGCCGCGTGTCGCTGAACTTGATCTGGCCCGACAGGTC
>JAFKFQ010000086.1 GCA_017308215.1 bacterium | reverse complement strand
GGGTCTTGGCGATGCGAGTCATCTCTCGGATCCTCATACTCGGGTGAAAGTCGGGCGAGAGGGGGTACTCAGCTGGCGGTCGGCTTGATGGCCGAGCCGACGAAGGAGAAGGTGCTGTTGGCGTTGCTGCCGAGGGTCGTCACGGCGGCGATGCACACGACGATGATCAGGGCCAGCATGACGGCGTACTCGACCGCGGTCGGGCCGTCTTCCTTCTTCAGGAACGAAACCAGGGTCTTGGCGATGCGAGTCATCTTGGTCCTCGGGTTCGGAGCGAACGGTGCGGGTTATTCCGCTCGTCCCGGGCGGGCCGGGCCTCGCGGGGACAACAGGTACGTAGGTCACTCGCCCGACCGGTGCAACGCGCGCGGCGGGAATTTTCGCCCCGTCCTCCCAGTTTTCCGACACCCGAAAACCCGGCCCGGCGTGGCCGTTCCCCCCGGCGCCGGGGATAACAACCCTTCCGGTTCTGCCGGTTCCACGACGCACGCCGGCCCCGCCGATCGGGCCGGTTCTGGGGACGACGACATGCCCGAGGAGTTCCAGCGGAAGAGCCTGACCACCACCGGCGGGAGCCGCCGCGCCCCCAACCGGGCCATGCTCCGCGGGGTCGGGTTCCAGGACGACGACTTCGAGAAGCCGATGGTCGGCGTCGCGTCCCTCTTCAGCGACATCACCCCGTGCAACGCCCACCTCGACCGCCTCGCGCTCAAGGGCCGCGAGGGCGTCCGCGCCGCCGGCGGGGTGCCGCAGACGTTCGGCGCCCCGACCGTCTCCGACGGCATCAGCATGGGCCACCTCGGCATGCGCTACTCGCTCGTGTCCCGCGAGGTGATCGCCGACAGCATCGAGACGGTGTGCGGGGCGATGAACCACGACGGCCTGCTGGCGTTTGGCGGGTGCGACAAGAACATGCCCGGCTGCGTCATGGCGATGGCCCGGCTCAACGTCCCGAGCGTGTTCGTGTACGGCGGCAGCATCCTCCCCGGCGTCGGCCCGCACGGCGAGGACGTGGACATCGTGTCGATCTTCGAGGCGGTCGGGAAGTTCCAGTCGGACAAGATCGACGCGACGGAGTTGAAGAAGGTCGAGTGCGAGAGCTGCCCCGGCCACGGCAGCTGCGGCGGCATGTACACCGCGAACACGATGGCCAGCGCCATCGAGGCGCTCGGCCTGTGCCTCCCCGCCGGCGCGTCCACGCCGGCGGTGAGCGCCGGCAAGGAGCGCGAGGCGTTCGCCGCCGGCCGGGCGCTCGTCGGGTGCATCGAGAAGAACATCCGCCCGCGCGACCTCATCACCCGCCGGAGCCTGGAGAACGCCTACACGCTGGTGCTCGCGCTCGGCGGCAGCACGAACGCGGTGCTGCACCTGATGGCGATCGCCCGCGAGGCCGGGGTGGACTGGACGCTGGCCGACTTCGACCGCATCGGCGCGAAGGTGCCGCACCTCGCCGACCTGAAGCCGGGCGGGCGGTATGTGATGCACGACCTGTACAAGGCCGGCGGCACCCCGGCGGTGATGCGGGCGCTGCTCGACAAGGGCTTCCTCCACGGCGACTGCCCGACGGTGACGGGGAAGACGATCGCCGAGAACCTCGCCGACGTGCGGAGCGTGTTCGCGGTGCCGCAGACGGTCGTGAAGCCGTTCGACGCGCCGATGTTCGATCACGGCATCATCGTGGTGCTGCAAGGCAACCTCGCCCCCGAGGGAGCCGTGGCGAAGGTGGCGGGGTTGAAGCAGCGCAGCATCACCGGCCCGGCGAAGGTATTCGACGGCGAGGAGGCGTGCTTCCAGGCGATTCAGGCCCGCAAGATCGTGGCCGGCGACGTGGTGGTGATCCGCGGCGAGGGGCCGGTCGGCGGGCCGGGGATGCGCGAGATGCTAAGCATCACCGGGGCGCTGATGGGGCAGGGGCTGGGCGAGTCGGTCGGGCTCATCACCGACGGCCGGTTCAGCGGCGGCACGCACGGGCTGGTGGTGGGGCACGTCGCGCCCGAGGCGTGGGTCGGCGGCCCGATCGGGCTCGTCAAGGACGGCGACAGCATCACCATCGACGCCGACAAGAAAGTACTGACGCTGAACGTGCCGGACACAGAGTTGGCGGCGCGGAAGGCGGCGTGGGTGAAGCCGCCGCTGCGCGTCGAGCGCGGGGTGCTGGCGAAGTACGCGAAGCTGGTGAAGTCGGCGTCGGAAGGCGCGGTCACCGGCTGAGCCGACAGCGGGGGAGAGGGGAGCATAGACGGAGGGGGAGAAAACCAGTGCCTTTTGTCTTTTCTCCCCTCTCCCCCTCCGTCTATGCTCCTCTCTCCCCCGCTGTGTAAGCTCCGCCGGCCGGAAAGGTATTCCCCCCCGCCCTCCCCTGCCCGCACTGGGCCGTCGATGCTCACCCACGCCCCGACGTTCGACCACCTATACCGCCTGTTCCCCGACTCGCCCGACCGCCCCGCGGCCGAGGTCGCACCGGCGACGGCGGTGCCCGAGCCGTATCACCGGCTCCTCGTCCACACCCACCACATGACCGTCACCGTCGAGGACTTCTACGGCGGGCCGGTGGACGTGCGCGTCCTCGCCTGCCGCCGCGACGGCAACGAGTACGCGCGGAAGATCCTGCTCGCCCTGCGCGAGGGCGGGCGGGTGGTGCAGTTCGGGCTCGTCCGCATCGACCTCGGCGTCTGCCCGCCGGCCGTCCGCGACGAGATCGTGTCGGGGAAGACGCCGCTCGGCCGCGTGCTGATCGAGCACAACATGCTCCGCCGCATCGAGCCCGCCGGCTACCTCAAGGTGCGACTGTCGGCGGGGATGGGGGGCTGGTTCGGGTGCGCGGCGGGGGCCGACACCTACGGCCGCCTCGGCGTCATCTACACCGGCGACCGGCCGGCGGTCGAGGTGTTGGAAATCCTCGCCCCCGTCTCGCGGTAGTTCGCCGCGTTCAACGGGGCGTGGGGCGCTACAATACCCGCATGGACCTCCCCGTCGGCCGCGGCACCTGGACGATCGACGTCGCACCAGGAAAACTCGTCCCGGTCCGCCCCGCTTCCGTCCCGTCCGTCCCCACCGCCGGACCGCGTGAGCTCGTCCGCGCCGCGCTCGAGGCGCCGTTCGGCTTCGAGCCGCTCCGCCGTGCCCTCACGCCCGCCGACCGCGTCACCGTCGTCTTCGACCCCGCCCTCCCCGCCGCCGCCGAACTCCTCGCCGGCGTACTCGACCACCTCCGCACCGCCGGCATCGAGCCCGCCGCCGTCGCGGTCGTCACACCGCCCGGGTCGCCCGAGGCTTGGATCGACGACCTGCCGGACGAGTACGCCGACGTGACCGCCGAGACGCACGACCCCGCCGACGAGCGGAAGCGGGCGTACCTCGCCACCACGCGCGGCGGCCGGCGCGTGTACCTGAACCGCACCCTCGTCGAGGCCGACGCGATCATCATCCTCACCGGCCGCGGCTACGACCCCGTGACCGGCTACGCCGGTGCCGAGGCGGCCGTCTTCCCCGCGCTGGCGGAAGCGCCGGCCACACCGCCCGAGATCGAGCCGAAAGCGGCGCCCGCCCCGGAGCCGACGGGGTTGCGCGCGGAGGCCGCCGAGATCGCGTGGCTGCTCGGCACGCCGTTCCTCGTGCAGGCCATTGAGGGCGCCGGCGACGCCGTTCAAGAAGTCGTCGCGGGCTTGCTCGACAGCTCCGCCGAGGGCGTGCGCCGGCAGGACGCGCGCTGGCGCGGCACGGTGCCGGAGCGCGTCGGCGCCGTGGTCGCGGCGGTCGGCGGCAGCCCCGAACGCGTCACGTTCCTCGACCTGGCGAAGGCGGCAGCGTGCGCGGCGCGGGTGGTGACGAAGGGCGGCCGCATCGCCGTCCTCAGCGACGCCACCCCGGCGCTCGGCGAGGGGGCCGCACTCCTCCGCTCGCTCGACGGCCCCGAGGGCGCGACGAAGCGACTCGACAAGCTGAACCCGCCGGACCGCGCCGCGTGCCTGCTGTGGGCGTGGGCGGCGCGGCGGGCGAGCCTGTTCGTGGCGAGCGGCCTGCCCGACGACACGGTGGAAGAACTATTCGCCACCCCGCTGCGCACCCCGGTCGAGGTCGGCCGCCTCGCCGCCGCCGCGGACGCGGTGGTCGTCATCCCCGACGCCCACAAGACACTCGTTACCGTCGAACCGAGCCCGACATGACCCCCGACTACCACGCCGCCGTGACCGGCGCCGCGCTGTTCGACCGCTCCGCCGCCGGGAAGGTCGTCGCCCGCGGGCCGGACGCGCCGCTGTTCCTCGGCAACCTCAGCACGAACGACGTCAAGCCGCTGCCGCTCGGCGGCGGGTGCGAGGCGTACTTCTGCGACCCGCGGGCGAAGGTGCAGTTCCAGACGTGGATTTATCACGTCCGCCTCGACGGCGAACATGCGCTGTGGGTCGAGACGACGCCCGGCCGCGGCGCCGACCTGCTGAAGTACCTCGACCGCTACCTGATCTCCGAGCAGGTCGAGCTCGCCGACCGCACCGCCGACTTCGCGCAACTCCACCTCGCCGGCCCGGGCGCGAAGGCACTCCTGGAGAAGGCGCTCGCCGATGCCGTGCCCGACCTGCCCGAGTTCGCCCACATGGAGCGGACGTTCGGCGCCGGGGTCGTTGCCGGCGTCCGCCGCCGCGACCCGCTCGGCGTTCCCGGGTACGATCTCGTCTGCCCCGCGGAGAAGGCGGGCGAGTTACGGCGCGTGCTCGAAGCCGTCGGCGCCGTGCCGGGCACGCCGGAGACCTACGAGGTGCTGCGGATCGAGGCGGGAACGCCGGAGTTCGGACCGGACATCGACACCAACCGCTTCGTGATGGAGATCGGGAACGCGGCGCGGGCGGTGAGCTACACGAAGGGCTGCTTCCTCGGCCAGGAGCCGATCGTGATGGCCCGCGACCGGGCCGGGCACGTCAACCGGGCGTTCTCGGCGGTGAAAGTACTAGCCGGCGGCCCGCTCCCAGCGGGGACGAAGCTGTTCCGCGACGGGCAGGAGGTGGGTGCGGTGACGTCGAGCTGTCAGTCGCCCCGGCTGGGCGCGCCGGTGGCGCTCGGCTACCTGAAGTGGAAGAACCAGGACGCCGGCACGGTGATGGAGGCCGAGGCGGCCGACGGTCGGCGCCCCGTCGAGGTGCTGGGGCTGCCGCCGGTGAAGTAACGCCGCCCGCGGGATCAGACGACGTTCTTCAAATTCCGCGGGCGGTTCTTGGCGTCCACGAGCACCACCAGCGGCTCGTGCGCCTTCGCCTCCTGGTCTTCGAGCGTGGCGTAGGTGGCGATGATGACCACGTCGCCGGGGCGGATCAAGTGCGCCCCGGCGCCGTTCACCTGCACCACCCCGCTGCCGCGCCCGCCGGCCAGCGCGTACGTCACCAGCCGGGCGCCGTTCGTCACGTCCCACACGTGCACCTGCTCGTTCGGCAGGATGTCCGCCGCGTCCAGCAGCTCCTCGTCGATCGTGATGCTCCCCTCGTAGTGGAGGTCGGCGGCGGTCACCGTCGCCCGGTGGAGCTTCGACTTCATCATCACGCGCTGCATGCCGCGGTCCTCGTCGGGGGTCGGTGCCATTCTACGCGCGGCGGGTAAGATGGCGGACGTCCCGCCTCAACCCACGTCGGAGTTCCCGATGCGCGTCCGCCACCTGCTCGCCGCCCTCGTCGCCGCCGCCGGCACCGCCACCGCCGCCGACGCCCCGCCCGGCTTCACCCCGATCTTCAACGGCAAGGATCTGACCGGCTGGAAGGCCACCGGCAAGGCCGAGGCGTGGGCGGTCGAGAACGGCACGATCGTGTGCAAGAGCGGTGGCGGCGGCTACCTGCTCACCGAGAAGGAGTACGGGAACTTCGAGCTGCGGTTCGCGTACAAGTGGTCGAAGGAGGGCGGGAACAGCGGCATCGGGCTGCGCACGCCGTTCAAGGGCGACCCGGCGTACCAGGGGATGGAGATCCAGCTCATCGACGACGCGGGGTGGGAGAAGGTCCACAAGTTCAAGCTCCAGCCGTACCAGCACACGGGGTCGATCTACGACGTGCAGCCGGCGAAGCAGCAGGCGAACAACCCTATCGGCGAGTGGAACACGGTGCGCGTCGTGGCGAAGGGCCGCGACCTGCTGATCGAACAGAACGGCAAGGAGTTGGTGAAGGCGAACCTCGACGCCTACCCGGACAAGGCCGACAAGAACCACCCCGGGCTGAAGCGCGAGAAGGGGCACCTCGGGTTCCAGAGCTACAACATCCGCGTCGAATTCAAGGACGTGGTGGTGAAGGAACTCGAGTAGCCCCGGCCCGCCGGCTCACGCCTCGACCGTCGGCAGGCGGAGGAACTCGACGGTGATGTCGTCCGTCTCGCCGTCGTCGTACTCGACGAGTACCGCCTCGCCCTTCACCGCCACGACCACGGCGCGGGTGTAGCGCTTGTTCGCCCGGTCGCGGCGGGCGCCGACCAGCTGCCCCGGCACCAGCACCAGCGGGCGGAGGTCCGGCACCAACACCTCGGAGTGGTCGCCGTCGTTGAACTCGACGTCGGCCACCATCCCGACCATCCCGCAGACGGTGGCCGGGTAGAGCCACCCCCGGTCGCCCGGGGCGAACACCCGCGCCCCGGCGGCCAGCGGCGCGGCCACCGGCACCCGGATGAACTCCACCTCCATGCTGTCCCGCTTGCCGTCCTCGTACTCGACGCGGACCTCGTCCCCGTCCACCGCCAGCACGGTGGCCGGGACGTACCGCTTCACCTCGCGGTCGCGGCGGGCGGCGACGAACTCACCGGGGCCGAGCTGGATCGGGCGGAGGAGCACGAACGACGCCCGGCCCTCGTCCCCGTCGTCGAACTCGACGGCGGCGAGTTCCTCGTCCTCGTCGGTGTCGGTGACGGTGGCCGGGTAGAGCCACTCGCGCTCCCACGGGGCAAGGACGCGGTCACCGGGCGTGAACCGGGGTGCGGGCGGCATCGGGTGGTCCTCCGGGCGGACGAGTATCGACACTCGATTGTTCACCCCCGACCGGCGGAAGTCCAGCCCCCGGGCGCCCGCCACCCGCCCGGCCTTGGCGGATCACCAGCACCCAATCGTCGGCGTTCGGCGGGGTGAGGCCGCCGCCGGTCTTCGAGTCGCCGGTCCGCGGGTCGAACCACGTCACCGTCGTGCCGGCCAGCGGCACCGCCGGGGCCAGCGCCGCCTTCGCCCCGGCCGGGTAGTAGAGCACCATAACCTTGTGGCCGGGCGTGGTGGCGCAGGCGACGAACTTCGTCGGGTCGTCCTTCACGCCCTGGATCACAAGCTCCGGCGCCGGTTCGAGTTGCGTCCACGGCACCGACTCGAACAGCTTGCGGACGTGGCCCATGTGCGCTGCGCCGGGCAGCGCCAACGCCTCTTTCCAGTGCTTCGCCGGACCGGTCCCCTGGTGATCGGTCGGATGCTCGCCCGGCTTCGTATGCCAGCTCCAGACGCCGTGCCCGCCGTAGGTCACGCCGGCGACCGGCGTGCTGAGCAGGCTGTAGTAGACAGCCCGGCGGACGCTGTACGCCGAATGTGGCTGGCGCGACTGGTAGCCGGAGTGGTTTTCGTAGGGCGGTTCGAGGTTGATGATCGGGCGAACGGACACTTCGGTCCGTACCACGGGCCGCGTCGGGTCGGCCTTCTTGGCGAACTCCACGACCGGGCCGGAGTGGATCCACTTCACCGTGTTCGCGTCATCGCCATGACCGCTCTGGTAGCCGAGGACGGTCAGCCACTTCTCGTCGGCCCAGTCGCGCCACGGCCAGTTCATGCCGGTCGGGTGAGGATGAACAGGCAGTGATCGTTCTTGAAGCGGTCCACCTCGTACTTCACGAGCGAGATGATCTGGTCTTCGGGCAGGTCGAACCCCGCGTCGCCCTTCTTGTGTGCCCACACCAACACGGGGACGGCGAGCATGCCGTGCTCGTTGATCGCCTTCAACCGATTGTCGAGCCGCGCGAAGAACCCCGGGTCGGCGACGAGTTTACCGTCCGTGACCGCGTAGGCGGTGCGCCCCTCGGCGTCGGTCGGGGCGGTGCGCCACGGCGAGACGCAGTTGAACTGGATCGCCGTGAAGCCCTTCTTCTTGCGGTCCTTGAGGTAGAAGTCCCAGTCCTCGGCGGTGCTGAGGGCGGGGCCGGTCCAGCAGGTGTCGGCGAGGAAGAAGAACGGCGTGCCGTCGGCGTGTTCGAGGTACGTGCCGGTCTTGGCGATGCGAAGCCGGCCGTGCTTCGTGAACGGGTTGTCGCCGTCCGCCGCGGCGGCGAAGCCGGGGGCGAACACCAGGGCGAGGAGCGCGAGGAGACGCATCGGAGGCTCCGGAAGAAGTGACGAGCTCGGGGCGTGTCTGCTAGCGGCTCCGCACCGGGTGGCGCAGAGCCGCCAACGACGGAGCGGTCACCCGATCGGCTGCCACTTCCGGCCCTCGTTTAGCAAAAACTGGTCCGCACCCGCCGGGCCGTGCGAGCCGATCGGGTACTCCTCCGGGTCCGGGGCGTCGGCCCGCTCGAGCGCGGCGATGATCGGGTCCATGATCTCCCACGCCCGCTCGATCTCGTCGCTCCGCAGGAACAGGCTCGCGTCCCCCTGGATCGCGTCCAGGAGCATCCGCTCGTACGCCTCCGGCAGCGCCTTGTCCCCGTACCCCTCGCGGTAGTCGAACGACAGGTCGCGCGGGCTCAGCCGCGTCCCCTCCACGTCCGGCACCTTCGTCTGGAAGTTCAGCGTGATCCCCTCGTTCGGCTGGAGCACCAGGGTCATCCGGTTACACTGGAGCACCTCGCCCTTCGGGAGCGGGAACATCAGGTGCGGCGGGCAGCGGAACTGGATCATGATCTCGCTGTACCGCTTCGTCATCCCCTTCCCGGACCGGATGTAGAACGGCACGTTCTTCCACCGCCCGTTCTCGATCGTCAGCCGGACCGCGGCGTAGGTCGGCGTCTTCGAGTTCGGGTTGATCGCCGCCGCCTCGTCGTGCTTCCCGGCCGCGGTCAGCTTCGCCTTCAGCTTCGCCAGCTCCTGCCGGTAACCCGCGTACTGGCCGACGGAGACGAGGTGCGACGCCTCCTCCACGGTCGGCACCGGGATGCTGTCGAGCACCTTCATCTTCTCGTTGCGGAGCGTGTCGGCGGTGTACCGGACCGGGCTCTCCATCCCGACCAGCGTCATCACCTGGAGGAGGTGGCTCTGGATCATGTCGCGGACGACGCCGCTGGTGTCGTAGTACGCCAGCCGCTCGCCCACGGTGACCGTCTCGGCCACGGTGATCTGCACGTGGTCGATGTACTGGTAGTTCCACAGCGGCTCGAACAGCGTGTTGGCGAACCGGAACACCAGGATGTTCTGGACCGTTTCCTTGCCGAGGTAGTGGTCGATGCGGTAGAGCTGGTCCTCGCGCCAGTGCTTGTGCAGGTCGGCGTTGAGTTTCTTGCCCGTGGCGAGGTCGTGGCCGAACGGCTTCTCGACGATCACCCGCCGGAACCCGCCGTCCTCCTTGCTGAACCCCGCCTCGCCGAGCGCCGCGCTCAGTTCCGGGTAGAGTTCCGGCTTCACCGAGAAGTAGTAGAGACGGCGGCCGCCGGTCGGGCCTTCGTGCCGGTCGAACCACGCCTTCAGCGGGGCGGTGCCGTCGGCGGCGCCGGTGATGTCGGCGGCGACGTAGTAGAGTTGCTTGGCGAACCGGTCCCAGACCGCCTCGTCCCACTGCTCCTTGTGGGCCGCGACGGACGCCTTCATCTTGTCGCGGAAGGCGTCGTCGGTGAACGCCGACCGGGCGACGCCGACGACCTTCGCCTCGGCGGGAAGGCGGTTCTTGCGGGCCAGGTTGTACAGGGCCGGGATGAGCTTGCGGGCGGCGAGGTCGCCGGACGCCCCGAAGATGACGACGGTGAGCGGCGTGGTCATGGTGATCCCCGCGAGCGGCGGGGCCGCGGCCGGGACGACCGCCCGGGGAGCCGGCCCGCCGTGCCGGGATCATCCTATCAACCGCTTGCGTCCGAGTGGGGGGCGACTTAAAATCCGCCCGTTCCGACTCCCGGGGGCCGCCCGTGAACAACACCTGTCCGACCTGCGGCGCCGTCTACAACGTGGCGGCGAAGGACATCGGCCGGCGCATCCGGTGCAAGAAGTGCGCGACCGGGCTGGTGGTGACCGACGCCGGACTGGAGATCGACGACCCGGCCGTGCCCCCGGTCCCGAGCCGTGGCTCCGCCCCGCCGCCCCCACCGCCCACGTTTCAAGACCTGGACGACGAGCCGCCGCGCCGGGGCGGCCGCGACCGCGACCGCGACCGCCCGGCCCGCTCCGGCGGGCTGGCGATCGACCCGCTGAAGATCTTCAAGGACTTCGGCGGCGTGCCGACGCTCCTGTTCGGGTTCGGGGCGTTCCTGGTGATCGTGTTCCTGTTCATGCCGATCATCGGGAACGCGGCGATCAGCCGGGCCGAAGGCGCCCGCGAGCGGCTGGACTTGGAGTGGAGCATCCAGCTGCGGAAGCTCCAGAAGGACAAGAAAAGCCCGGAGGACATCGAGGCGGCGCGGGAGAAGTTCTTCAAGGACAACGACCGCGACCGGGTCGAGGACGGGGTGAGCTTCGAGCGGGTGAGCAACAAGCGGGCGCGGTGGTTCGAGATGTACGGGATGATGTTCGGCTTCCTGTTCCTGATGGCCGGGAGCCTCGGGTACATGATGCCGGAGCAGACGACCGTCCGCCGCGTCCTCGGCACCGTCGTGCTCGGGGCGCAGGTGCTCATCATCTTCCTGATCTTCGCCATCGGCGGCGGGGGCTGCGGGGGCGGCGGGGGCGGCCCCGGCGCGGCGATCAAGGGACGGGGAGAGTGACGCTCCGGGTGAGCGGGTGAAGGGGTGAGAAGAATTCCGGTTTGTCCCCCTTCACCCCGTCACCCGCTCACCCCTTCACAGCGGTGCGGTTGTCGCTACCTCAATGGGGAACGCCCCTACTCCACGTACAAAGCCAGATGCCCGACACCGACCTGACCCCGAAGTACCGGCGCGTGCTGCTGAAGCTCAGCGGCGAGGCGCTCGGCCACGGCGGCAAGAGCGGGATCAGCCTCGACGAGGCGGCGGCGATCGGTGAGCAGATCAAGCGGGTCGTCGCCCGGGGGGTGCAGCTCGCGGTCGTCGTCGGCGGCGGGAACATCCTCCGCGGGGCGCAGTTCTCGGCCGGCGGCGAGACGATCAAGCCGGCGACCGCCGACTACATGGGGATGCTCGCCACCGTGCTGAACGGCCTCGCGCTCCAGGACACGCTGGAGGCGATGGGCGTCGAGACGCGCCTCCAGAGCGCCGTGCGGATGGAGACGGTCGCCGAATCGTACATCCGCCGCCGGGCTATCCGCCACCTCGAAAAGGGCCGCGTCGTCATCCTCGCCGGCGGCACCGGGAACCCGTTCGTCACCACCGACACCGCGGCGGCCCTGCGCGGCACCGAGCTCGGCGTGGAGGTCGTGCTGAAGGCGACGCGGGTGGACGGCGTGTACAGCGCCGACCCGGAGGTGAACGAGTTCGCCGAGCGGTACGACCGCCTCACCTACGAGAAGGTCATCCGCGACGGCCTGCGCGTCATGGACATGGGCGCGTTCGACATGTGCCGGACGGCGAAGCTCCCAATCCTCGTCTTCAACTACAAGCGTGACCGGGCGATCGAGCGGGCCATCGCCGGAGAGCCGATCGGCACCATCGTGGCCGGCTGACGCCGCCGGGCGGCAACCGGGCTCGGGATTCGGCATTCGGCATTCGGGGAGAATGCCGGGGTCACCCGTACCCTCGTAAACTGTCCACGTCCGGGATCGGGTCGTTTCCCCTGAGTCCCGAATCCTGATCTCCCGAATCCCGCACCGCAGGTGCCCCCATGAACAGCGCGCAAATCCTCAAGGACGCCGAAGACCGGATGGAGAAGGCGCTTGATGTGTTCCGCAACGACCTCAAGGGGCTGCGAAGCGGCCGCGCCTCCCCGGGCATGCTCGACGCCCTCCGCGTCGAATACTACGGCAGCCCGACGCCGATCAAGAACATCGCCAGCGTCACCTGCCCGGACGCGTCCAGCATCGTCATCAAACCGTACCAGGCGGAAGACCTGAAAGAGATCGAGAAGGCGATCCGCTCGTCCGACCTCGGCCTGGCGCCGAACAACGACGGAAAGACCATCCGCCTGTCGATCCCGGCGATGAGCGGCGACCAGCGGAAGAAGCTGGTGGCGCAGATCAAGAAGCAGGCGGAGTCGGCGAAGGTGAGCTGCCGCAACATCCGCCGCGACGGGAACAAGCACTTCGACGACGCCGAGAAGGCGAAGACGATGACCGAGGACGACCGCGACAAGGGGAAGGCGAAGGTTCAAGACCTGCTCAAGGCCTACGAGACGAAGATCGACGACCTCGGTGGCAAGAAGGAAAAGGAAGTGATGGAGCAGTAGTCGTCCGTCCGACGGCCGCACCCGACCCGCTGGGGCTCGGACTCGTTCGGCGCCCGCTCCGCCGCGACCGCCCGAAAGGGACCGGCGGGCCGGACGAATCCCCGGGTACCAGCGCCCACCTCCCCGAAGGGCTACCCCCCCGCCATGCGCTCCCTCCGCGACGTTGCCGACCTGTTCCCGAAGGCCCGCGACGCCGGCCTCGGCCCGGACGACGTGACCAAGAGCCGGGAGCGGTTCGGCGCCAACCGGCTCACGCCGCTGCCGAAGGAACCGGTCTGGAAGAAGTTCCTCGAAAAGTTCGACGAGCCGATCATCAAGATCCTGCTCGCCGCGTCGCTGCTCAAGATTGTCGTCGACCTGTTCGAGGCGTCGCCGGTCGCCGGCGGGGTCGGGCTCGCGGCCGTGCTCGGCGTGCTCGTCGCCGCCCTCGTCGTGAAGGGGCTCGGCGACTGGGTGCCGTCGATCCTGTTCGGCCTCGCCGCGGCGCTCGTCGGCGTCAGCGTCGCCATCGGGCACCCGTCCTACGAAGGACTGGAGGTGATGGCCGCGGTCGCCTTAGCGACCGGCGTCGCGTTCTACAGCGAGTACCGCAGCGACAACGAGTTCGAGAAGCTCAACGCCTCGAAGGATGCGGCGCAGGTCAAGGTCACGCGCGGCGGCGCGGTGCAGACCGTCGGCCTCGAAGACGTGGTGGTCGGCGATCTCGTCGTGCTGGAGATGGGCGACGAGATCCCGGCCGACGGGCGCATCCTCCGCGCCAACGAGCTGATGCTCGACCAGTCGCTCATGACCGGCGAGAGCGAGCCGGTCAAGAAGACGGCGGCCCGCGAGGACGACGCCGGCGACGGCCCCGAACAGCCAGGGTGCGTGTACCGCGGCACGCAGGTCGTGGACGGCGTCGGCCTGATGGTGGTCGGCAACGTCGGCGACGACACGATGATCGGCCAGATCGCCCGCCGCCTGTCCGGCGAGCCCGAGGGCGACGACGAGCCGGCCGAGGGCGCGGCCGAGACGACGGAAGGGCGGGTGCAGAAAAAGCTTACCATCTCGAAGGCGGCGACGCCGCTCCAGGAGAAGCTGACGCGCCTCGCCGACCTCATCAGCAAGGTCGGGTACATCGCCGCCATCGCCATCTTCGTGGCGCTGCTCGCCCGCGGGCTGTACGTCGGCGAGGTGCGCTGGCCGGGGCCGGACGAGTCGTTCGGCGCGGTACTGCTCGGCAGCGTGCGGGCGCTGCTGTCGTACTTCGTGTACATGGTCATCATCATCGTCGTCGCGGTCCCCGAGGGGCTGCCGATGAGCGTGACCGTGTCGCTCGCGCTGGCCATGCAGAAGATGACGCGGGCCAACGCCCTCGTCCGCCAGCTCGTCGCCACCGAGACGATCGGCTCGGCCACCGTCATCTGCTCCGACAAGACCGGCACGCTGACGCAGAACAAGATGACCGTCTCGCGCGTCGGCCTCGGCGGCGCCGTCGCGGACAAGGAACTCGCGGGCCAGACCGCCGCCCCCGGCACGCCGCTCGGGTGGCTCGTCCTCAACGCGGCGGTCAACTCGACGGCCAGCCTCGAGGAGAAGGAGGGCCGCACGCTCACCGTCGGCAACACGACCGAGGGCGCACTGCTGACGTGGCTCCGCGCCGGGGCGTGGGTGCCGAACGGCCACGCCATCGACTACGCCACGTTCCGCGCCGACCACCCGGTCCTGTACCAGATCCACTTCTCGTCCGACCGGAAGCGGATGACGACGGTCACGAAGGTGAACGACAAGCCGGTGACGCTCGTGAAGGGCGCGCCCGAGATGGTGCTCGCCCACTGCGACCGCTACCTCGCCGCCGACGGCTCGGTCCGCCCGCTCGACGAGGTGCGCGAGCAGGTCGTGGGCGGGCTGAGGGCCGCCGCCGGCGACGCGATGCGCACGCTGGCGTTCGCCCACGCCGTCCTCCCGCCGGACTTCCCGCAGACCGAGGACGAGATCCACGACCGCCGCGAGGAGATCGAGAAGGGGCTGATCTTCACCGGGTTCGTCGCCATCCGCGACCCGGTCCGCGAGGAGGTGGCGGCGGCCGTGCGCCAGTGCCGCGACGCCGGGATCGAGGTGAAGATGATCACCGGCGACAACATCGAGACGGCACGCGCCATCGCGCGCGAGATCGGCCTGCTCGACGCGCCGGACGCGCTCGCGCTGACCTCCGACGAGTTCAACCAGCTCACCGACGACGAGCTGAAGGCGCGGCTGCCGCACCTGCGCGTGCTGGCCCGCGCCCGCCCGCTCGACAAGTACCGGATGGTGAAACTCCTCCAGGACCAGCACCACGTCGTCGCCATGACCGGCGACGGCACGAACGACGCGCCGAGCCTGAAGAAGGCCGACGTGGGGCTGGCGATGGGGATCGCCGGCACCGAGGTGGCGAAGGAGGCGAGCAAGATCGTGCTGCTCGACGACTCGTTCGGCACCATCGTCCGCGCCGTGCAGTGGGGCCGGTCGCTGTACGAGAACATCCAGCGGTTCATCCAGTTCCAGCTCACCATCAACGTGAGCGCGCTGACGATCGCGTTCCTCGGCCCGTTCCTCGGCGTGCGGCCGCCGTTCACCGTGCTGCAGCTGCTGTGGATCAACGTCATCATGGACACGTTCGCGGCCATCGCGCTGTGCAGCGAGCCGCCGCGCCCGGGGCTGATGCGGGCGGTGCCGAAGCGGCGCGACGAGAACATCGTCACCAAGGCGATGCGCGGGAACATCCTCGTCACCGCCGCGTTCTTCGTGGTGGTGATGCTCGCACTCCTGCTCGGGATGGAGCACCAGGGCTGGTTCGCCGGCGACGGGCCGAAGTCCGAGGAGTTCCCGCAACTCACGCTGCGGCAGGCGACCATCTTCTTCAGCGTGTACGTGTTCTTCCAGGTGTGGAACCAGATCAACTGCCGGTCGCTGAACCCGCGCGAGAGCGGGTTCTACAAGCTGTTCTCGAACCCGCAGTTCCTGCTGATCGCGTCGCTGACGATCATCGGCCAGGTGCTGATCGTGTCGGTGGGCGGGCGGATCTTCAACGTGGAGCCGCTGCAACCGCTCGACTGGCTGGTGATCGCCGCGGGCACGGCGAGCGTGCTGGCGTTCGCCGAGGTGGCGCGGCGACTGCGGGCGGC
>JAFKFQ010000085.1 GCA_017308215.1 bacterium | reverse complement strand
TGGTCGTTGGTACAGACACCGGACACGGTGACCGGTCACCCGGGTTGTCCGCTCGGGCACCCGTACCAACGACCAGCCGGCTCACGCCGGCCGTTCGCCATGTCGGGGCTTCGCCCCGACACCACTACGCCAGTGCCCCCAGGAACGCCGCCACGCACTCCCCCATCGTCGCCACGTCGTACCCGCCTTCCTGCAGCACCAGCGCCGGCAGGCCGAGCGCTCGCACCGCGGCGCCGAGCTCGGCGTAGAACCCCGTCGGCAGGCACAGCCCGCCGATCGGGTCGGCCTCGTGCGCGTCGGTCCCGAACGGCACTACCAGGAACGCCGGGCGGAACGCCGCCACCCGCCCCAGCGCCGCCGCCAGCGCCGGGCGGTAGCCGGCCTCGTCCGTCCCGAGCGGCAGTGGCAGGTTCACGTTCAGCCCGAGGCCGGCGCCGGTGCCGGTCTCGTCGGCGAAGCCGGAGAAGTACGGGAACAGCCCCGCCGGGTCGCCGTGGATCGAGACGGTGAGTACGTCGGCGCGGGCGTAGAAGAGGTGCTGCGTGCCGTTGCCGTGGTGGACGTCGAGGTCGAGCACCGCGACCGGGCCGTGCGCCGAGAGTGCGGCGGCGGCGAGGGCGGCGCTGTTGAGGAAGCTGTACCCGCCACAGCGAGCGTGCTCGGCGTGGTGCCCGGGCGGGCGCGTCAGCGCGTAGACCGTTCGCTCGGCTTCCGAGGCGAGCAATTCCGCGCCGCGGTACGCGGCCGCCGCCCCGCCGAGCGCGGCGGCGAACGTGCCGGCGGTGATCGCGGTGAAGGTGTCGAAGCAGTACGTCCCGCGCCGCGCCTTCTCGCCGCGGGCCGCGCCCGGCGCGAACGGGAAGACCGACGGCATCACCCACTCGCCGGCCGCCAGCGCCGCGGAGGTGTCGCGCAGGTAGGCGACATAGCCGGGGTCGTGGAGCCCGCACACGACGTCCTCGGCGAGTTGCGGCGCGTCCTCGAACGCGAACCCGCCGCGCGCGGCGAGCGCGGCGCGGATGGCGTCGTACCGCGCCGGCACCTCCCACGGCGGGACAACCACCCCGTTATCGACCTCGTGCGGCGGGACGTGCGCGGCATGGACCGGATTGCAGATTACACGAACAGGCACGGACAGTTCCCCGTGGATCGGGACCGAAGTCGTTTTCCGTGAATTGGTTAGAGCCCATTCCTGGGCCGGCGTCTCACTCTCGCGACGTCTCTTGTGGTTGATTCGTTGGTTTCGGCAGCCGATGAGAACGGCCCGAACGTGGCGGGACCGGCCGCCGGCGGGCGCGGGCCTATAATACCGATTCGCCCCGTCCGAGGTGGTCATGCCGCGCGTCCTGATCGTCGACGACAGCCAGCCGAACGCCGAGCTGCTGGAGGCGCACCTCGACGGCTCCGGGTTCGACACCCGCATCGCGTCGAACGGCGAGGACGCCTTGGTGGCGGCCCGCGAGTGGCAGCCCGATGTCATTCTGCTCGACGTGATGATGCCGCGGCTGAGCGGGTTCGAGGTGTGCGAACGCCTCCGCGCCGACCCGGCCACCCATGGCGTCGGGGTGCTGATGGTGACCGCGCTCGACCAGCCGTCCGACGTGGACCGGGCGGTCGCCGTCGGCACCGACGACTTCATCACCAAGCCGATCAACAAGACCGAACTGCTGATCCGCGTCCGGGCGCTGCTCGACGCCCGCAAGCAGGCCACCGACACCGACCGCGCCCTCGCCTACATGGGGCGGGTGCAGGCGGGCGTGTAACCGCGCCCCCGCGCGTCACCCCCGGTTCGGCGAACGGCCGGCGTGAGCCGGCTGGTCGTTGGTATTGGCACCTGTCACAACGACCAGCCGGCTCACGCCGGCCGTTCGCCCGAAAGACCCGACTCCATGACCCCCAAAGTCACGCTCAAGCAACGCCGCGCCGAACCCTTCTTCGGCCGCCACCCGTGGGTGTACGCCGGCGCCATCGACAAGATCGAAGGCGACCCGGCCGATGGCGCCGAGGTCGAGGTCGTCTCGGCCGCCGGCAACTTCGTCGCCCGCGGGCTGTTCAACAGCCAGTCGAAGATCCACGTCCGCCTCTACAGCTGGGAGCCCGGCGTCGAGCTGAACAAGGACTTCTTCCGCGCCCGCATCGAACGCGCGGCGCAACTGCGGCGCGACACGCTCAAGCTCGACGGCCCGGCGGCGGGCTACCGCGTGGTGTTCAGCGAGGCGGACTTCCTCTCCGGCATGGTCGTGGACCGCTACGCCGACTGGCTCGCGGTGCAGTTCACCGCGCTCGGCCTCGGCCAGCGCCGGCATGTGATCGGCGAGGTGCTGCGCGAGGTGCTGAACCCGAAGGGCATCTACCTCCGCACCGAGAAGGGGATCGGCCGACTCGAAGGGGTCGAGCTGCACGACGAACTCCTGTGGGGCGAACCGCCGCCACCGGACCTGACGATCGAGGAGAACGGCCTGCGCTTCCTGGTCAACCTCGCCGAGGGGCAGAAGACGGGCTACTACCTCGACCAGCGCGACAACCGCGCCGCCGTCGCCCGGCTGTGCGCCGGGAAGCGCGTGCTGGACGCCTTCTGCTATAGCGGCGGGTTCGGGCTGTACGCGGCGAAGGCGGGCGCGGCCGAGGTGCTCGGCCTCGACGCCTCGGAGCCGGCGCTGGAGCTGGCACGGCGGAACGCGGTCAACAACAACCTGCCGCAGACGACGTTCCAGAAGGGCGACGTGTTCGGCACGCTGGACGACCTGGCGAAGTCCGGCCGCAAGTTCGACGTGGTGGTGCTCGACCCGCCGAAGTTCGCCCGCAACCGCGCCGCCCTCCCGGACGCGATCAAGGGCTACCGCCGCCTGCACACGCTGGCGATGAAGCTGCTCGACCGCGACGGCATCCTGGTGTCGTGCTGCTGCACCGGCCTCATCACGATGATCGACCTGGAGGAGCTGCTGGCGCAGGTGGCGGTGGACGCGAAGCGCGACACGCAGATCCTGGAGCGCCGCGGCCCGAGCCCCGACCACCCCGTCGCCGTGACGTGCCGCGAGTCGGGGTATCTGAAGTGCATCATCAGCCGCGTTGGGTAGTGGGCAGTGGGCAGTGAAGCCAGGCGATCGGCTGGTTTGCGCGACCGGGACACCGCGGACGCCACCCGCCTCACGGCCACATCCCGTCCGACAGCGCCACCAGCGACCACACCTCCACGCCCTTCTCGTTGGAGATCAGCAGCACGTCGGCGCGCGGGCTGTAGGCGACGACGACCGGCGGGCGGCGGACCGTCTCGAACACCTTCGAGCGCGTCGGCAGGTTCCACACCGCCACCGCGCCCGACTCGTCCGCCACCGCGAGTTCGCCGCCGCACGGGCTGAACGCCAGCCCCGTCACCGCCACGGCGCCGGCCTGGAGCGTGAACGGCCACTGCGCCTTGTCCGGCCACACGCCGACGAGCCCGTACTCGTCGCCGGTGGCGAAGTCGGGCCACACCGGGCCGACCGCCCACGCCCGCACCGGCGCCTTGTGCGCCCGCGTCAGCGGCACCACCTCCAGCCCCGTCGGGTACGCCGTGACCGCGCCGTTCGGCGACCCGTACACCACCTTCCCCGCCGGGTGCCACGCCGCGAACGTTGCCCCCGGCGCCGGCACGTCGGGCCGGGTGTTGGAGGGCAGTGTCTCGTCCTTCGTGGTCGCCGTCAGCACCCCGCCCTTCACGCGCGCGGCCGGCGGGTTCCGCACGAGGTCCGCCGCCACGTACCGCACCACCAACTTGTCCCCGCGCAGCGCCGCGAACCGGACGGCGGAGGCGTCGGGGACGACGCACGCCGGGCGGCCGGGGATGAGTACCGCCGCCCGCGGGGCGCGGAAGCCCACCGCCGTCAGCCCGGTGTCGCCGGTGAGGTAGGCGAACTCGGCGCCCGGGCCGAAGTCGATACGGCGGACCGGGCCGACGCCCTTCGGCCCGACCCGCGGCGGCTCGAACGCCGGGTCGTCGAGCTTCCACGCCCACGTCGTCCCGTCGGCGTAGCCGACCACGGTCTCGGTCCCGTCCGGCGTGACCGCCAGCGCCGTCACCGCCGCCGGGCCGTCGGCGAGGCGCGTCACGCCGTCGCGGTACGCGAGGTCGTAGTGCGTCGGCGGCTCCTCCGGCCCTGGCGGGGGCGGGGGCGGCGGGGGCGGCTCGGTCGGCGGCCCGGGCGGCGGCGGGTCCGGCGGGGGCGGCGCTTCGACGACCGGCGGCGGGCGGAGTGCCAGGTACAACGCCGCCCCGCCGACGAACGCCACCGCGGCCAGCACGAGGACGAGTAGCAGGCCGGACGGGAACACCCACCCGGGCGTGTCGTAATCGGCCGGGTCGGGGACTCGCCGCATCGCGCCGAGGAACGCCGCCGCGTCGGTCGCCAGCGCCCGCGACGGGAGGATCACCAGAATCTGGCCGGTGGGCAGCTGAAGACCGAGCGCCCGGCCCGACGCCAGCGCCTTCGTGCCGACCGGGGCGAACGCCAGCGGCCGGTTCGGCTCGCGCTCGAGGAACAGGCCGAACGGCGTCAGCACCGCCGTGACCGGGCCGAACAGTGGGTGCCGACCGACGACCCGTGCCGGCACCTTGAACGGCGGCGGGAGTTCGACCGTCGGCGCACCGACCGCGGTGATCGGCTCGCACTCGTCGAGCGACAGCGGTTCGGCCGGGCTCGGCGTCGGGTGCGGGTCGGGCGCGACGGCGGTGGCGAAGACGCTGTAGGCCTCGTCGTCGGCCGAGCGGAGGCGGGTCCGGCACTTGGAGCAGCGGCAGCGGGCGGGGTCGGTCCCGTCCGGCACGCGGACGCGCCGGCGGCACCCGGGGCAGCGGAGGGACGCGGACATGAGCGGTCCCGGCGGGCGGCGGGGAGACGGGCTCCCCCGATTGTACCCGACCGGCCGCGCCCGCAAAGCGCGGCGGCCGGTCGGCAGGAGAACGGCAACGTGTGGGGGGTCGTTGGCGGGCCGCCGGGCTACTTCACGAACCGCCACCACTGGTCGGCGGACCCGGCCGGGCCGTTGAACCGGTACTGGATCACCCGGGCGGCCGGCTCGCGGGAGCCGTTGTCGACGCTCAGGTACTTCCCGCTCACCCGGTTCTGCACCACGAACCAGCCGGCCTCGCCCGGCACCGGGACCGGCCGCCAGTGCTGGTTCTTCACCGCCTCCCCCTCGTACAACTTGCCGATCACCACCGCCCGGTCGTCCTTCAGCATCTTCGTCAGGTACGTGCGGCTCTGGTTGTTCCGCACGACGAAGTAGTCCTCGTCGACCGGGACGAGGGTCCAGCGCTGGTCGGCCCCGCCGGTGTCGTCGAACTGGATGACCGCGGACCCGTCGGCCGTCGCCCCGTCGGAGACCGCGAGGATCCGCCCGCTGTGCTTGTTCGTCACCCTCACCGGGGCGTCGCCGACCGCCCGGCCGAGCGACGTGGCGGTGTAGCGGAGCTTCGTCAGCTCGGCCTCGGCCGCCGCCGCGTCGTCGTCCTTGCGGGCCTTCACGTAGGCCTTGATGCCGTCGGCGTAGGCGGCCTCGAGCGCCTTCCGCGGGGCGTCGAGGTGGGTACGGAGCGCCCGCGGGGCGGCGGCCGGGAGGTCGCCGCCGGCCGCGTACACGGCGCGCTGGGCGGTCACCGCGTCGAGGAGCTTCTTGTCGCCCTTCGCGCGGGCCGCGTCCTCCTGCTTGCCGAACCAGTCCACCGCCCCGGTCTGGTACTTGAGGAGTTCGCGGTTGTACGCCTCGCGCGCGGCGTCGAGCTTCTTGCGGACCGGGCCGGCGTCCTGGGCCGACGCGCCGAGGACGGGGGTGGCGAACGCCGCGAACAGGAGGAGCGATCGGCGCATGACGGGCTCCGCGGGTGGGGTGCGCCGAAGATACCCCTCCGCCCGCGGCGCGGCAAGCGGCTCAGCCGGCCGGCGTCTGGCCGAGAACGATGTCGAAGTTGGCGTTCAGCTCGCCCGTGCGGGAGCCGCGCACCGGGACGAACGCCACGTCGATCGCCGCCTTCGTCGCTGGGGTGCGGCTGGCGGCCCGGTAGATGCCGTCGCGGGCGTTCCCCTCGTGGTCCTTCACGTACAGTTGCGTGACGAGCAGCTCGCGGCGGCCGAGCTTCACCTTGACGTGGATGTGCGGCGTCCGCCCCGGGTACGGCACCGGCTTGATGGTGCGGAAGTAGTACTCGCCGGTGCTGCCGGTGAGGAACCGGCCGAACCCCTGGAAGTTGCGGTCCTGCTGGTCCTGCTTCGGCCCGCTGTCGGCGGTGTGGAGGTACACCCCGCGGGCGTCGCACTGCCAGATCTCGACCAGCGCGTTGCGGACCGGGTTGCCGCGCGGGTCCATCACCTTGCCGGTGAGGTGCGTGATCTCGCCGACGGCGGGCGTCATGTTGTCGTTGAGGATGAGCAGGTCGTTGTCGGTGTCGAGCGGGAGGCGGTTCGGGTAGAACGGGCCTTCGGTCTGCGGCGGCGTCGGGGTGCGGGCCACCTCTTGCGCGAACGCACCGGGGACGGTCCAGAACGGGAGTACGGCGGCGGCCGCGGCGGACCCGAGGAAGCGACGGCGGTCGGCGGTGGTGATGCGCGGGGTCATCGGCGCTCCTGTCGTGACGGGGATGAGACGGGAAACGGGGCGGCGCCGCGCCCGGCGACACCGGCGGAAGCAGTGTAACCGGCCTCTCACGGACCGGGAAGACACGGTCGCTATGTCTGGCGGGGGTTGCTCCGGCAATGCGAGTCGGGGCCGTATCGGGCGTCTGGAGTTCCTGCGGCCGTCGGGCTAGCATGGGACAATCCCCGCCGCCACGATACGCCCATGATATTCATCAACTACCGCAAGAACGACACCCAGACGACCGTGGACCACCTGGCCGACCGGTTGAAGGGTGCGTTCGGCCCGGAGAACGTATTCAAGGACGACTCGAACCTCCAGGGTGGCGACCGCTGGCTGGCCCGGCTCCGGGCCGAGCTGAGCCGCGCCCGGGTACTGGTCGCGGTGATCGGTCCGAGCTGGTTGAAGGCGGCGGATGACCACGGGCGCCGCCGGCTGGACGACCCGAACGACTGGGTCCGAGTCGAGATTTGTACCGCCCTGCGGGACGGTAAGCCGGTGGTCGTCGTGCTGGCGGACGGGGCGGCCGTCCCGCCGGCCGCCGGACTCCCCACGGGGTGCGAGCTGGAACAACTGTCGGACATCCAGAAGGTCGAGCTCCGGAAAGGAGCCGATCGAACCCGGGACCTGAAAGATCTGATTCAACTTCTGGCCCGTCTGACCGAGCTCCCGGTGCGGCCCACGGCCGACCCGGCGGCCGCGGCGGACGTGACCCCGCTCCCCCCGGCCCCGGCAGTCTTCTTTGGGCGGGACGACGTTCTCGCCGCCCTCCGCTCCCGGATCGTCCCGGCCGACGCCAACAAGCCACTACCGAAGGTTCCGGTCACCGGCATCGGCGGAATGGGGAAGAGCACTCTGACGGCAGCCCTGCTCCACGACCCGGCGGTCGTCGAACGGTACGGCGACCGCCGACACTTCGCCAAGCTCGACGGTGCCGACGGGCTGCCGCTGTTGCTGGAGAAACTGGCCGGGGCTCTCGGGGTGCCACTCGGGGCCGGGCTGACCAATCGGATCGTGTCCACAGCCCGAATCGGCGGCCCTCGGCTGCTAGTACTGGACAACCTGGAAACACCGTTGCGGGACGAGGCCCAGCAACCCGAGGTGCTGGAGTTCTTGGAGCAGCTAGGCTCTGTCTGCTGAATCCGGGTGTGTAGCAAGAGCCCGGAGGTAGCGTCGGATCATGGCCAGGTGGACCATCCCGAGGAACTGGACGGCCAACTTATCGAACCGGGTGCCGACCGCCCGATTCTCCTTGAGCCACCCGGCGCACT
>JAFKFQ010000084.1 GCA_017308215.1 bacterium | reverse complement strand
CGGGCGCCCGGGTGCGAGATGTGCGGGTCGTGCCGGCGGCAGGGGGCGACACGGGTTTCAGCCCCACGCGGGGCGGCCCGTGCGAGCCGATGCTCCTCTCTCCGCGGAGTACCCCAGCACTGCGAAATGCAGTTGATGATGTGGCTGAAGGAATGGTCGTCGTCGTCGTCAAGGAGGAGGACGCGGCATCGCTCGCGCGGCGCCGTCGCCCCCCGTCACTCCGCCGGCTCGAGTTCGGCGCTCATCGACCCCCGGCAGCGGGGGATGAGCGGGTCGGGGCCGTAGGCGTGGATCTGCTCCTGCTTCAGCTCGGCCCGCTCCAGGCTCGTCGTGCAGACGATCGCCCGCCCGGCGCGGTCCACCTCCTCGGCCAGCTGATACCCCTTCTCCGGCGGGTGCCCGAACAGCTCCAGCAGCATCAGGATCACGTACTGGTAGCTGTGGTCGTCGTCGTTCAGCAGGACGACGTGGTACGGGGGCTGGTGCCGGGTGCGCGTCTGCTCCTCGGTCTCCACGTCGGGGAGGACGGCCGGGCCGCTGCTCATGGGGGTGCCTCCGTTCGGCGGCGGTCAGGGCGCGCGAAGGGCGGTGGCCTTCGGGTCGGTCCGGGAGGTGTTCGGCACCTGCGCCGCGTCCTTCCGGCCGAACAGCATCAGGGCGATGTCGTCGTTCTGGGCGCGGCCGGAGGCGTGCCGGCGGACCGCCTGCACGAGCCGCTCGCCGGCCCGCCGCGGCGCCCACCCGGCCGCCGCCACCGGGTCGTCCGGCGGGACGAGGGCGGCGTCCACGCCCTCCGGGCCGAACAGCACCCCGGGCGGGCTCATCGCGTCCGTCACCCCGTCGGTGAACACCGCGACGAGGTCGCCGGTGTCGAGCGGCAGGGTCACGGACTCGTACTCGTACCCGGGCATCACCCCGAGCGGCAGGCCGGTCGCCTCGGTGCTGATGGCGTCGACCAGGTCGCCCGACACGGACCGGTACAGCCGCGGGTTCATGTGCCCGGCGTTCACCACCGTCATCTGGTGCGCCACGGTATCGACCACCATCACGGCGAGTGTCACGAACCGGTCGCCGAGCCCGCCGCGGATCATCTGGTCGTTCAGCAGGCCGACCGCCCGCACCGGGTCCGGCTCGGTCAGCAGGCAGAAGCGGACCTCGGAGCTGAGCTTGGCCACGAGCAGTGCCGCCGGCACGCCCTTCCCCGCCACGTCGCCGAGGACCACCGCCAGCCGGCCGTTCGGGAGCACGACCGCGTCGTAGTAGTCGCCGCCGATCGTCTGGGCCGGCGAGTAGTGGGCGTAGAACTCGTACCCGGCCACCTCGGGCATCGTCTGCGGGAGGAACCCGAGCTGCACCGCCCGGGCGAGTTCCATCTCCTTCTTCGCCTTCTCCGAGGCGACCGCCGCCTCGTGCAGCTTCGCCTTCTCGACCGCGACCGACGCCAGGTTGGCGACGATCGCCAGCATGTTCAGGTCGTCCTCCCGGAACTTCTTCGCCCGGTCCTGGGTGTCGAGCTGGATGGCCCCGAGCGACCGCCCCTCGGCCGTCACCAGCGGGACGCACATGACCGAGCGGATCTTGAACTCGGCGATCGAGGCGTTGGCCGGGAGCGAGGCGTCGGCCGAGGCGTCCTCGCTGAGGTACGAGTGCTGCGTCTCGACCGCCTTGCGGATGATCGTCCGGCTGAACCGCGCCTCCTCGGGGTCGCCGCGGCGGACGCGGACCGCCCGCGGGATCATCCGCCCGGTCTCGTCGAGGAGGATAATGAAGCACCGGTCGGCCTGCTTGAACTCCTTGAGCATCGTGTCGGCGACCTGGTTCAGCAGCGGGTCCAGGTCGAGGGTGCGCGACAGCCCGGTGCTGATGTCCAGGAGCGTGCGGAGGCGGTCGGTCGGCTGCGAGTCGAGGAAGTGCTGGGCGTTGAGCCGGCTGCCGGTCGCCTCGATGGTGGTGGCACCGCCCGAGTCCGGCTCCTCCTCGGCCTCGCGGGTCATGAAGTCGGGGAGCGGCGGCTTCTCTGCCACCTTCAACGGGGAGGCGCGCTCGTCGTGGTACTTGAACAGGAAGTCGCAGAACTTGAGCCGGTCCTCGGCCCGCAGCACGGTGCGGGTGGTGACCTTGCGGCCGTTGACGAACGTCTCGTTGCGGCTCTTCAGATCCTCGATGTAGAACTGTCCGCGGTCCCGGGTGATCTGCGCGTGCCGGCGGCTGATGGCGTGGTGCGGGAGGACGATCTGGCACGTCTCGGCGTCGCGGCCGATGACCACCAGATCGCCGTCGAGCGGGATCTTGTCTCCCGGGGTGCCCCCGGTCGGCGACTTCAACAGGATCAGGGCGGGCATTGGCGACCGGCGTATAAGGAGCGCCCGGGACTCGGTCCTGCGGGCACCCCGATGTTACCCCCGCCCCGGCGAGAAGGCAAGGAACCCCGGACCGCCCGCACGAGTGGCGGGCGTCTCTCCCGACACGACTCAAAAAGCGGACTCACGTCGGACCGCCGTCCGCGGCCCGGACGTGCTCGACCGCCTCGTCCTGACCCAGGTCGCGCGCGACTTCCCGCCCGAGGTCTTCTCCCTCCGGCGAGTTGGCCCGGTAAGCGGCCGGGAAGACCGGCGAGCAGTGGGCCGTGCGAGGAAACCGCAAGGCGCCCCCGCACCCCGGATGGACGACCTCTGCTTCCCACTCCCACGGGCCGAACCCGACGATCCCGGTCGAGCCGCACTCCAGGCACCGCGGCGGGGCGGTGCGGTCGGCGGCCACCCGGCGGAGTACCCCGCATTCCGCCCGGCGGCGGGCCGTGTATCTGCCGGTGTCAGCCGGGTCGAGCCGCGCCTCCTGCTCGTCCGCCACCCGGCGAAGTGCGTCGGCCGGGTACTCGGCCCGCACCACGACCCGGCACCGGCCGCACCACGCGACCTGGAATGGGAGCGGTGTGATTTCCCCGGTCGGGAGGACGTATGCCTCCCGGTGCAGAGGAAGGAACCGCGGTTGCTTAAAGCCACACTGTCCGCAATAGATGTCAGAAAGCCAGCCCATCAACCCCCGGTGGTTGAGCTGACGGGTGCCCCACACACTTCTGCCCGGACGTTCACCCGCGGAAACGTCCCGGAGTGCACATCGTCGCAGAAAATATCACATCCGCCAGGGCAACAGCGTTAGCCACCGCGGTCATAACCCGTCCGCCGCCCGGACGTGCTCGACCGCCTCGGGCGGGATGAGCTCGACCGTGCCGTCCGGGCGTTCGAGTTCGAGCCCGTCGAAGCCCATCTCGCGGAGGCGGCCGACCGGGCGCGTGCCGTCGGTCCGTTCCACCTCCACGTCGCGGCCGAGGAAGCCGACCCGCCACTTCCAGTCCGCCTCGACCGCGACCCGCTCACCGGCGAGCAACCGCCCCCACTCGGCGTCCAGGCTCCGCACCACCGCCCCGGCCGCGTCACGCAGCTCGCCGGTGGCGCCGGTGAGCATCCCGAGTGACGCCGCGTCCGGCAGGCCGAGGGCGGCGAACTCGTCGGCCGTCTGGCCGAGGTTCAGGCCGATCCCGGCCACCGTGCGAACCCCCTGCTCGATGAGGATGCCACACACCTTCTTGCCGCGGGCGAACAGGTCGTTCGGCCATTTGATACGGGCCTGCACGCCGGTGAGCTCGCGGACCGCCGCCCCGACCGCGACCGCCGCCCACGCCGTGAGGATCACCGGGCGCCGCAACTCCGGCGGCGGCGACAGCACGACCGACATCAGCAGCGCCGCGCCCGGCCGGCTCCGCCACGGGCGGCCGAAGCGACCGCGCCCCGCGGTCTGGTTCTTCGCCACGACCACGAGCCCGTCGGGCGCATCAGGCGGGAGCGCGGCGGCGAACGTGTTGGTGCTGTCGAGCTCGTCGAAGACGAGCACCCGCCGGCCGACGAGGTCGGTGGGGAAGGTCCATTCCTCGGCGGGTTTCATGTGGTGTAGTCGAGGCCGATGTCGAGGGCGGGGGCGGAGTGGGTGAGGGCCCCGACGCTGATCCGGTCCACGCCGGTGGCGGCGATGGCGGCGATGGTCGTCAGGTTGACCCCGCCGGACGCCTCGAGCCGCGTGCCGGGCGAGACCGCGTTCCGCCGGGCGACGGCGGCACGCATCTGGTCGGGCGTCATGTTGTCGAGCAGCACGATGTCCGTGCGGGCGGCGAGGGCGTGTTCGAGTTGGTCGAGTGTATCGACTTCTACCTCCACCGGCAGGCCGCCGTTGCCGGGCGCGGCGCGGGCGAGTTCGACCGCCCGCCGCACGTCGCCACCAAGCCCGGCGAGGTGGTTGTCCTTGATGAGCACGCCGTCGTACAGCCCGAGCCGGTGGTTCGTGCCGCCGCCCATCCGCACCGCGTACTTCTCCAGCAGCCGCCAGCCGGGCGTGGTCTTGCGCGTGTCGAGTACAACGGCGCGGGTGCCGGCCGCGGCATCGACATAGCAGCGGGTGAGCGACGCGACCCCGGACAGGCGCTGGAGAAAGTTGAGCGCCGTCCGCTCCGCCGCGAGGATCGAGCGCAACGGCCCGGCGACCGTGGCGAGGAGGGTGCCGCGGGTGAGCGCCGACCCGTCCGGGCGTGCCGGCGCGAACGCGAGCGCCGGATCAACCGCGGCACACACCATCGCCGCCGCGGGAAGCCCGGCGACGACGCCTTCGCTTCGTGCGACGAACGCCGCCCGGCCGAGTTGGTGCGCGGGAATGAGCGCGAGGCTGGTGCGGTCGCCGGCGCTGCCGAGGTCTTCGGAGAGGGCCAGTTCGACGAGCCGCCGGCAAGCGGCGGACTCGTCCGGGGTGAACGCGGTCATGCCGGTAGGATACACAGAAGCGACCCGGTGGGCGGCGGTGGGTCAGTTCCGGCCGGTCATCTCGGCGAGCAGCCGGTCGAGGGTGGCCGGGTCCACCGGCTTGGTAAGGTGAAGGTCGAACCCGGCCTCGGCGGTGCGGCGGCGGTCCGCGTCCTGGCCCCATCCGGTGAGGGCGATGAGGGTCACGTCGCGGCCCCACGGCTCGGCGCGGATGCGGCGAGCGGCGCCGTTCCCGTCGAGCCGCGGCATACCGATGTCGAGTACGGCCACGTCGGGCCGGAACTCCTCGGCGACCCGCACCGCCTCGAGCCCGTCGGCGGCCGTGCGGACCTCGTTCCCCATCAGGGTGAGGAGCATCGCCAGACTCTCGGCCGCGTCCACGTTGTCGTCGGCGACCAGGACTCGCCGCAGTCCATCGGTTGATTCCACCACGTTTCTTGGGCTGTACGACTCAACGGTCCCGGCCTGCATTACGGCCTCGTTCCACGCAGGAATCGGCGCCGGGCCCGGAATGACGGGCCGAACGGGATCGATCCCGAAAACAGCACCGACCTCTCACATTGTCGGGGCCGGGACGAAGCAAATCCAATGCCTCGTTTTTGATCTGTCTGAATCCGCGGGAATCCCGGCCGATTCGCGTGGCGCACACGCCCGTCACGCCGACACGAGAAGCGCACTTCTCAAATCCCTGACGCGATGTTCAGGCAGCTTCACGGTGCTGCTGCGGGCGGCGTCAACTCCGCGACGACCATCGCGTGAACGTCGAGCCGCGGTACCACAACTGTGACGCCATCCCCGGCCACAACCCGCGGTAGGTCCGCGGCGTCCGGCTCCAGCCGGACGCCGCGGACGGTATCCTTCACGCGGAATGTCACGCGGATGTCGTGGACGGGCACGACATCCTCACGGAGCGGTACATCGTCGGCCGGGTGGGCGTGGCCGCCGGCGGGGTTCAGGTCGTTGAACAGGTGAACGACCAGCCGTTCGCCACCGGCCGTGCGCTGTCGCATTGCGGTGGCGTGGACGCACATCGGCGCCTGCACCGCCACCGGTTGCGGCACGGCGCCGGCCGCCCAGCGGATCGCGTTCGCCAGAACGAGGCGCTGGTACGGATACGGATAGAGGTAGTACGCTGCGTCGAACCCCGCCGCGAGGTACGCCACCCGCCCGCGCCCGAGCATACGCGTCAGCACCGCCGGGGACGTGCCGTCCGCTCGCCCCTTCGGACCGAGCGTGGCGGCGACCGCGGTGCCGTCGCGCGGGCGCACGCGCACCGCCGGCCCCTTGAACGTCACCGCATCGAGACCGACGTACTCGGCGAGTCTCCCGGCGTGCAGAAACGACCCCGGCGTCAGCCGTGCGTCGAACACGCCGCGGCGCTTCTCCCAGTAGTCGGGCGGCAGGGCGCGGGCGAAGTTCTCGTCGAGCTCCTCCTTCCCGCCGGTCGGGTCCGGGATACCGCGGTAGTCGGCACCGAACACGTCGGCGAGCGCGAAGTTCGGCCGCGCGTCGCCGTTCTCGTCGAACAGCGACGTGTCGAGGCTGGCCACCAGCCCGCCGCCGGCCTCGACGAACGCCCGCACCGCCGCGACCTGCCGGTCGCTCAGGCACGCCGCGTTCGACAGGACCAGCACCGCATACCCGGCCAGCCCCTCGGGCGTCAGATCCCAGTCGTTCACGACCGCGGTCGGCAGGTGTTCCTCGACGCACGCCCGGAACGTGCCGAACACGTTCGCCAGGTAGCGCTCCTCGACGCGCCCGGCCGAGCGGCCATAGAAGGTCTTCGTGTCGTCGCTCATCAGAAGGGCCGCCCACTTCTCCGGCCGGGTGCGCGCCAGCCACGCTTTCCGCCGCTGCACCTCGTCCATCGCCTTGTACACACCCTGTTGCAGCCGCGCCGGCTGCGCGACGGCGATGCTCGGCCGGCAGCCGTGCGCGACGCAGAGCAGCATCCGCCGCTCAACCTCGTGCGCGGGGAAGCTGTCGTGCCCGTAGGGGTTGCCGTGGCTCATCAGGTACGGTTCGCTGAACGCCACGCGGTGCCCCGTCACCGCCCACGCGTACGCCACCCCGAACGCCGGCACGATGCTGTTGCCGCGGTTCGTCTCGTCGAGCCAGAGTTCCTGGTCGGGCGCGTCGAACAGCAGGTTGAGCCGTGCCGGCATGTTCCGCGGCACGCTGAGGAAGTGCCCGAACCGGCCGGCGTTCGTCGTCCACGTCACGAGACCCACGTCCGGGTTGATCCCTTTGAGGCGCCGCTGCATCCGCTCGACAAGGAGTTCGAGCCGGCGGTCGGCCCAGCGCTGGTAGCGGCGGAACGCGGGGTCGTTCAGGTCGGCCTTCGGAATGGGGGCGCCGGTGTCGCTCCGGTAGCTGTCACGGCAGTGGCGGCAGTAGCAGAACCCCCCGTGGTGGAGCCCGTCGAAGCTGAACGCGGCCACGTCCGGGAACCGCGTGACGATCTCGGCGAGTACGTCGAGGAAGAAGTCGCCGTAGGGGCCGAGCGGGCAGAGCATCCCGCCGTGCGGGTAGCGCTTCAGGTCGATCGTGGGGATGTCGGTGGTATCGGTGGCGACGCGCCGCCAGTCGGGGTGGAGTTCGTACACCTCGCCCTGGAGCGTCGGCGGGTACACGCCGAGGACACGCACGCCGAGCTGCCTGTACTCGGCGAGGTCGGCGGCGAGCTTCCCCGGCGGGACGTGCGGGCTGCGGCGGCGGAGCAGCTTGCTGTCGTAGTACGCGAAGAACGGGTCGACGAAGTTCACCTCGCTGAGTGTGACACCGTGCCGCGCGGCCTCCGTCCGCGCCGCCGTGTTCATCGCCGACAGCGTGTACCCGGCGCCGATCGTGTCTTCGACCCACTCAGGGATGCGGACCGGTGCGAAGGGGAGGGTGCCGCCGGCTCGCGGTGGCGGGGCGACGGGGAGGTCGACGACGAGCGGGGCGACGGCGGAGGTGGCGAGGAAGCCGCGGCGAGTCGGCGGGGTCATGCGGGCGCCCTCGGTGGGGAGCGGCCAGCGTACCACGCGAATAAGCGTCAGTCCTTCGGAATCGGCCGTTCGATCCACCCGCCGCC
>JAFKFQ010000083.1 GCA_017308215.1 bacterium | reverse complement strand
GCCGACGGGCTGGTGTGCGAGGAGGTCGGCACCGGCCCGGACGCCATCGCCGCCGCCGCCCGCCACAACTACGACCTCGTCCTCCTCGACATCGACCTCCCCGGGTGCAGCGGGGAAGAGGTGCTCCGCCGGCTCCGGCAGAACCCGCCGTCGCCGAACCTCAAGGTGGTCATGTTCTCCGGGTCGGCCAGCGGCGACGACCTGTCGCGCAACATGCTCGGCGGCGCCGACGACTTCCTCACCAAGCCGTTCAGCACCGTTCAGCTCCGCGCCCGGGTGAAGGCCGCCCTGCGGCTGAAGGCCGCCCAGGACCGCTCCGACCGCCTCAACCGCAGCCTCCAGGTAGTGAACGCCGAACTCGAAGAGACGGTGGCGGCGCGCGAGGGGCAGCTGGTCCACGCCCGCGGCGGGCTGGTGCTGGCGATGGCCAAGCTGATCGAGCACCGGTCGAAGGAGACGGGCGCGCACCTGATGCGGCTCCAGCGGTACGCCCGGGTGCTGGCCGAGGCGGCCGCCGACCTGCCGGGGTTCGCGCCGGTCATCGACCCGGTGTTCGTCCACAACCTGGAAGACGCCGCCCCGCTCCACGACATCGGCAAGGCGGCGCTGCCGGACGGCATCCTGAACAAGCCCGGCCCGCTGACCGCCGAGGAGCGGGCGGCGATGCAGGCGCACACGACGATCGGCGCCGAGACGCTGCGGGCGGTCGCCGACGAGCACCCGTTCGCGCTCGGGTTCCTACAGACGGCGATCGACATCGCCCGCAGCCACCACGAGCGCTGGGACGGGACCGGCTACCCGGACCGCCTGTCGGGCCAGTCGATCCCGCTGGCGGCGCGGCTGCTGGCGGTGTGCGACGTGTACGACGCCCTGCGGGCGCGGCGGGTGTACAAGCCGGGGATGACGCACGCCGAGGCGGTGGGGGTGATGACCGAGGGCTCCCCCGGCCACTTCGACCCCGGCCTGATGACCGCCTTCGCCGCCTGCGCCGACCGCTTCGACCGCGTCTTCGCCGAGGTCGTGGAGTAGCGGCGGCTCCCGTTGTGGTCCGTCGATCGCTCGGTGTCCGTGGCGAACGGCCGGTTCACGCCGGCCGTTCGCCACGGACACCGAGCGGACGTGTTCAGCGCGCTCGGCCGCATCGTGCTTCGGTCAGTCCCGTGTCACGCGAAACTGCTCGAACCGGACCCAGTGGTCGGCGCCCGGCGGCGCGCCGGCGGCGGCGAGGCCGAAGCCGCGGTCACCGGCCTCCCGCCGGATCGCGGAGTGGAAGTAATTCTTGTACTCCCCGCCGGCCGACGGCCCGACCTGGAAGAACGCATACCCCTGGCTCACGATGATCCGCAGCGGCCCCGCCTCCCGCGCCGCCGGGTCGTAGGCCACGGTGTACTTCGCCGGGTCACCCTCTTCACCGGGGCGGCCGGCGAACCGGTACTTCCCCGGCGCGAACACCGTCTTCCCCCCGACCCGCTCCTTCTTCGCCGCGAACTCCCAGCCGGTGTCGTCGAGGAAGAACAGACCCGCCGTCTCCCCGTCGGCGGTGAACTCGGTGAGCGGGGTGACCTTGACCGACCCGATGAAACTGTCCGTAGCGGCGAGCGGGAGGGTCACCTTCAGCATCGGCGTATCAGCGCCGAGCTTCCCCGGCCGGACCCGCATCTCCACCCCGCCGTCGCGGACCCGGAAGTCCTCGGGCTTCAGACCCACCGCCTTCCACTTCGGGGACAGCCCGGTCTTGAAGTCGTCCTGGAAGACCACCCGGTCACGCTCGGGCTGCCCGGCCGCCGGAAGGGCACAGACCAGGAGGGTGACGGGCAGAACGCCGGCGGCGAGACGCATGACGTGACTCCCGGAAAGTGGTGCGTCGAGAGTACCACCGGCGGGCGCGGAATGCGAGCATCGCAGCCCGAACGCCGCCTCAGCGCACCTTTTCCGCCGCCTTCCCCGGCCGCAGCCGCGACACGCCGCCGAGCGGCGGGTTCGTGAACTCGGCCGTCCCACCGGTCGGGTGCGGCCAACGGACCGCGACCTTCTCCAGCACGCCCGACCCCAGCCCGACCGTCACCACACTTTCAGACTGGCTAAGGTAACCCCGCGCCGGCGTGGCGTAGACGCGGCGCTCCTTCCCCCATCCCGTCGCCGTCACCTCGCTCCCGGCCGGCACGTCGAGGCGGAGCATCAGGTTCCCGGTCTTCACGTCGTTCCGCAGCAGCCGCGCGGGGCCGCCGCACGCGACCAGCACTATGTCGAGGTCGCCGTCGCCGTCGTAGTCGAGCGTGGCGCAGCCGCGGCCGACGAGCGGGCGGAACAGGTCCGGGCCGGCGTGGTCGGGGCCGATCGGGGTAAAGGTGTCGCCGGCGTTCCAGAACAGCTGTGCCGACTGCGCGTGCGTCTCGCCGGGACGGGCGGCGGCGATGTCGGGCTCGAGGTGGCCGTTGCAGGTGAGCAGGTCGGGGCGGCCGTCGAGGTCGAAGTCGAGGAACAGCGCGCCGAACTTCATCGGCGCCCGGCTCGGGCCGGCGAGCCCCGCAGCGAGTGCGGTGTCGGCGAACCGACCGGGCGCCGACGACACGAACAGCGTGTCGGGCTCGTTGGTGAAGTTGGCGACGACGACCGCGAGGCGGTCCGGGGTGAGGTACGCGGCGTCGATCCCCATGCCGCCGCGCGGGCGGCCGTCGGCGTAGGCCAGCCCCGCCGGCATCGCCGCCTCCTCGAAGCCCCGCCCGTTCGGCCCCGCGACGTTCTTGAAGAACAGGTTGCGCGTGGTGTCGCAGGCGACGACGAGATCCGGCCAACCGTCACGGTCGGCGTCGAAGACGGTCACGCCGAGCGCCTTCCCGGCCGGCTGCCCGGCGTCGCGCACGCGGATGCCGGCGGCCTCAGACACGTCCTCGAACGTGCCGTCGCCGCGGTTGCGGTAGAGGATGTTGTCGGCGGCGGGGAACTGCGTCGGCGGCACATAGGCTCGTCCGCCGCCGGGGAGTTCCGCCTTGATGCCGAGATCGCCCGCCGGCGACCACGTGAGGTAGCGGCAGACGAACAAGTCCTGGTCGCCGTCGCCGTCATAATCGAGGAATGCCGCAGACGCGGGGAATGGGATGGGCTGGGCATGCGTGTCGAACGGCGTGGGCAGCTCTGCGCCGCCGGCGACGCCCGCGTCCGCCTCCGCGAAGCGCCGCCCGCCGGTCGGCGCGGCCACGTTCTTGAACAGCTTGCTCGCCCCGACCGCGGCGACGAACAGGTCGGTCCACCCGTCGCCGTCCACGTCCGCGGCGGCCGCGCCCATCGCGTACAGCGTGACGTTCAGCCCGACGACGGCGGTCACGTCGGCGAACGTGCCGTCGTGGTTGTTGCGGTAGAGCGCCTGTGTGGGGAGCGAGCCAGGTTCGCCGGGCCACGGACGGCCGTTCGGGAAGAACAGGTCGGGCCAGCCGTCGTTGTCGAAGTCGAGAACGACGACCCCGCCGCCCATCGTCTCGGGCAGGAACTTCCGCGGCGTGGCGCCGTTCGTGTGCGTGAAGCGAAGGCCGGCGGCGGCGGTCACGTCGGTGAAGCGCACCGGCGGCGGGCCGGCGGGCGGGGCCGCGGGCGGCCGGAGCATCTGAATGACGACGGCGACCGCGGTGATGACGACGAAGGCGGCGAGGACGATCAGGGTGTGGCGCATGGGCCGGTAGTGTAGCAAATGACCAAGGCCCAATGACCCTCCAATGACCAAGGAAGACCGAGCGGTGTCCTCCTCGGTCATGGGCGACGGTACGGCGGCCGGGTGCGAAAACCCGACGGGGCGAACGGCCGGCGTGAGCCGGCTGGTGGGAGTTCGGGTGCTCAAGCGGACAACCGGGTGACCGGCTGCCGTTTCAGGCACCCGTACCAACGACCAGCCGGCTCACGCCGGCCGTTCGCTTGGCTGTCCGCCGGGGCACGGAACCAGATCAGGGTTCCAGTTGGAGCCCGGCGGCCTCGGTGATGCGGTCGAACGACGCGCGGACGGTGACGTAGTTGATGAGCTGCACCACGTCGCGCGGGCCGGCGAGCTTCACGGCCGCCGCCACCTCGTCGTCGGTCAGCACGACCGGCGACGCCGCCAGGTTCCGGGCCACGGTGAACAGCGCCCGCTCCCGCGGGGTGAACCCGGCCCAGTCGCCGTCGAGGCCGTACACCTGGTCGTCCGTCTGGCCGAGGGCGGAGAGCCGCCGCTTCGCCTCACCGGCCGCGTACCACGCGCGATCCTGGCGGGCGATGATCCAGCTCGCCTGCGCCTTCAGCAGCGGCGTCAGGTCGCCCTTCGTCTCGGCGGACCGCTGGCTGAGGATGCGCGCCTTCCCCTGGGTCGGGAAGTTCGCCAGCAGCCGGACCCACTGCGGGAGCGGGCCGGCCGCCCAGTCGTCCGGGAGGATCGCCCGGGCCTTGGCGTCCTCGACGAGCGGCAGCCGCGGGGTGCGGGTACGGGCCGCGGCGAGAGCCTTCTCCGCGTCCGCCCGCGGCTCCGGCGCCGGCCGGCGGTTCACTGTCGCCCGCGTCGGCTGGCCCTTCGCGTCGAACTCCAGCGGCGCCACCTTGCTGACCGCCGTCTTGTACTTTTCCGAGGTCGGGGTGAGGTAGGTGTGCTTCTCGCGGGCCGGCTCGGCGGCCTTCTCACCGCCCTTGCCGAACCCGCCGCCGCCCTCGTTCTGTGGCACCCCGGCGCCCTCCTTCCACCGGTTGATGGCGTTGTTCCCGGCCACCGACATGATCATTTCCAGGATCTGGAGGTCGGTGTAGTGCGGGCGCAGGCCGGCGACGTCGGCGTCGGTGAACCGGTGCGGCTCGTAGGTGATCCTCCGGGCGAACGCGAACGCCGCCCGCTCGGCGGCGGTGAACCCGGACCAGTCACCGTCGAGGGCGGCGATCTGGTCCTCGGTCAGCCCGGCGCGGAGGAGCTTGCTCTCCTGGTGCCCCTGGCAGTACTGGCAGTTGTTCGTCCGGCACACGATCCAGAACATCTGCGTCTTGAAGGCGTAGTCGAGCGTCATGCCGCCCTCCTTCTCGCCGCCGAACCCGAACGCGCCGCCCCCACCGCCCCGGCCGTCGCCGCCGCCGGGCATGTAGTGGAACCGGAGCCGGGCCTCGTAGCCGCCCCGCCCGCCGAGCTTCTGCTTCTCGTCCTCGGTCAACTCGGGGAGCGGAATGCGCAGCGCGCGGGCCTTCATCTGCTCCAGGTACTCTTTCATCTCCGGCCGGGTGAGCGGGATCGGCCGCGGGACCGCCGGGGAGAGCGGCGGCGGGTCGGCGCGGACCGGGCCGACGACCGCCGCGAGTCCGAACAGGGCCGCGAAGTATTGGCGCATGGTCGTGGTTCCTCGTGTGGCCGGGCCGGTCAACTGCCCGCTTCGTAGCGGACGACGACCAGCCGCGGGGTGGTGCTCACGTTGTAAACCGCCCGTTCCTGAGTCTTCTTGCCGGCCGCGTCCTGCACGGTCAGCTTCACCTTGAACTGCACGTCGAACCCGTCGGTCTTGGCGTCCCCGTCGATCTCGTAGTCGAGCAGCTTGAACCCCTGTTTCCACTGGCGCTCGGCGACCGTCACCGCGGGGGCCGTCTGCTTGTACCCGTCGAGGCTCTCGCCGCCCTTCCAGGCGTCGAGCACGCCCTTGAGCGTGTCGCGGCCGCGCCCGGGGTCGGACGAGTCCGGGCGCGACGGCCCGCACCCGAGCACGCCCAGGCCCACGCCGCACACCACCGCCCACGCCGTCGTTCGACCAGGCACGGAGGCCGTCCTTTCGTGGTTGTTGTGGGGGTCGCCGGGTCTCACTCGCTCACCGTCTCGCTGCCGTTCCGGGTGCCCATCGCCCGCCACGCGGCCAGGTTGATCGAGTACGTCACGGTCCGCACCGATCCGTCGAACAGCAGGACGTTCACGACCCGCGTGTGCCGGCCGTTGGCGGTGGTGGAGATCCGCTGGGGCGGGTACATGCACGACCGGTTCCCGGGCGGGAAGGCGTGGTAGTACCGGGTGCCGGTGTGGTCGGTGTTCGACCAGAAGTCGCCGGCGTTCGACTTCCCCTGGAAGCTGAGGTTGGTGATGTCGATGGCGTTGCACTGGGCCAACGCCTCGTCGGGCGTCGCGGGGTACGTCCCGCTGGCGGCATCGTGGCGTTGGCCGAGGAGGGGTAGGTGTTGACGATGCTGACCCCGCTGTTCGAGCGGTAGTTGCACCCCGGGGTGCCGGCGGGCAGGGTGCTACTCGAGTCGGACGGGCACAGGTAGATCGGGACCACGGTCGCCCGCGGCACGGCGTTGGCCGCGTTGCCCGGCGAGAGGGTCAGGTCGAACGACTTGTACAGGGGCTCCTGCTCGATGTACGGCAGGATCAGGGAGTGGACGTTGTACGACTGCGCGTTCTGCGCGGGCGGGAACTTCTGGAGCGCGCTGTGGTAGGCGTGGAGGGCGATGCCGATCTGCTTGAGGTTGTTCTGGCACTTGGCGCGGGCGGCGGCCTCGCGGACCTTTTGGACGGCGGGGAGGAGGAGCCCGATCAGGATGGCGATGATGGCGATGACGACCAGCAACTCGATCAGCGTGAAGGCATGACGACGGACGGACATGGGACTACCTTGGGCGGGGAGAAGCGTCCCGCCCGGGCGCGGGGCACGGGCGGGACCGGGATGCGGAACAACGCGCCGGCGGGCGACCGGCGCGGCCATCGGGGCTATGAACGGCAGCGGCGAACTACCGGTCGAGCGGCAGCCGGGCCGTCTCGGTCACGCGGTCGAAGAACGCGGCGTTGCAGACGTGGTGGACGAGTTCGGCCACCTCGAAGTCGGTGAACTCCTTCCGCAGCGCCTCCACGTCGGTGTCCGTCACCGTCGCCGGGGCGGCGGAGAGCTTCCGCGCGAACGCCAGCGCCCGCCGCTCCTTCTCCGGCAGCGCCGCCGCGTCACCGTCGAGGCCGAAGACCTGGTCGTCGGTCATCCCGGTCGCCTTGAGGCGGTCGCGGGCGACGGCGAGGGCGTACCACGCGCGGTCCTCGCGGGCGGCGACCCACGCGACACCGGCCTTCAGCCGCGGCGACAGCTTCCCGGCCTCCATCCCCGCCTTCAGCCCGGCGGCGCGGCCCTTCATCGACCCCGGGAACACCGCCAGCAGCTTCGCCCAGTTCGGCGCGGTGGTCTCGAACCCGAGTGCCTTGGCGTCGGGGGCGACGGGCAGCAGCGGGGTGCGGGTGGCGGCCCACGCGGCCTCGACGGCGGCGCGGTCCTCCAGCTTCGGCCGTGCCGGCCACGCCGGCGCGGATGCCTTCACGCACTTCTCCGGCAGCGCGGCGACCTTCGACACGAAGTCGGCGTACTTCGGCGACGCCGGCGTGCCGAACGACGCCACCTTCTTGCCTTCCTTCCCGAAGAACTCGCCCGACGCCTCGCCGGGGATGTTCAGCCCGTCGGTCCAGCGGTTCATGGCGTTGAACCCGCCGACCGCCAGCACGATCTCGCTGCACTGGTTCGGGGTGAAGTGCTTGGCGAGCGCGGCCACGTCGGCCGGGGTGACGGTGTGCGGCGCGACCGTGAGCTGCCGCGTGAACAGCACCGCGGCGCGGAGGTTCGGCGTGAGCGCGTCCCAGTCGCCGTCGAGCGCGGCGATCTCGTCGTCGGTGAGCCCGGCGGCCGAGAGCTTGTACTCCTGGTGGCCGAGGCAGTAGTAGCAGTTGTTGACCCGCGACACGACCCAGAACAGGCGCGTCTTGAACGTGTTGTCGAGGGTCGAGGCGGTGTCCGGCGTGGCACCGCGGCCGCCGAGCCCGAAGTCGCGGAACTCGGCGGGGAGGTAGTAGGCACGGAACCGGCCGTTGTTCACCTTGGCGAACGGCCCCTCGCCCTCACCGGGCGGGAACGGGATGCGCGGACGGGCGGTCTTGTGCC
>JAFKFQ010000082.1 GCA_017308215.1 bacterium | reverse complement strand
ATAAGCCCGGGGACGTCCCCGGGCTCGTCACTGACCAACGCCCACTGCGCCACCTCTTGCTTCGGCGGCAGCATCTCGACCACCTCGATCCGGCGGAAGTAGACGGTGTTCCCCTCGCCGACGCTCCCGTTGTCCACCGTCACCCGGACGGGCGCGCCGTCGCGACGCTCGAACGTCGCGGTCGCCGTCTTCCACCCCGCCGGCGGGCCTTCGAGCTTCGCCGACGCGACGTGCTTGTACTCCGTCGTTTGCACGACCAGCGACCCGGTCGCCTCGTTGCGGGTGAGGTAACTCAGCTTCGCCTGGTAGACGGAGCCCGTCTTGAGACTCACCCCCATGTCGCGCTCCAGCTCGAACGTGAACTGGCCGCTCCTGGCGTCCGACAGGTTGGTGAGGCCGAGGGCCGGCGACCCGTCCGCCTCGTCGCGGCGGAACTCGCCCGTCGCCCCCGCCTTCCAGCAGCGCGCCAAGACGCCGCGCGGCAGTTCCTCCGCCTCCCCGGCGGTGCGGTTACTACCCTCTTTGCTCACGCGGAAGGCGGGGACCGAGGCGGCGTCGAGCCGGTAGACGAGCGGCCCTTCCGTCCAGCCGGGGAACGCCGGCTGGGGTGGGGCTGTCGCGCCCGAACCCGACGGGGGGATCGGGGTGGGGGCGGTGTCGGCCGGCGGTTCGGTGAACACCGCCGACCGGATGCGGACGGCGACCTCCGGGTTGGCGTCCGTGTTGTGGAATTCGAACAGCCCGCCCTTCGCGCCCTTCAGGTCGGCGACGAACTCGTACGACCGCCACACGCCCGGGGCGGTGAGCGGCGGGCGGCCGGCGTCCCACGCGGGCCGCGGGTCGTCGGGCTTGAACCGGACGATGAAGCCGCCGGTCCGGACCGGGGCGGAGTAGTCGATGCGCACCCGGCACGCGCCGTTCGGGAACCCGATCTTCGGGGTAAAGAGCATCGCCGATCCCGGCCCGGTGACGTTGCGGATGCCGACCCCGTTGGCGTCGTCGGCGAAGAACTCCATCTGCGTGTCTTTGTTGTAACAGCGGGCGGACCACCCGTTCGGCGGCTCTCCGGCCCCGGTCCGCGACAGCTGCGTGGACCGCTTCTGCCCGTTCAGCTGGATCTCGACGGTGTAGCGGACGGCGAACGCCTTCCGCCCACTCAGGTCGAAGCCGGCGAGTACCCGCTCGGGCACGGGCGTGATCGGTGCCGGCGTGGTGTTGGTCTTCGGCGGATCCTTCTTGTGCGGGGGTGCTGGAGGGGCCGACGGCACCTCACCCTTCCCGGGGTCGGCCGGCGGGGCCGCCGACGGGTTCTGCACCTGCTCGCGGGCGGGCGTGGAGTCGAACGCCCCGAGGGCGAACGCGATCCCGGCCCCGACCATCCCGACGGCGACCGCCAGCCCGGCGACCAGTTGGAGGGGCTTGCGCGAGTCGGCCTTCGGGGCCGCCGGCTTGGCCACCTTCGGCTTCTCGGAGCGAGCCGTCTGGGCGGACGCGACGGCGCCGGTCTCGGCGGCCGGGTCCGCCGGGTCCACCACGCCGGAGTCGGAGACCTCGTCCTCGCTCGGCCGCCGGAACCGGCCGGTGTTGCCGGCCCGCTCGTGGAGCTTGGCGTGCAGGTCGGCGCCGGCGGCGAGGTTCGTGCGCGACAGCCCGGCGAGCACGCGGGAGGTGTTGCCGAGCCACGGGGCGAGGGCGGCGATGACCTCGGCCGGCGTCTGGAACCGCTCCTGCGGCTTCTTCGCCAGCATCTTCGCCACCACCCCGGCGAGCCCCTTCGGGAGCGTGGCGTCGATCGCGGACAGGCTCGGCGCCGCCGCCATCTGGTGCTGGAGGAGCTTCTGTGTCGTGTTCCCGGCGAACGGCGGCTTGCCGGTCGCCAGGGCGAAGAACGATGCCCCGAGCGAGTAGATGTCGGCCCGGATGTCCACGTTCGGGCTGTTGAGCGCCTGCTCCGGGGCGATGAAGTCGGCCGTGCCGACCACCGCCCCGGCGTCGAGGCGTTCGGTCAGCTTGTCCTCGGTGGTGGACGACCGGGCCAGCCCCATGTCCAGGATCTTGACGACCCCGGTCTTGTCCCGCATCAGGTTGCCGGGCTTGATGTCCCGGTGGACGAACCCCTTCTCGTGGGCGTGCTGGAGCCCGGCCGCGGCCTGGGCGACGGCGTCGGCCGCGGCCGTGTACGGGAGCCCGCCGTCGCGGTCGATCGCCTGCTGGAGCGTCTCGCCCTCGACGTATTCCATGACCAGGTACGGGGTGTCGCCGTGCCGGCACACGTCGAACAGGCGGACGATGTTCGGGTGGTCGAGGGCGGCGGCGGCGCGGGCCTCGCGGAAGAACCGCTCGGCGGCCAGCTTCGCGTCCTCCTCCTTGCCGACCACGAGCACCTTGATGGCGACCTTGCGACGGAGCTCCTGGTGCTCGGCCAGGTACACCACGCCCATCCCGCCGCGGCCGAGCTGTTCGAGGATGACGTAGGCGCCGAGCCGGAACCCCTTGTGTCGGCCCAGCAGGAGCTGCTGCGCCTGGAAGCGGGTGATGACGCCCTTCTGGACGAGGACGCCGGCCGCCTTCTGAGGTTCGGGGGGGAGCGCGTCGGAGTCGAACGCCGCGGACGCGATGCCGCTCTTGCGAATCAGGTCGATCAGGTCGGGGGTGGAGGCCGGGGCAACGGGCATGGCCGCTCTCTTCCCTGCCGTTCAGGCGGGTTGCCGGGAGTAGTTTGGAGAAGGACCAACGAAACTGTAGTTCACAATCCGACAATGGGCGGCAACGACTCTTCAGATGGGCACGGAATTCAACTTACACGAAACTCCGCGCCGCGTAAACCGCGGCAATTGTTAAGAATTCTCTGACCCGCCCCACCGCTCGAAAAGCCGGTGCCCGACGCCGAGCTGGTCGCACACCCGCCCGACCACGAAGTCGATGAGCTCCTGGACCCGCTGCGGCCTGGTGTAAAACCCCGGCATCGCCGGCAGTACCACCGCCCCGGCCTCGGCGACCGCGAGCATGTTTCGGAGCTGAACGATCCCGAGTGGCGTCTCCCGCGGGACGAGGACGAGCCTACGCCGCTCCTTCAGATGCACGTCCGCGGCACGGTGGATCAGGTTCTCGGACGACCCGTGGGCGACGGCGGAGAGGGTGCCCATGCTGCACGGGCAGACGGCCATCCCGCCGGTGAGGAACGACCCGCTGGCGATGCCGGCGCGGAAGTCGCGGAAGTGGTGGTAGCGGAGCCGCGCGAGCTCCAGCCCCTTTGCCGCCGGACCGAGCAGCGTGAGCGGGTCAAACGTGCCGGCGTCGAGCGCCACGGTCCGCCCGAGCTCCGTGGCGATGACCTCGGCGCCGGCGGGGCTGATCGTGAGGTGAACGGTGCGGCCCGCGCGGAGCAGCACCTCGACGAGCCGGGCGCCGTAAGCCGCGCCGCTCGCACCCGTGACCGCCACCACCAGGTCGTTCGCCGGCATGGTCCCCCCGTCGGTCGCCCCTGCACTCATGGTAGCCACACGCGCCGCAGAAAAGCGCTGGCGGGCCGCGGCCCGTGCGGTTAGCCTTGCGTCACCCGCCTGCCGATTCCTTTCGGGGAGCCCCCCATGCCCCGCCGCCTCCCGGCACTCGTCCTCGCACTCACGCTCGCCGCACCCGCCGCCGCGGACGATTTCACGGTCCTCCCGGTCGGCGCGACGCCGTCGAAGAAGCTCCTACACGAATTCCTCCTCGCGGAGTGCCGCGCGAAGTTCACGACGCGGCTCGCTGAGATCGAGTCGCTGAAAACGCCCGCCGACGTCGCCGCGAGGCAGGACCGGCTGCGGACGCAGTTCGTGGCCGCGCTCGGCGGCTTCCCGGCGAAGACGCCGTTGAATGCCCGCACAGTCGGCACGCTGAAGCGCGACGGCTACCGCGTCGAGAAGGTGATCTACGAGAGCCGTCCCGAGCACCACGTCACCGCCAACCTGTACCTGCCCGACGGCCCCGGCCCGTTCCCCGGCGTGCTCATGCCGATCGGCCACAGCCAGAACGGCAAGGCCGCCGAGTACGTGCAGCGCGGCTGCGTCCTGCTCGTGAAGAACGGGTTCGCCGTGCTCGCCTACGACCCGATCGGCCAGGGCGAGCGCGTGCAGTTGCTCGACAAGCTCGGCCAGCCGGCGATCAAGGGGAGCACCAGCGAGCACACCATGACGATGGTCGGCGCGCTGCCGACGGGATACTGCACGGCGTCCTTCCGCGTATGGGACGGCATCCGCTCCATCGACTACCTCGTCTCGCGTCCCGAGATCGACGCGAAGCGGATCGGCTGCACCGGCTGCTCCGGCGGCGGCACGCTCACCTCGTACCTGATGGCGCTCGACGACCGCATCGCCGCGGCGGCGCCGTCGTGCTACCTGACGAGTCTCGACCGCCTGTTCAGTACGATCGGCCCGCAGGACGGCGAGCAGAACATCCCCGGACAGGTGGCGTTCGGTCTCGACCACGCGGACTTCATCACGCTGCGGGCGCCGAAGCCGACGCTCGTGATCGCCGCGACGAAGGACTTTTTCGACATCAAGGGAACGTGGGACACGTTCCGCGAGGCGAGCCGCGTGTACAGCAAGCTCGGCTTCCCGGAGCGCGTCGAGCTCGTCGAGACGGACACGTCGCACGGTTACCCGAAGTCCCACCGCGAGGCGGCGGTGCGGTTCTTCAACCGCTGGCTGCGGAACGCCCACGACCCGGTGACGGAGCCGGACTTCCCCATCGAGAAGGACGCCGACCTGCTCTGCACCCGCACCGGCAACGTGCTCGAAGACCTGAAGGGGAAGTCGGTGTTCGACCTGAACGCCGCGTGGGCCGACGAGGCGGTGAAGGCACGTTCGACGCCGCGCGAGCCCGCCGCGTTCCGCGCCGCGGTGGCGGCGAAGATCGGCCTGCCCGAGACGATCCCGGCGCCGACCCTGGAGAAGGTCGGGCAGGAGTCGCGCGACGGGTACACGGTGCTGCGTCTTCTGTACAAGCAGGACGGCGGCCTGCCCCTCCCGGCGGTCGCGCTCGTGCCGGCACGGGAGAACCGCGAGGGGCCGCGGGCGGTGCTGGTCCACGACGGCGGGAAGGCGGCGGTACTCGCGCCCGGCGGCGAGGCGGAGAAGCTGGTGAAGGCGGGCCGCTACGTCCTCGCCATCGACCTGAGCGGTTGGGGCGAGACGGCGCCGGGCGTGCCGACACCGGGGCGGCCGAACTACTTCGGCGTCGAGTCGCGCGAGACGTTTCTGTCGATCCACCTGAGCCGCCCTCTGCTCGGCCGCCGCGTGCAAGACCTGATCGCCGTCGTGCGCCACCTTCGCAACCCCGCCGCGAAGGACATCGAGCTGTTCGGCTTCGGCGCCGCGGCGCCGGTCGTACTGCACGCCGCGGCGCTACTGCCCGATGAGGTGGTGGCGGTCACACTCGACCGCGGCGTGCTGTCGTGGGCTCTCGTTGCGCGCACGGCGGCGAGCGAGAACCAGTTCGCCAACGTCGTGCCTGGGGCGCTCGCGGTGTACGACCTCCCCGACCTCGCCGCGAGTCTGGCGCCGCGCCCACTCGTCGTCCGCAACCCGACCGACGCCGCCGGCCGCCCCGCCGCCGCGGAACTGGCCACCGCGACTTACGCACGGGTCCGCGCCGCATACGCGCGCGACGGGTTCGAGGGTCGCCTTTCAGTCTCGCCGCGCTAACCCCCGCCGGGCTCCCCCATGCGCCTCCCGCTCGCCGCCGTCGCGCTGGCCCTCGTCGCCGCCGACCTGCCGGACGTGGACCCGGCCGTCTTCCCGCCGGACGATCCGCGGGCGAAGGCATTGTCGAAGATGGTCTGGGCCGACGCCCGCAAGCGCCTCGCCGACGCCGGCGAGCGCGAGGCGAAGGCGTTCGCCGCGGTGAACTCGCACGCCGACTGGGAGGCGTTCCGCAACCCGCGCATTGCCGCGCTCAAGGCGTCGCTCGGCCACTGGCCCGACCCGCCGGCGAAGGTCCGCGTCGAGGTGCTGAAGACGCTCCCCGGCGACGGGTTCGTCGTCGACAACCTCGTCTACGAGTCGCGCCCCGGCCTGTGGGTGACCGCGAACCGCTACCGCCCCGCCGCGCCCGTGGCGAACGCGCCGGGCATCCTCATCTCGCACAGCCACCACACCGGCCGCACGCAGGGCGAGTTGCAGGACATGGGGATGACGTGGGCGCGGGCCGGGTGCGTGGTGCTCGTGCCCGACCACCTCGGTCACGGCGAGCGGCGGCAGCACCCGTTCCGCACCGAGAAGGACTACCCGAAGCCGTTCAAAGCGGGCCGCCAGGACTACTACCACCGCTACGTCACGAACCTGCAACTCTCCGCCGTCGGTGACTCGCTGATGGGCTGGATGGTGTGGGATCTGATGCGCGGCGTCGACGTACTGCTCCAGCACTCGAGCGCCGACCCGCGGCGGATCATCCTGCTCGGCGCCGTCGCCGGCGGCGGCGACCCGGCGGGCGTGACGGCGGCGCTCGACCCGCGCATCTCCTGCGTGGTTCCGTTCAACTTCGGCGGGTGGCAGCCGGAGTCGGCGGTGACGGCGAACCCGGACCGCGAGTTCGCCTGGTTCGGTGACGGCTACTGGGAGAGTACGCGCGGCCTGCGCAACGGCGCCCGCGACGGGTTTGCGCACTGGGTCATCGTCGGCAGCGTCGCCCCGCGGCCGGTGGTGTACGGCCACGAGTTCGCATGGAACCCCGACACCGACCCGGCGTGGCCGCGACTCCAGAAGGTGTTCGGCTTCTACGACGCGCAGGACCGCCTCGGCTTCGCCCGCGGCGCCGGCAGCGTGAAGGGCCAGCCGCCGGAGAGCACGCACTGCACCCACATCGGCGCGGTTCACCGCAAGATGGTCTACCCGTACCTGAAGGCGTGGTTCGACATGCCGGTGCCGGTGGAGTACAGCAAGCGGCTGACGGTGGAGCAACTGGCGTGCTGGAGCAACCCCGCGGACGAGACACGGGTCCGGCCCAAGACGCTGTCCGACTTAATGGTGCGCCGGAGCGAGGAGCAGTTCGGGGACGTGGCCGACCGTTTGAAGTCGGTCCGCCCGGACGGGAAACTCCCCCTGCTCCAGAAGGAATGGGCGCGGTTCATGATGCGCCGGCCGATCAGGAATTCCGTCCGGTCGGCCTCCACGTTCAGGATGATCTCCACGCAGCCGAGCATGATGCCGACGGGAACGAGCAGGAAGAAGAAGGCGAGCGGGCTCGGCGCGTGCGAAGCGATCGCGAAGGTGAGCGCCACCAGCGGGATCAGCGCGAGCAGCGCGCGGCGGAAGCCGATGCGCTCGAGGAACGGCGCGGCGATCGTGAGCGAGATGAGCGTGCCGGTCGGCGTGCCGATCAGGCTGAGGCCGAAAGCGCCTTCCTGGACGCCCATCGCCGCCTTGATGTCGGGGAAGCGCGGGAAAATGTTGCCCATGCTGAAGGCATAGATGGTGAAGGCCGCGTAGACCCGATGCTGGGGGCCGAGGGGGAGGCCGAAGGACATGAAGCGACTCGATCGCAGGAGGAGACGCGGCTGGGCCGAAGCAGCAGCCGAAGGGGGAGCTCAGATATTGCACGCCGCCTCCAATCATGCAAGAACGTGCATCAATGGGCGTCAACATTCACGTTCTTGCCGAGGAACGGCACCGGGTGATCCGGGATCGGCTCGCGGCCGACGGCCGCGTGCTCGCGACCGAGCTCGCCAGCAGCTTCGGGGTTTCGGAGGATACGATCCGCCGCGACCTGCGCGAGTTGGCGCGGGCAGGCGCCTGCCGCCGCGTCTATGGCGGCGCGGTACCGCTGGCGCCTGCCGCGGCGCCGCCCGAGGTTCGGGCGACCATCGCCGTCGCGGCCAAGGCGAGGCTGGCCGCCGCCGCCGTGCGCCTGCTCTCGCCGGG
>JAFKFQ010000081.1 GCA_017308215.1 bacterium | reverse complement strand
CGGGACGGTCCGGCAGATCGCCAACTTCTTCGTGTTCGAGGACACGCTCCGGAACGGCGTCTACATCACGGCCGGCGACGTCGACGGCGACGGGTTCGCGGACGTGATCGCCGGCGGCGGGCCGGGCGGCGGCCCCCGGGTGTACGCCATCTCCGGGAAGGCACTGCTGGAAACCGGCGCCCAGGTGCCGGTGGCCGACTTCTTCGCCGGGGACACGGCCAGCCGGGCGGGCATCCGGGTGGCGACGGCCGACCTCGACCTGGACGGCCGGGCGGATCTGATCGTCGGGTCCGGCCAGGGCGACGGGTCGCAGGTCACCGTTTACCTGAGCAAGGACGTCCAGCCGACCGGCACCCCGCCGGCGACCACCGACTTCGACGCCTTCACGAACCTGAACGCCTCGAACCTGTTCACGGGGGGCGTGTTCGTGGGCTGAGGACACCGGGCGGACGAGACCACCCCGGGAGAGAACTCTCCCGGGGCCGGGTTACCAAGGGCCGAGCGCTTTCACGACCGCATGGGAGGTAAGCGGCTTCTGAGTTGTGACTGGACGGCGCACCGATCTCGACTCGTTTGGCAGTGTCGCTCCGACGATGGAGATTTGTCGAATGACCGGCGAGCAGGTCACAACTCCTTGTCTTGTCCTGTCTTGCTAGTGTTGGTTCGGTGGCGGTGTAGCCGGGGGTTGCCCGTACCCGCAGTGGCGAATGTAGGCGGCGCACTCGTCCCGCCGGAACGCGGTTGCCACCGACCCCAGGAAGGTCACCAGGGTCGGTACGGCGCGGTGCCCGTCCGACCGGAGCAGCCGCTCGAGCCGGGCGAGCGCCAGCTCGATCGGGTTGAGGTCCGGGCTGTACGGCGGCAGGTACACCAACCGGCACCCGGCCGCCTCGACCGCCGACCGGATGGCCGCCGACTTGTGGCACGGGAGGTTGTCCAGTACCACCGTGCCCCCCGGCCGCAGGGCCGGGACCAGCACGTCGGTCACGTACACCCGGAACCGGGCGCCGGTCATCGGCCCGTCGAGCCCCTGGGTGGCGCCGAGCCCGTCGGCCCGGAGGGCGGCGGTGACGGTGAGGGACTCGTAGTGGCGGTGCGGGGCGGACCCGACGACCGGCTCGCCCCGGGGGGCGTACCCGTACCGCCGGTCCATCGTGGTGTTCGCGGCCGTCTCGTCCACGAACACGACCCGGGCGGGGTCGAGGCCGGGGCGACCCCGTCACGCCAGGCGTCGCGGGCCGCCCGCACGTCCGGCCGGTCCCGCCCGGCCGCCGGGGGACGTTTTTTGAACGTGCACCCGAGGGACCGGACGGCCGCCCACAGGGTCGAGAGGGCGACCCCCACCCTCAACTCGTCGCGGAGTTCGGCCCGGGTCAGGTCGGGGGTGGCGGCCAGGAGTTCCCGGATGCGGGGGTGGTGGGCGGCGAGCTTCGGGACGCGGGTGTCCTCCGCCGTCCGGGGCGCGACCTCGCCGGTCTGCCGGCGCCGCTGGGCGAGGCGGCGGGCCCAGGCCGGGCTGACGGTGAACGCCTCCGCGACCTCGGCGGTCGGGTCGCCGGCGTCGAGGGCGGCCAGGACGCGGACCCGCAGGTCCATCGAGCACGCGCTAGACCCCTACCGAACCGACACTAATTGCCCGGACGGGCGTGAAGTGTCGCGCCGAGTTGTAATAGGCGGCAGGTCTGGCTGTTCACAATTTCCATCTTTTGTTCGTCAGGCCGACTCGCCCAATGACATTGCGTAGATGGCGTCCTGCGCTCAACTCACTTCCGCAGGTGCTACGTCGAAACCATCGCAACCCGGAGCATGATGTTATGCACGATGACCTTGAGGAGGACCTCGGTCTGCTGGTTCGCGCAGGTGACGGACGCGGTCGCCGCCCCGAGCCGCCGCTTGCCCCGGCTGAATACGCTCTCGACCTGCCACCGCTGGCCGTACACCCGCCGGCCCCGGGAGCGCTTCGGCGTCTTCCGGAACCGCCGCACCGTCTGCCGCCGGTACTTCGCCCGGGGCCACTTCCGGCTCCCGCGCCAGTTGAGCGCGATGACCGTGGCCCGGGCCCCCAGCTCCCCCCGGCAGGTGGCGTGGTTCTCCTCGGCGTCGTACCCGGCGTCGGCCAGCACCGTGTCGACCGGGGCGCGGGCGACGGCCGCTCGGACGGCCGGGATGAGGTGGGGGGCGTCGTGGGTGGGGGCGCGAACGACCTCCGCCGCGAGCACCCGGTGGGTGGCCGCGTCGGCGACGACGGTGGGCGTCGGCCAGTGCTTCTGGCGGGTCCGGCGGCCGGCCACGGTGGTGAAGTACCGGCTCACCGGGCGGGCGTCGAACCCGGTCGCGTCGACCGCCGCCCGGGCGACCGGGGCCGGCGGGATAGTCGCACTCAGGAGGGCGTCGGCGCCCCCTTGTTGAGCCGCTCGTGGGCCTTCCGGAGGGTGGTGAAGTGGGGCACCTTGGTCAGCCCGAGGGCCTCCCGGAGGTCGGACCACTCGGCCACCTGGGCGACGAGCCCGCGGTAGTCGGTCCGGAGGAGCACCTTGAGGGCCAGGAGGGCGACGTGCTGGTGCGGGGTGAAGTCCTTCCGGGACCGGGCCGACGAGTAGGTGGCGACGGCCGCCCGGGCGACCTCCCGGGCGGCCCGGGTGAACGCGACCGGGGACTTGGTGGTGGCGCGCGGGGTCGTGGTAGTCATGCCCCGTTAGAGAGTTGCGCCCGCCCGAAGGTTTCGACACAGCACGTTCGCCCCACAGGTCGCTCACTGCTTCGCGGCCGGCGGCTCCTGCGACAGCCCCTTCAAATCCAGTACCAGCGACGCCGTCGGGCGGCGGGCCGCGGGCGTGAGCGGGTCGCCGACGCCCTGCGGCGGCAGCGCCAGCTCCACCACCACGCTCCCCTTCGCGTCCCCCGGCGCCGGCAGCAGCGACCAGTGGTTGTCCGTCCCGGCGACGGCGTGGACCGCCTTGTCGTCCGGCGTCCGCGCCACCGCGATCGGGTTGAACCCGCCGTCGGCGTCGAACCACACCGCCGCGCCCTGGCTCGTCGCCAGTGACGCCACGTTGTCACCGGCCCACGCGGCGGCGACCGGCTCGCCCGCGTCCGCCGGCCAGCGGGACGCCGGGCCGCGCGTCCCGCTCGCCAGCTGCATCAGCACCTTCTCGCGCTTCCCGTCGGCGTCCGTCTCGAAGGCGTACAGTACCTTCCCGCCGGCCGACACCGCCAGGGCCAGCGACCGGCCCACGTCGCCGCCCAGGTCTTCCGCCTCCGTCCCCGCCACGGTCCCGGCGGTGTCCACCTTGTAGATCGTGCCGCCGACCGCGACCACGACGCCGCGGCGCGTCGGGAACGGCGCCACCCCGCGGCCGCCGACCACCTTGTTCGGCGCCGCCTTCGCCGGCACGTACTCGCCCGCCAGCGCCTTCGTCGCCACGTCCCACACGTGGACGGCGCCGGCGGTGGTGACCGTGACCACGCGGTCCGGCGGCTCGGTCAGGTACACCGCCGCCAGCTTCGCCGCCTTGTGCTCCGGCTTGTCCGCGTAGGGGTCGAAGGCGTCGAGTTTCTTGGCCTTCTTCCGCACGTCCCAGACGGTGACCTTGCCGGTGGTACGGTGGCCGATGGCGAACGTGCCGCCGTCCACCGACAGGTCGGCGGCCGGGTCCGGGGTGCCGTCGTGATCGACCTCGACCTTCGCCGTCTCCTTGCCGCTGTTCGGGCTGAACAGCGTGAGCGTGACCTTCTCGCCGACGCCCTGGAACCCGGCGGCCGAGCGCCACAGCACGCCGATGTCGCCGTCGGCCTTGTCCGGGGGGAAGAACCGGCGGGCGTCGGCGAACGGGACGGCGACCGGGACCGGGTTCGACGCCGGCTCGGTGACCAACTTCGGCGCGGCCGGCTTCGGCGGGAACGTCAACACCTTTCCCGGCGGGAGGGCGGGCGCCCCGCCCTTCCCCTTCGCACCGCCCTTCTGCGGCGTGCCGGCGGTCGTCCGCGGGTTCGTCTTCGCCTGGTCCTTCGGGGTGGCGTCGGCCTTACCGGCGGGCGCCGGCGCGTCGGCCGGCACCACGGCGGGCTCGTTCGACGGCGGCTCGACCTTCTTCTCGTTCTTGACGACCTCGCCGGGCTTGTTGTTGTTGAGGACGACCAGCGCCCCGACGACGATGCCACCGGTGACGACCGCGAACACCGTTGCCCCGACGATCACTTTCACCAAGCCGATACCGCCGCCGCCGGCCGGCGCCTTGCGGGCGGCGGGCTTCTTGCGGTCATCCGCGTCGTCGCGCGGCCGGCGCTCGGCTTTCTCGGCGAGCGCCGGGGCGGGCGCGCTGCCGAACGCGAATGGGGCGCCGGACGCCGCCGGCGCGGGAGCGGGCGGCGCCTCGTCGGCCTCGTCGCGCGGCTTGCGCTCCGGTTCCTTCGGCTCGGCGGGCGCATCGGTGAACGCGAACGGGTCGTCGGACGCCGCGGCGGGGGCGGGTGCGTCGGCCCGCTCGTCACGCGGCTTGCGCTCCTTCTCCTTCTTCTTGGCAGGTGGCTCGTTCTTCCTGGCGGGCGGCTCGGGCGGGATGTTGGTGAACGCGAACGGGTCGGCCGGTGGTGGCGGCCCGGGTTCTTCCGCCACGACGGCGGCGAGCGGCTCGTCGTCCTCGACCGGCATTGCCGAGGGAATGTCGTCCTCGGCCGGATTCGCCGTCGCCGTCGGAGCGATGGCGTCGCCGGTCCCTCCGGGGATGCGGAACGGGGTGTTGCACTTCTTGCACCGGGCCTTCTTCCCGGCCATCCCGGGCGGTGCTTTAAGCGGGGCCTGACACCCCGGGCAGGCAACCTCGACGAGTGACATACCGATTCCCGAATGCGCAAGGCGACGTGGAGCGGGTGTGTACAGCGTACACGCGCGCCCGGCGGGTGAGCAAGGGGCTGGGCGGCGTGCTGGGGCGCCACGGACCCCGCCGACGCCGCCCGGGGCAACGCCCGGGAGGCCACGCTCGCGGTGTCTCGGCGACGATACCACCGCTGGACTCCCCACCGCACGTCTGCGACACTGGCAGTCCCGCCCCACGGGAGTCGAACCATGACCCGTCCCGCCGTCGTCCTCGCGCTGCTCGCCGCGGCCGCCGCCGCGCCCGCCGGCCCTGCCGTCTTCCCCACCGGGTGGACGACCACCGCCCCGCGCGACGAGATCCGCCCCGCGTTCTCCTACGACCCGACCGGCGGGCCGAAGAACGACGGCGCGTTCGTCATCACCCACGACGCCCGCGACGGGCTCCACGGCTGGGTGCAGAAGACGGTCCCGGTCGAGGGCGGCAAGCACTACCGGTTCCACGCCGTCCGCAAGGCGACGAACGTCGAGACGCCGCGCCGCAGCGTCGTGGCGCGCGTCCTGTGGCGCGACGACGCCGGCCGCGGCGTGCCGATGAGCGAGCCGGCGCCGAAGGGGTATCTGGTCGGCTTCACCGGCCGCGCCGAGGCAGAGCACCCGACCGACAAACCGACCCGCCCCGACGGCTGGACCGAAGTCTCCGACACCTACCAGGCGCCGGCGAAGGCGACGCGTGCGGTCGTCGAGCTCGGCCTCCAGTGGGCGCCGAACGGGAAGGTGGAGTGGGCCGACGTGTCGTTCGCGGAGGTTCCCGCGCCGGCCCCGCGGCCGGTGCGGCTGGCGACGGTGCACTACAAGCCGGGCGGCAAGTCGGCGCGGCAGAACTGCGACGAGTACGCCCCGTTCATCGCCGAGGCGGCGAAGAAGAAGGCCGACCTCGTGGTGCTCGGCGAGACCATCACCTACTTCGGCGTCGGCAAGTCGTTCGCCGACGTGGCCGAGCCGATCCCCGGTCCGTCCACGAAGCGGTTCGGCGAGCTGGCGAAGGCGCACAACCTGTACATCGCCGTCGGCCTCGTCGAGCGCGACCGGCACCTGGTTTACAACGTGTGCGTGCTGATCGGCCCGGACGGCGAGGTCGTGGGCAAGTACCGCAAGGTGTGCCTGCCGCGCGGCGAGGTCGAGGCCGGCATCGCGCCCGGCCGCGACTACCCGGTGTTCGACACACGCTTCGGCAAGGTGGGGCTGATGGTGTGTTATGACGGGTTCTTCCCGGAGGTGGCGCGGGAGCTGTCGAACCGCGGCGCGGAGGTGATCGCGTGGCCGGTGTGGGGCTGCAACCCGGACCTGGCGGCGGCGCGGGCGTGCGAGAACCACGTCTACCTGGTGAGCAGCACCTACGAGGACGTGTCACGGAACTGGATGATCTCCGCCGTCTACGATCACGACGGCCGCCCGCTGGCGAAGGCGGAGGCGTGGGGCACGGTGTCGGTGGCGGAGGTGGACCTGTCGCGCCGCCTCCGCTGGAACAGCCTCGGCGACTTCAAAGGCGAGCTCCCGCGGCACCGCCCGGGGCGGTAACGACCGGAGGGCCGACCCGTGTCGAAGACGCTGCAACTTCCCGATCTTGAGCGCGAGCCGAATTCCATCGAATTCAGCGAGTGTGACCGGTTGTGGCGGATGGTCCTGGCGATGGCCGTCCGGGACGGGGCGTCATCGGCCCACTACCACCCGTGGCGGGCCAACGGACCCCTGTCCTACGTCGTAGCCGGGATCCGCTACGAATTGATCCCGCCGCCCCCGACGCTCGCCCGGCAACTGGCCGAAGCGGTCGCGGCGCTAGCCGGCGGGAACCGGCTGATCGCAACTCTCCGACGGTGGTTCGGGCGACCCCCGCGGGCGAGCGGTCGGGTGCGACTCATCGGCCCGGACGGGTTGACCAATTGGGCTGGGGTGGTGTGGTCGGCCGGTGGAGCCCTCGGCGTCGAGTGGTATCGCGTCGAGGCGGTCGTGGGCTGACACGGATCGAGGGCACTTTCAGATGTTCGAGTCCGGGCGTCGGGCGGTCATGTGCCGCGGTTCCTCGCGGGCTGAGCGGGTGTGCGAGATCGACGTCCCGTAATGGTCCATCAACTGGTCAACCTTGGGTGCGAAGCCCCGACATGGCGACCTGCCGGCTCACGCCGGCCGTTCGCCGGGGCCGACATTGAACGGCCGGTGCACCCCTACGAGACCCGCACCACCGACCGCAGCAGTCGGACGGCTTCCTCCGGTTCCCCGGCCGCCAGCGCCGTGTGCGCTGCCGTGACGGCCTCCGCCAGCGCCGGCGTGTACGGCACCGCGGCGCCGGGCGGTGGTGGGTCGGGGACGAGCCGGCGGGCGACCTCCGCGACCAGTCCGGGGATGCCGTCGCCGGTCGCGGCCGAGACCGGGCGCGCGCCCGCCGGATGATTCCGACCGGTGTCCGACTTGTTCGACACGAACAGCCACGATCCGTCCCACGCCGCCGCGTCCGGGAGTTCCGGCTCGTCCGCCGAGGCGTCGGTCACCCATAGCACGAGATCCGCCGTCACCAGCCGCGCCCGTGCCCGCTCGACTCCTTCTGCCTCCAGGCCGGCGGCGTCGCGCAGGCCAGCGGTGTCGGCGAGTTCGACGGGCCAGCCGTCGAACGCGACGGTCGTCGTCGTCACGTCGCGTGTCGTGCCGGGGGTCGGCGACACGACCGCGCGCTGGTAGCCGGCCAGGGCGTTCACCAGCGAGCTCTTGCCGACGTTCGGCGCCCCCGCGATCCCCACCCGCCACGGCCCGACGAGGTGCCCGCCGACCGGCGCGTACCGCGCGAGTTCCGCGACGAGCGGCCGCGCGTCGCCGCCGGCGGCGAGGGTGTCGAGGGCGGCGCGGAGGGCCCGGTCGAAAGCCCCGTGCGCTTGGTCCAGGAGGACGTTCGCGGTGCGGAGCGTCGGGGCGCGCGACAGGAGTTCCCAGGCGTCGCCGGCCGCGGCTGCGTCTTCGACGCAGCGGCGCGACTTGAACGCCTCGTCGGTCCTCCGCACGACTCGCCGTCCGCCGTGTCCGTGCAACTCGACGCACAC
>JAFKFQ010000761.1 GCA_017308215.1 bacterium | reverse complement strand
GGCAGAACGGGCAGCAGGCGGCCGGGCCGGGGTCGCCCGACCGGTACGGGGCGCTGCTGAAGGGGCTGCTCCGGTGCGGCCCGTGCGGGGCGGCGATGACGCCGACGTGCACGACGAAGGGCGCCCGCACCTACCGGTACTACGCGTGCGTCGCCGGCCACAAGAAGGGTGCCGCCACTTGCCCGTCGAAGCCGGTGCCGACGGGGCCGGTCGAGGGGTTCGTGGTCGACCGGGTGCGGGCCGCCGGCCGCGACCCCGAGCTGCTCCGCCAGGTCGTCGCCCAGGCGCGGCAGCAACAGGTCGAGCGGCTCGCGGAGCTGGCCGCGGAGGAGAAGGGACCAGCGGCCGATCTGGTCGGGCTGAAGCGGCACCTGGCGCTCGAATCAGCCCGGTTCCGGCCGGGCGACGGCAACGGCGAGGTCGTCCGCCGCCTCGCCGCCCTGCACGACCAGCAGCGGCTGGCCGAGGACCGGCTCCGGCGGGCGAAGGACCAGATCCGCGAGGTGCGAGCGGCGACGGTGTCGGAGGTGGACGCGGCGACCGCCCTGGCCGGGTTCGACCCAGTGTGGGCGGCCCTCGCCCCGGCCGAGCGGGCCCGGGTCATTACCCTGCTGGTCGAGCGGGTGGTGTTCGACGGGGCGGCGGGGAAAGTAGCGGTCACCTTCCGGCCGACGGGGCTGACCGCGCTGGCCGCCGAGCTGGCCCGGCGCCAACAGGAGCAGGTGGCATGACTGACGGGACGCTGACAGTCGAGGGGACGGTCCACATCGGCCGCCGCGGGCGGGGCGGGCGGAAGGAGCTCCGCGCGGGCGACGCCCCTGCGCTGCCGCCACCGGGGCGGGTGCCGCGGGTGGCCCGGCTGATGGCCCTGGCGCTCAAGCTCGACGGGCTGGTGCGCGCCGGCGTCGTCCGCGACTACGCCGAGCTGGCCCGGCTCGGGCGGGTGACCCGGGCGCGGGTCACCCAGGTGCTCAACCTGACATTGCTGGCGCCCGACATCCAGGAGACACTGCTCTTCCTCCCGCCGGTCGCCGCCGGGCGGGAGCCACTGGCACTCCGCAATCTCCAGCCGGTGGCGGCGATCCGCGACTGGCGGCGGCAGCGGCGGGCGTGGCACGAGCTCAGCCGCCGGCGACTCTCGGCGGACGCGGGCGAGGAAAAATGATGCCGGCCGCGCAACCATCATAGCGGGGCGGGCGGCGGGTGCGCTAGGATCGAACGGCGTAGTATACGCCCGTTCCAAATAGCCCCGACCCACCCATGGGACACAACCGCCTCGGCACCCTCCCCGACTCCCGCCCG
>JAFKFQ010000080.1 GCA_017308215.1 bacterium | reverse complement strand
GGCGGCACGCGCCTCGATGACTGGGCGGAGCCGATCGAGGTGCAGGTCGGTGAGCACCCGCAGCCGCGCGAAGACGGCCCGGCTGAGCGTGACTCCGACATGCGCCTCGGCTTGGGTGAAGTTCTCGCGCGCGTTCCCGGCGACGACCGCGAACCGCCCCCCGTCCGCGACTGCCGGCCCCGCTTCTGCCGTTCGGTGGAAGTCCGCCAGGAACCGCGCCAGCCGCCCGACGTCGACCGCTTCGCCCCGGCCGACCCGGTCGAGGAGCGACGTGCCGGCCGCGAGCCGGACCATCTTCACCGCCCACTCGACGACCTCGCCGCTCCCTTCAACCCGCAACCGCCCGCCGTCGCGCGCTACGGGCACGACCCCGAGGTAGACGTGCGGCGCGAGCCGCCGGTTGAGGCGCACCTCTTCGTCGCAGAAGTGTCGGCGGCGCTCGAGCGTGGAGAAGTCGAGGAACCCGAGCCGGACCGGTTTCTTGACCTTGTAGACAACACCCCCGGCGAGGACCACGACCGAGATGTGGGTCTGGCGAACCTCGACCCGGTCGGGCGGTGTCGGGTAGGCGGCCGGGTCGGCGAGGCGGGCGAGGAATTCGGGAAGGTTCATGCGGGAACCCGTACGGGGTGACTGTTCGGCCCGCGCCGCGGGTGCTAAGCTAGTGGTGCCACGGAGAGGTGGCAGAGTGGTTGAATGCGTCAGTCTCGAAAACTGATTTACCCGCAAGGGTAACGAGGGTTCGAATCCCTCCCTCTCCGCTGTTTGAAGCACGTCGAAACGCTGCAAAAACCCCTGTAAAACTAGGCTTTCCGGGTTCGTCCCGGAAAGCCTTTTTCGTTCCCGCTGCTCGGCTGGGTGGCAAATAGGGGGCAGCATGGACCCTGCGTTGGGGTTACGTCGCTTGTCCCCGCCCGAACAATCTTCGGGGGGAACGCTATGGCCTGGCTCGAACGGCGGGGCAAACGATTCCGGGTCGTCTTCCGGTTCCAGGACCAGCGGTTCCTGGCCGTTCTGAAGACGGCGGACGCGAAAGAGGCCGAGGCGTGCCGCGGCCGCGTCGAGGAGAACCTCCGGCTCGTCGAACGCGGGCGACTGACCGTCCCGGACGGGGCCGACCTCGGCTTATTCCTCCTCTCCGACGGCAAACTCGAACAGCCCGTCGCACTCGCCCGCACGGTCCGACTCGCCGAGTTGTTCGCCACCTACCGGGCACAGTTCACAGCGGGGGCGAAGGAAGTCATCACGCGGGCGATGGAAGACATCCACATGAACCACCTCGCCCGCCTCATCGGCCAGCAGACCCCGCTGTCCGCGATCACCGCCGGCACCGTCCAGCAGTTCGTCGACGAGCGGAGTCGGGAGGAGCACAACGGGCACCCGGTCAAGCCGAAGACGGTGCGGAAGGCGGTGGCCACCCTGCGGTTCGTCTGGAACTGGGCACACCGGCAGGGGCACGTCCCGACCAAGTTCCCCGAGGTGGAACTCGTGTTCGCCAAGGAGAAGCAGGCCGAACCGTTCCGCACCTACGACCAGATCACCGCCATCCTCGCCCGCGGCGTCACCGACCCGCGGCGGGTGCGGGAGTTGTGGGACGGCCTGTTCCTCGACCCCGGCCAGGTGGCCGAGGTGATCGAGTACGTCCGCCGGAAGACGAGCGCCCGGTACCTCCACCCGTTCCTCGTCACCGCCGCCTACACCGGAGCTCGCCGGGCCGAACTCTTCCGGGCGCGGGTCGAGGACTTCGACTTCGACGCCAAACTGGTGCTGCTGCGGGAGAAGAAGCGGAGCCGGGACAAGGAGACGTTCCGCACCGTGGACATGACGCCCCGCGTGGAGGCCGTCATGCGGGCGTACTTCGCCGGGGACCACCCGGGGGGTGAACTCGCCTTCTGTTCGGCGGCGAACCGGACGCTGACCGACGGGCAGACGTGGAAGGCGTTCCGGTCGGGGGTGAAGGGGTCGAAGTGGCACGTCCTCCGCGGCTACCACGCCTTCCGCCACTCGTTCGCCTCGAACCTGGCGGCCGCCGGGGTGGACCAGCGGGTGATCGACGAACTGATGGGGCACACCACCGTCGAGATGCAGAAGCGGTACCGCCACCTGTTCCCCGACCAGCGGCGGCAGGCGGTGCTGGCCGTGTTCGGCAGTTGAGTACACCCCGCGAACCGTGGTAAGGGCGGGGGATGCCAAAAGCCTACGTCGGAATCGCCTCCCCCCACGGTCTCGCCGTCCTCCAACCGGAACAGGACGAAACGTTGTCCGCGGTCGAGCGCTACGTGGAATTAAACCGCCTTCGCGTCGGCTTTTGGGCCGTCCTCGGCGACGACGACGCCTGTTCCGTCCGGGCGTTGTTCCGATGCGGGCATCGGCGGGAAGCCCTCGTCCTGCTCGACCGCAGTGCCAAGGAGATCGGTCGCATCCTGCCCAACGAAACGGTTCGCCCGCTACTCCAATGACGATCGGGAAAGCGGTCATGAACGAGTTGACAGACCCGCGGGCAATCGTCCGGACTCTCGCATTCGCCTTGCGACATCAGCCGTTGTGGTTCGGCGTCGCCCTGGACGACGAAGGGTTCGCCGACCTGGACCAACTGATCGTCGGCATCCGCTTCAGCCACTACGACTGGGCCACGCTCGACCGCGAGCAGGTTGTGGACGCGATCCGCCACACCGACCCCGGACGGTTCGAGGTTCGGGACGGACTCGTTCGCGCTCGCTACGGCCACAGCGTCCCGCTCGGTTCGCCGGGGGAACGGCGAACGCCGCCGGATGTGCTGTTGCACGGCACGTCGGCCGCGGCCGTGACGACGGTTCTGACAACCGGCCTCCGGCCTATGGGCCGGGCGTTCGTCCACCTCACGTCGAACCCCGACTACGCGGCCCAGGTCGCCACGGCGAAGGGTGGGGGCGGCGTGATCCGCGTCCGATCCCGAGAGGCAGCCGGTGCGGGGGTCGAGTTCTTCCGAGCCAACCCTCACGTCTGGCTCGCCCGCGACGTGCCACCCGTGTTCATCGACCCGGTCGATCCCGTCCTGTCACCCGACGCGGCTCGGGACGACTCGTCCAGCGGAGTAAAATGACGCTATGAGTTTCCCACGCCCTCCGAACACGTACGGGGGGATGTATGAACACCCTCCACCGGTTCCTCACCCCGTCGCCGGCCGTCCCCGCCGCGTCGGTGTGGTACCTGTCCGACCTCGGCGAGGCGAAGGGGACGCAGGAACTCGGCACCCGGCAGTCGCCGCAACGGCTCAAGGCACTCCGGGAGCACGCCCTCATCGAGAGCGCGGTTTCGTCGAACCGCATCGAAGGCACGAAGGGGACCGCGCCCGCGTCGGCACTGTCCTCTTCGGCAGAGCCCTTCTGCGGGAGCGCGACGAGGAGGAGGTCCGAGGCTACCTGATGGAAACCTACTGCGTCCCGTTCGGGGTAGTGACGAGCCCGTGAGTGGTTCTCTTCGTGGAATCCCCAAACCTACTAATCTAGCGAACGGGTTCTCGGTTGACAAAGCCGCCCGATCTGGTCCAAAATACCTCCAGATAGAAATTTATGGAGGTGTTTTGGACGTGTCCCCAAGAGTCGCGAGTCCCGGAGCGGCCTCGGAGCAAAAGGTGCGGGCCGCGTTCCGAAGGCACGGCGGCGTGCTGCGGATGGCCGACGCCCTCCGGGCGGGCGTCCACCGACGCACGCTCTACGCCATGCGGGACGCGGGCCAGCTCGAAACCCTCGCCCGCGGCCTCTACCGCCTGACCGACGCGGACCCGCCGTCGAACCCCGACCTCCTCACAGTCGCGGCGAAAGTCCCGCACGCGGTCGTCTACCTCATCTCCGCCCTGGCGTTCCACGAGATGACCACCCAGGTGCCCCACGAGGTCTGGCTCGGCGTCCCGCGGAACAGCGAGCCGCCGCGACTCGACTACCCGCCCGTCCGGGTGGTACGGCTCAGCCCCGGCCCCTACGGGGCCGGCATCGAGACACACCAACTCGACGGAGTCCGCGTGCAGGTCTACAGCCGCGAGAAGTCCCTCGCCGACTGCTTCAAGCACCGGAACGAGATCGGCCTCGACACCGTGCTCGAAGCCGTCCGGATGTACAAGGCCCAGGGCCGGGTTGATGCCGATGCGATCCTGCGTTACGCCTCGGTGTGCCGCGTGACACGGGTCGCGCGACCCTACCTTGAGGCACTCCTGTGACCAAGAACCTGCCCGCGTCCGTTCGGCAGCGGCTGACCAACAAGGCCAAAGCGTCCGCCCGCCCGTTCCAGGAGGTGCTCCAGTATTTTGCGATGGAGCGGTTCCTCTACCGGCTCTCCCAGTCGCGGCACGCGGACAAGTTCGTGCTGAAAGGCGCGCTCATGTTCACGGCGTGGGGCGCGCCGGCGTCCCGCCCGACGAAGGACATCGACCTGCTCGGGCGGATGGACAACGAGGTCGAGGCGGTGGTGAATCTGATGCGGGAAGTCTGCGGGCAGGCGGTTGAACCGGACGGGCTCGTCTTCGATGTCGAGAGCGTCGCCGGGCAGGCCATCAAGGAGGACGCGGACTACTCGGGCGTGCGGGTCACGTTCCGGGTGAAGCTCGAGAACGCCCGAGTGTCGATGCAGATCGACATCGGGTTCGGCGACGTGGTGACGCCAAGCGCCACAACAACCGACTACCCCACGCTCCTCGACTTCGCCGCCCCGCGGCTCCTTGGCTATCCGCGTGAGACGGTCGTCGCCGAGAAGTTCGAGGCGATGACCAAACTCGGGCTGCTCAACACCCGGATGAAGGACTTCTACGACCTGTGGCTGCTGTCCCGGCAGTTCGACTTCGACGGGCCGACGCTCGCGACCGCCATCCGCCGGACCTTCGAGAACCGCGCGACGGCGGTCTCGCCTCAACCCACCGCGCTGACTTCGGCGTTCGGAAGCGACGCCCTAAAACAGACCCAGTGGCAGGGCTTCCTCAAGCGGACGAAGCTGGGCGACGTGCCGACCACTCTTCAAGAGGTGGTCGATGTGCTGGTGCCGTTCTTGAGTCCGGTGGCGAGGGCGATTGAAAGTCAGGCGACATTCAACGACCGCTGGGTCGCGCCGGGGCCGTGGAAGACACTGGAGTAGGTGAGGGGGATGGCCGACCTCCCGCGCGCCTGCCCGGGGATGAGCGTCGATCTGATCCGGCGGGTGTTGAAGACCTTGCGGGCCGAGGGGAAGGTGGAATGCCTCGGCCGAGGTCAACAAGCCCAGTGGCGGAGGCTCACGGACGAATTGGGTACGACCCAATGAAGTGGGTAGCGAATTGGGTAACACGAGAGCTGCCGAACGCAACCGCCATCGTCTCGCTCACACGCCACCCACCGAATCGGACTTCCTCTCGCCATACATGTCCCGATACGCATCGACGTAGGCGACGGCCGCCACCGGATCGATTCCGAAATAGTGGCGGCACAGCCGTCGGAAGAGTTGGAGAATCGCCGCGTTCCCGCAAAAGTCGAGCAGCCCGTCCAGTGTGGGTTCGATCCGGCGCGGGTCGCGGTTCCCCGTCCGCAGAATGTCTTCAACGACGGGAGAGTACGCTGTGACCGCTCGCTCATGCACGTCGCCGATCTGATCGGCGAGAGCCGCGAACGTCTGTCGAAATCCGGTGTCCCCTGCCATTCGGACTCCTCGCGCTGACGGGGTTGCGGGTGGAAGGCCATTCTCCCAGGTTTTCCACCCTCGGCCAAGAAACGCTCGCCGCTCATCGCAGACGCCCGCGGCGAACCCCCCTCCGACTCCCTCCGGCTCAGGCAGGGTGGGGGACCGGCACGGCCGTGTGCAGCCTCGCACACGGCCATCGCCGTCGGTCGTCATCGGGGGCGCGGGGCTTGTGAACCCCCGATGACGACCGACGGCGACGGCAGGTGATGACGAGATCGTTTTGCGGGGATGAAGGCAGGCGGGTGTTCGGCCGGTGGTGCAACAAACCTCCACCGGTCGAACCTACGCTGCGTGTGCAGCCCGCGTCACTTGCCGTCTGTCACTTGAAGGGCGCGGATCGCATCGGCGAGTTCGTCCGCCGTGAGCGTCCAAGCCTCCGCGGGAAGCCGACCGACCACTCGGAACTTGAGCCGCTGGTAGACGCCGAGCGCCGCCTCGTCATCACCGAGCACGTCCGCCGCGAGTGCGAGGGCGAGTTGCGCCGGGCCGCTCCCGCCGTACCCCCACTCGAACCCGTCGGGCGAGTGGGTGCGGAGGTCGAACCGCGGGTCGAGGCCGCGGCACCCGGCCGGGTCCGTGACGGTGACGGCGCAGCCGCTCGCCGTCCGGACCCCGGAATAGGTCTTCATCGTTCTGTCCTGGGTTGTGAGTCGGAAGAGGCCGCGGCGTGGCACCGCGGCCGAAGAGTGAACGAACGGCGTGGAGAGGGCGGTGGTGCAAGGACCAACCTCTCGCACGTCGTCACCTCACGCCGCGAGCGCGAGCACGGCCGCGGCCTGCACGTCCAGAGTCGTCCGGTCGCCCGCGTACTCCGCCCGCTGGGCGAGTCGGGTGAGGGCGTCCACGAGGGCGAAGACGGTGAACCGTCCGCCCGCCACCATCTCGACCGCCTGCTTCGCGAGGCCCCGGGTGAGGCCGTGCTTCGCGAGTTCCTTCATCACCGCCTCGGCGTCCGTTCCGAGCGTCTGCTCCATCGCCTTCTTCATCACCCGCAGGAACCCGTCCCGCCGTTCGTCCCGCTTCCCGACGAGGGATTCGACGTGGCGACGAATCTCCCCGAGCGCGTCGCCGACGTTCGCCGTGTGCTTCCGGGCGAAGTCGATGACCTCCACCGCGTCCCAGACGATGTGGTTCGCGCACACCTGCTGGAACCAGAACGTCTGGACGCCGACCGACCGCTTGCCGACCTCGGAGTTCCAGACGAAGAACCCGGGGGCGAACGCCTGCCCGTCGATTTCCGCCCAGCCGGCCGGGTCGATGAGGAAGCAGAACAAGTCTTGCTCCCCGCAGTAGAGGCCGGTGCCGCCGTTCATCCCCGTCTGGGGCGGCTGGAAGTCGGTCGCGTAGTCCTTCAGCATCCCGACCAGGTCCGCGTTGTGGAGCCGGGTGTAGACGGTCCCGTGGACGGAGCGGATGCGGTCGCCGCGGGTCAGGAGTTGGAGCGGCTTGGTCCCGCCGGGGAGCGTCTCCCGGAACACCTGTGCGGCCGTCGCCGGGGTGAGGCGGTTCACCGTCTCCTTGCTCACGCGGGAGAGGCCACAGAGTTGGCCGAAACTCCAGTCGTTCAGCGCGAACGGGCCGCTCTCGCCGGGACGCAGCCCGAGCCGTCCGTCCGGCATCGGCTCCGGCGCGAGCGCCGCGGGCGGGTGCCAACTGTCACTCGACTCGTCCTTCTCCCGCCGGCAGTGGGCGAGGAGGGCGTCGAGGGTGTCGAAGCGTTCATCGGGGGCGCGACGGAATAGCTCCCGGCTCGCGCGGGTCAGGTTCTGCTTGGTCACGGGATGTCCTCGGAAGGAACTGGGGATGGGCTTGTGAGAAACCAAATCGAGTTGCACCACCGGCCTCTCGGCCGGACCGCGCGACGCGGTTGGCCGTGGGGTCGGCGTGAGCATCTAGCGAGATGAGACAGCAGAAAGAACGGGCCGGAACACCCCTCCGGATACCGCACGGGTAACACACCCGGCGTAAGCGCGGCAACACGCGACTACCACCTGGCGGCACGCGCCGGCGACCGTCACGAGTCTGACAAATCACCTTCAATTTCAGGTGGGAACGGGCGGGTTGATCTCGTCCCGAAGGGGTGCTATTCGGAGCCGAGTTCGACTGCTCTTTCCGCCGTGACCGACCAACTGACGTGACCAACGCCGACTCCCCGAGCCGTCCGGGCGCGGGGAGGCCGGTGGTGCAACTCGGTTTTCCAACCCCCCATTCCCACGGCGGAGGAAGCGACGGATGTTCCACGACGAC
>JAFKFQ010000079.1 GCA_017308215.1 bacterium | reverse complement strand
CGAGTTCGACGCCGACGCGGTGGTGGTGGTGGGGCTGAACGTGCTGCCGTACCTCGGCGCGGTGCGCGGCCGGGCGCGGGTGTGGTACGCCGCCGACGAGTGGTTCTGGCACCACGCCTCACAGGTGAAGCCCCGCGACCGCGGAACGTGGGGCGAGCTGAAGCAGGCGGTCATCAAGGGACTTTACGAGCGTGCCTACGGCCCGATCCTCGACCGCGTGTGGGTCGTCACCGAGCCCGACCGCCGCGCCATGCGGCTCGTCGCCGGCGTGCGCGGCATCGACCTCGTGCCGAACGGCGTGGACGGCGACCACTTCACCCCGCTCGCGGTGCCGCAGGAGGAGCGCACCTGCACCTTCTGGGGCCGCCTCGACTTCGGCCCGAACGTGCAGGCGCTGGAGTGGTTCTGCACGAACGTCTGGCCGCGGGTCCGCGCCCGCCACCCGGACGCGCGGTTCCGGGTGTACGGCTTCAACCCGACGCCGCCGGTGTTGAAGCTGGTCGGCCGCGACGGCATCGACCTCGCCGCCGACCTGCCCGACCTGCGGGCCGAGATCGCCCGGCAGGCGGTGGTGGTGCTGCCGTTCGTGAGCGGCGGCGGGATCAAGAACAAGCTGCTCGAAGCCGCCGCGATGGGGAAGGCGGTGGTGTGCTCGCCGACGGCGCTGAACGGCCTGTGCCACCCGCGGTCGGCCGGCTTCGCACTGCCGCGCACGCCCGACGAGTGGGCCGAGAGCCTATCGGTGCTGTGGGCCGACCCGACGAAGCGCGCGGCGGCGGGATCGGCAGCGCGGGCGTGGGTGGTGGCGAACCACAGTTGGGAGACGGCGGCGCGGACGGCGGCGGCGGGGCTGGCGAAGGTGGTTACGTAGTCGGTTCCGGACCACCATCTGACGCCTTTGACCGCGCCACGTCGGGTCTCGCAGACTCGACCGACCTATAGGGCGAACCTTCACCGTCTCCCGTTTCTCCGTGGAGGAACGCCGCCTCACACGGAGATTGCTCATGTTCCCCGACCCGGCCGGCATCTTCGCCAGCCCGGCCGTCACCATCACGCTTTCCGAAGAAGCGTGGGCTGCGTTCATCACGGCGATTGAGAACCCGCCGAAGCCGAACGCGGAACTCAAGAAACTGTTCCGCGACTTCCCGCCGTCCGAATAACACCTTGCGCGGCTCAGTGTCCTTCGCGTCGCCCGCAGTGTGCCGGCCAAGGATCACCGTCACACCCACTCGTCGAGGCCGAGGTGCCGGGCGACCGCGGGGTCGGCGGGGCGGTAGACCCGCTCGCGGGGTGTGACGAGCGCTCCGACCCCGCCCGCCGCGAGCCGTTCGCGCTGCCCGGCCACGAACGCACTCAGGTCGATCACCTCCACCAGCTCCCACCGCCCGAACGCCTCCAACGCCTCGCCGCGTAGCCCGAGTTGGATCGCCCGCCGGTCGAGCTTCGCGCCGGACGGGTGGTGGTCGGGGTCCCACTGAAGGCGCACGTCCGACCGGGTGACGGCCCGGCCCCAGTCGGCGTGCCTGGCGTACCGGTCGCGGTCCCAGGACGATGGCACGGCCTGCGCCAGGAGCGCGTCGAAGAACGGGCGCCGCAGCCGGAGCGCGAGCGTCACCTCCTGGTCCGGTTTGGTGCCCCAGCCGGACCGGAACATCATCCACAGGAAGTTCGGCTTCACCCAACTCATCCGCGAGTAGCGGAACTCCCCGCCGAACGTGCCGTGCTCGACCGCGAACCGGCCGATGGCCGGGCGGTACGCCTGGTACACGAGAATCGTCTCGGCGTCGAAGTGGGCGAGGATGTGGCGGCCGTTCTTCGGCCACACCCGGAGTTGATCGCGGTAGGGCTCGACCTCGGGCAACATCTCGCGGCTCGCGTACCGGGACCGGGTGACGGGCGGACACGCGGCCGGCGGGCGAGGTTCAGAGGCGACCGTCGCGGGCGGCATTCGGTGTGCATTCCGCATATCGGGCTCGCTCGCGGAGGACACCATGAACCGTCTCGCGTCACTCGCCGCCGCCGGGGCCGGGGCGTACCTCGCGTACCGCTGGCTGGCGCCGGGGTACGACTACCGCGGCAAGCACGCCGTCGTCACCGGCGGGTGCCGCGGGCTCGGGCTGGTGCTCGCCCGCGAACTCGCCGCCCGCGGGGCGCGCCTCAGCCTGTGCGCCCGCGACCCGGCCGAGGTCGCGGCCGCCGCCGAGGAACTCGGCGCGCTCGCCGTCGAGTGCGACGTGACCGACCAACAGCGCGTGAAGGAGTTCCTCGCCGTCGCGCGGCAGCGGAACGGGCCGGTCGATGTGCTCGTCAACAACGCCGGCGTCATCGCCGTCGGGCCGCTCGACGAGCAGCGGCTCGAAGACTTCGAGCAATCCCTCCGCACGCACCTGTGGGCGGCCCTCTACACGGCGCTCGACGTCATCCCCGAGATGTCGGCGCGGCGGACCGGGCGGATCGTGAACATCGCGTCGTTCGGCGGGAAGGTTGCGGTGCCGCACCTGCTCGCCTACAGCGTCGGGAAGTTCGCGCTGGTCGGCCTGTCGGACGGGCTGCGCGTCGAGCTCGCCCGCCGCGGCGTCACGGTCACGACGGTCTGCCCCGGGCTGATGCGCACCGGCAGCCACCGGCAGGCGGCGTTCAAGGGCCGTCACGAGGAGGAGTACCGCTGGTTCGCGCTCGGCAACGCGCTACCCGGGCTATCGATGAGCGCTGAAAGCGCGGCGCGGCAGATCCTGCGCGGCGTGGCGCTCGGCGACGCCGAGATCGTACTCGGCCTGCCGGCGCAGCTCGCGGTGCTGGCGCGGGCGGTGGCGCCTGGGTTGGTGTCGGCACTGGCCGCCGCGGCCGACCGGTTCATCCTGCCGGAGCCCGGCGGCGTCGGCCCGCGGGCGGTGAAGGGCGCCGACAGCCGCGGCCGCACGCCGGACCTGCTGACGGCGCACATCGACCGCGCGTCCGAGCGGAACAACGAGACCCGCCCCGGGGTGGCGCTGCCGCCACCCCGCCCGTCGCCCGCATCCAGATAGGAGACCGCCATGAAGCGCGACAAGAACCCGGACCGCGACGACGACGATGTGACCTCGCCCTACGGCCCGCAGCGGCGGACCGACGAGGCCGCCGGCGGCGCCGACAGCTCGCCGTATGAAACGACGCCGTCGACCGAGCGGCCGACGGTGGCGAAGGACGACCCGAGCACCGCCGCCGAGTCTGGCGACCGCAAGGTGACGGGGTAAGTAGTGACGGGGTAAGGGTGGTACGGCCCTTCGTGCCGCGGCGGCGCGGGAGCCTGAGAAATCGCCCGGAACCGGATCGATCCGCAGATCAGATCGGTTTCTCGCGGCTCCGCTCAGGCTCCCGCGCTGCCGCGGCACGGAGTGCCGCACCACACTGGTTCGGCCGCCTCACTCCGTCGCCGCCGGCCGGCTGCCTTCGGTGCGGCGGAGGATCACGGTGCAGTAGCTCCGCTGCTGCGGCCCGACCTGCCCCGCTGGCTGGGCCGCGGTCGCCGCGGCGGGCTGCACCTCGCGCGGCTCGGTCGTCGCCGCCGTGCCGGTCCGGGCGCCCGTGTCGTGGACACACACCGCCAGGTAGTCATGGGTCAGCACGTACACACCCGCCTTCGTCGCGCTCGGCGTGCCGGACGGGGCGCCGGGCTGGGCGGCCGGGGCGGTGCTGAACTTGTTGTCGTCCGCCTCGCTCACCCGGATGGTTCCGTTATGGCCGAACTCGACCCGCATCGCCCTCATGCCCGGCGCCGGGTCGGTGGTGCCGCTCTTGTTGAACGTGATCGTGTTCCCGCGGATCGACACCGCCATGTTCCGCGCGTCGGCGACCGGCTGGCCATCCTTCTCCAGGCAGATGATCGTCCAGTTCCCGTCGATCGAGGGGCGGGCGCCGGCGGCCGGGTTGGCGCCGGGCTGGCCGGGCGTGGCCGGCTGCTGCGCCGCGGCGAAGGCCAGGGCGACGGTGGTGAAGGTGGCGTACATGCTCACTCCGAAGCGAGTGGGGAAGGGAAGGGCCAGTCCTGAGGCCCACGGCAATCGCCCGCAGCATCTGTGCCACGCCGGGAACGCGGCGAAAGGCCGTGTTCCGGCACGTCGAATCGGTGAAGCCGCGCACCCCGCTTCGTCCCCGCGCAGCCGCTTACGCGCTCCGCCCGCGGCACGGCGGATGCACCCGCGCGCTTCGATGCTGCGTCCCGGCAGGCGGAGGCTCGACCGATGGCCGCATTTCAGCCACCCGACTGGGGTAGCGTGTTCGTCCCCGACGGGTCGCTCGCCGAATCGTTCCTCCGCGGCACCGCCGTTTACTTTGCCGTGCTCGTGCTGTTCCGCTGCGTCCTCCGCCGCCAGACCGGTGGGATGGGGCTTTCGGACGTGCTCCTCGTCGTACTCGTCTCGGAGTGCGTGTCGCCGGCGCTGTCGGCGGAGACGAAGTCTTTGCCGAACGGCGTCGCGGCCCTGGCGGCACTCCTCTTCTGGAGCTACGCCCTCGACTGGGCGACCGACCGCTGGCCGTGGCTGAACCGGCAGCTCGAACACCGGCCGGTCGAGCTCGTGCGCGACGGCCAGAAAAAGCCCGACGCACTGCACGCGCAGCACGTCACCGACGACGAACTGATGAGCCAACTCCGGCTCAGCGGCGTGGACGACCTGGCGCGGGTGAGGGTCGCCACGCTGGAGCCCGACGGCGAGGTGAGCGTCGTCACCCGCGCGGAAGCCGGTGAGGAGGGGGGAGCGGGGAGCGAGGAGAAGGGGGTGAGTCAGGAGGCGAGCGGCGGCCCGCCGGACTTGGACGGTGCGCTGAAGCGGTTTCTCGCGGCGGCCGGCGACGTGCGGGCGGCGGTGGCGTGGCACGACGACCGCGCCGCGGCCCACAAGAAGGCCGCGGCCGTGGCCCGGACGGCGCTGGCGCGGCACGGGGTTCGCCCCCGATCCCGCCCGGCCCCGCCCGCACCGGAGAGCGCACCCCGATGAGCACGCTCAAGGAACCGAAGGGGCCGATGCCCCCGCAGACGCAGCCGAAGCCCGGCCTCGACCGCGACATGGACCCGCAACCGCGCTACCTGAACCCGAAGTACAAAGGCGCCGACAAGCTCAAGGGGAAGGCCGCTCTCGTCACCGGCGGCGACAGCGGCATCGGCCGCGCCGTCGCCGTGCTGTTCGCCCGCGAGGGGGCGGACGTGGCCGTCGTTCACCTGAAGGAGGAACAGCCGGACGCCGACGTGGTGAAGGCGGCGGTCGAGAAGGAGGGCCGCACGTGCCTCCTGATCCCTGGCGACGTGACCGACCCGAAGTTCTGCAAGGCGGCGGTCGAGAAGACGGTCGCGCAGTTCGGCCGGCTCGACGTCCTGGTGAACAACGCCGCCTACCAGGAGCGGCAGGAGTCGATCACCGACATCACCGACGAGCAGTTCGAGAAGACGTTCCGCACGAACATCTTCGGCTACTTCTACCTGGCGAAGGCGGCGGTGGCGTACCTGCCGAAGGGCGGCGCGATCATCAACACCGGGTCGATTACCGGGCTGGAGGGGAACAAGACGCTGATCGACTATGCGGCGACGAAGGGCGCCATCCACGCCTTCACGAAGTCGCTGGCCCAGAGCCTCGTCGAAAAGGGGATTCGCGTGAACTGCGTCGCCCCGGGGCCGTTCTGGACGCCGTTCATCCCGTCGTCCGGCGACGCACAGCAGACGGCGCAGCACGGCGCCGACACGCCGATGGGCCGCCCGGGTCAGCCGGAGGAGGCGGCGCCGGCCTACGTGTTCTTCGCGTCCGATGTCGACAGCAGCTACATTACCGGAGAGGTGCTCACCCTGCTCGGCGGCGAGACGCGGGCGGGGTAGGTCGGTAAAGGGGTGAGGGGTGACCGTGCGCGTTCGTCACCCCTTCATCCGCTCACCCCTTCATGAATCACGAACCCATTCCGCGACATGCCAGAACTCGTCGCCCAGGGGCCGCGGCCGGAGGACAACTGGCGGCGGCGGCTGCCGGCCGGACCGGTCGTGCTCGGTCGCGGGGACGAGGCGTGGGGGGCGCCGTGGGAGGCGTTCCTGGCGCGGCGGCAGGCGGAGCTGGAGTGGCGTCTCGGGCGGCTCGTCGTCCGCCCGAACGCCGACGCCCGCAACCCCGTCTTCCGCGACGGCGAGGTGGCGTCAGCACCGTTCGAGGTCGGCGTCGGCGGGGCGTTCGTCGTCGGCCGCACCACCTTCACCGTCGCCGTCGACGCGCCCAGCCCGTCCGACCCGTTGGCGAAACCGCAGACGCTCACGGTCGCCCACGGCGAGCTCGCCGGCGTCCGCTTCCGCGACGCCCCGCACCGCCTCGACGTGCTCAGCCGACTGCCCGACGTGATCGCCGGCGCCGGGTCCGAGCCGGACCTGTTCGCCCGCGTGTGCGGGATGCTCCTGGCCGGCATCCCGCGGGCCGACGCGGTCGCGCTCGTGACCGTCGAGGTCGGCGGGCCGGTCGAGCCGTTCGGCCCGGCGGGGGCGGTGCCGGAACCGCCCGTGCGCGTCCTCCACGCCGACCGCCGCCGCCCCGCCGACGGGCCGTTCGCGCCGAGCCGGCGGCTGGTGGCGGAGGCGGTGGCGGCGCGCGAGGCGACGGTCCTCCACGTCTGGCGGTCCCCCAACCGACCGCACGAGCCGGCGGTCGAGTTCACGGTCCAGGGCGGGTTCGACTGGTCGTTCTGTACGCCGGTCGAGGGCGAGGCGTGCCGCGGGTGGGGGCTCGTCGCCGCCGGCCGGTTCGTGTCCGACGAGGGGAGCACGCTGCCGTTCCCGAGCAGCCCGAACGACCTGCGCGACGACGTGAAGTTCGCCGAGCTCGTCGCCGACATCCTCTCGTCGCTCCGGCAGGTGCAGGTGCTGCGCGAGCGACAGGGCGTGTTCCGCCGGTTCTTTTCGCCGGGCGTGCTGCACGTCCTCGCCGGCCGCGACGCGGCCCGCGCGCTGGAGCCGCGCGAGGCGGACGTGACCGTCCTGTTCTGCGACCTGCGCGGGTTCTCGCGCACGGTCGAGGAGGGCGCGGGGAAGCTGCTCGACGTGCTGACGCGGGTGAGCGCCGCGCTCGGGGTGATGACGCGGGCGATCGTCGAGAACCGCGGCGCCATCGCCGACTTCCTCGGCGACGCGGCGATGGGGTTCTGGGGCTGGCCGCTCGGCGACCCGGCGAAGGTCGAGAACGCGTGCCGCGCCGCGCTGGCGATCCGCGCCGGGTTCGACGCCGTGAGCGGCGACCGCAACCACCCGCTGTACGGGTTCCGCGCCGGCATCGGCATCGCCACCGGCCGCGCCGTCGCCGGCGGGATCGGCACGGCGGAGCAGGCGAAGGTGGGGGTGTTCGGCCCGGTGGTGAACCTCGCGGCGCGGCTCGAGGGGATGACGAAGCCGCTGCGCGTGCCGATCCTCCTCGACGAGCCGACGGCGGCGGCGGTGCGGGCGCACCTGCCGCCGGAGGTGGCGCGGGTGCGGCGGCTGGCGCGGGTGCGCCCCGCCGGGCTGGAGACGCCGCAGGACGTGGCCGAACTCGTCCCGCCCGCCGGCCCGGACGCGGTGCTGACCGACGCGCACCTCGCCGACTACGCGGCGGCGCTGGCGGCGTTCATGTCCGGCGACTGGGTGACGGCCGACGACGTGCTCCACCGCCTCCCGCCGCGTGACCGCGGCAAGGACTTGCTCACCGGCTTCATCCTGCAACACAACCACGCCCCGCCGCCCGGGTGGGACGGCGTGGTGCCGCTGGCGGTGAAGTGAAACCGAGTTTCGTAGCAGTCCGTCTGCCGGTCGGCATCGGGTGCGACCCCACGCCGGGGCGAACGGCCGGCGTGAGCCGGCTGGTCGTTGTGCGGGTGACCGGAGCGGGCTGCCGTACCACCCCACGAGCCGCGACCGCCAGGGAGCGGCCGGCGAACCCGACTTCCGCGGTTGCGGTCCCACGGGTTCGCCGGCC
>JAFKFQ010000078.1 GCA_017308215.1 bacterium | reverse complement strand
CCGGGTGACCCTCGGCCCGGACGGGCAGCCGCGGCTCCGCCACCGGTTCGGCAAGTACGACCGCTACCGCGGCAAGCGGCTCGGGCGGGAGATGGCCCGCATCCTGAAGCAGGCCGGGGCGGTGGTGGCGATCCGCAAGAAGTTCGCGTCCGACGAGCACGTCGCCCACCAGTGCGGCACCCTGCGGTTCGGCACCGACCCGGCCCACGCGGTGCTCGACCAGGACTGCCGGCTGTTCGGCCACCCGAACGTGTTCGTGGTGGACGGCAGCTTCCTCCCCACCTCGCTCGGGGTCGGCCCGGCCCTGACGATCATCGCCAACGCCCTCCGCGTCGCGGGCGTCGCGGCGGCGGAACTCTGACCCGGAGGCCGGTGTTGACCCCGTCGCAAGGAGCGATCCACCGCGAGCAGCGGCGGCAGGCGTGGGCCATCCACGGCGGACCGGTCGGCCTGGGTGTGGCGGCGCTGGGCGTCGCGCTCGCCCGGCTGCCGCTGCCGTCCCGCCGGCTCCGCGAACGGCTGTTCCGCACCGTGTTCGGTAAGAAGTACCCGCCCGGGCTGAACGAGGCCGAGATGGACCGGCCGCTGGCCGAGTACCCGACCCTCAACGCCCTGTTCACCCGCGGCGTCCGCCCCGAGTTCCGCCCCATCCCGGCCGGCACGCCGCAGTTCCTCTCCCCGTGCGACGGGACGGTGCAGGACGTCGGCCGCGTCGAGCGGGGGCGCATCCTCACGCTCAAGCGGATCGAGTACACGCTCGAATCGCTCCTCCCCGGGACCGACACGGCGGCGTTCGAGGGCGGGCACTTCGCGGTCGTGTTCCTGTCGCCGATCGACTGCCACCGCGTCTTCGCCCCGCAGGACGGCGAGCTCCACGAGGCGACCCACGTCCCGGGCTCCCGGCTGCTGGTCCACCCGCCGTTCCAGCGGGCCGAGTTCCCGGTCTACACCCTCAACGAGCGGGTCGCCTTCCGGTTCACGACCCCGCTCGGGCCGTGCGCGCTGGTCATGGTCGCCGGGTGGGGCGTCGGCAACATCACCCTCCCCGCCGCCCCCGACTTCCGGCCGCGGCAGCGCGAGTTGGCGACGAAGACCTGGGCGCCACCGCTCCCCGTCCGCCGCGGCGAGTGGGTGGCGACGTTCGAGCTCGGTTCGACCGTTGTGCTGGTCGTGCCGCCGCGGGACGAAGTGACGCCCCTGGTATCCCCGAACGACAAGGTCCGGTATGGCCAGCCTCTCTTTACCTACCCCGGCTGAGGCCCGGTCCGACCGCACCGCTCCGACGGGCGCCGCGGGCGTGATTCTCCACCTCAAGCCGCGGCCGGCCGACCGCGACCGCCGGGCGCTGGACGAGCGGATCGCCCGGGCACGGGGCGCGGCCTTCGTCGGCGTGGTGAGCACATACCGCACCCACCTCGGCGACCCCGCCGCGGCCGCGGCCGAGTCGGCCGTTCTCGACCGGCTGAAGGGCTCGGCGTCCCGCGTGGTCGTGTTCCGCCCCGGGGTCGTGCTGGGGCCGACCTCGCCGGCGTCCGCCGCCCTCCGGCGGTTCGGCGCGTGCTACCCGCTGGTACCGCGCCGGCTGCGCAGCGGCTTCGTGACCGAGGACGAACTCTCCGCCGCGATCGAGCAGGAGCGAACTGCCGGTCCGCGCGGGCGGCGGCGGGCGGTTACGGTGCTCGGCCCGAACCGCGCCTGGCGCGAGGTACTGGCCGAGCACGCCTCGCGGGGCGCCGTGTCGGCTTGCATCACCGCCATCTGCTGGCTGCTGTCGTGGCTGCTGCTCGGCGAGCTCGTCGCGCTCGCCCTGCGGCGCCACAGCTTCCACACGCTCCGGCCGCGTTCACTCCACGAACTGCGGGCGCTGTGCCACCCGGCCAACGCCCGGTACGTGAAGGTCGTGGGCTACAACCACGGGGTCAATCACTTCGGCCACCACTATCCCGGCCGGACGGTCGTCAGCACGGTCTTGTTGAACCGGGTCCGCAAGGCCGGTCCCGACCGGATCCGCGCCGACGCCGGCACAACCGTCCGCAAGGCGCTCGACCTGCTCGCGGCCACCGACCAGACGCTCTACGTCGTCCCGAACTTCTCCTACGTGTGCCTCGGCACGGCCTACTTCGTGCCGATCCACGGCTCGGCCGCGGACTACTCCTGCCTCGCCGAGACGATCACGAAGGTGCTCCTCTACGACCCCGCCGAGGACCGGCTGGTCGCGGCGGCGAGCGACGAGCCGGCGTTCCGCGAGCACGTCTACAACCTGCGGTCCCGCGCGGTCCTCCTGCGGCTCGAAGTCCGCGTGAAGCCGCGGTCGCGGTACTTCATGAACCGCGAGGAGCTGACGAACCCCGACGCCGCGACGATCCTGGCCGCGCTCCGCGACCCGCGGCCCACCAACGTCGAGGTCCGCAAGCCGAACGCGGCCGGCGACACGGCCACGGTCGCCCGGTTCTACTCGGATGCGGGTGGGGCGCAGGCCCCGGTGCTGGAACTGCCGCGCGACGCCCTCGGCCGGCTGTGGGACCGGCTCGAAGAGAACCCGGTCACCGCGTTCCTGATGCACACCCTCACGCGCCGGCTGGCCTGGCACGTCGAGCTCTTCTTCACGGCCGAGGAGTTCGCGCAATTCTGGGCCGACCACCGGACGCTGCCGCTGAAGAAGATCCAGCTCCGGTTCATCCGCCGCGACGGGCTCCCGCACTCGCCGTTCCGCGATCACGACTGCATCTCGTCCGACATGTTCATGCTCCGCCGCAGCCGGGGGGCGTTCGAGGAGTACTTGGCCCGCACGTTCGCGGTCGTCCGCTCCAACCCCGGTAAGCACAGCAGGTGACCCGCCGCATGGCCCCGACCCCGCCGCTCGCCGACACGCTCGACCAGATGCTCCGGGAGGAGCTCCCGAACCTGCTTCGTCTGTACCTGAACCCGTTCGTCGCGCAGGCGTGTTACTGCCTCGGGCAGTACGCGGAGACCACCTGGAAGCCGCCCGCCGACGGCCGGGGCTACCAGACGTTCCTGGCCAACAGTTTTGACGAGGCACTGGCCGGCGCGATCAAGCTCGCCCGCTACGACGGCAGTGGCGCCGGGCGGCCGGCGACCGGGCTGGTGATCGACCCGACCGGCCGGCTCGGGCCGTTCGCCTCGGCCCCCGCTGCGGGCGGTGGGACGGCCGAGTTCAGCCCCGGGCTGGTGGTCGCCGGGCCGGGCGCGCCGGTCGCCGACGAGCCGGTCGGGTTCGTCGTGCTGATCCCGAAGCCGGACGGCACGCTCGGCGACCTGGACGCTGTCGCCCGGCGGGCGGTGACGGCGCACGCCCCACTCGTCATCACCTGCGTGGACCGGGACAGCCTCGCCGCCCTGCGCCGCGCGCCCGGCGGGCTCCGCGACCTGCCGGCGGACGTGGTCGTCTTCGACGAGTCGTTCGTGAACCGTGCCGTGCCGTTCTCCGCCTTCACCGCCCGGAAGTCGCTCTACGACCACTGGAACCGCCGCGGGAAGGCCACGTTCCACTCCACGACCTTCCAGCCGAACACGGTCTCGACCCTCCACTTCCTGAACTGCCTGAAGACGGCCGACCCACCGTTCTGGGCGGCGGTCGGGCCGGAGTTGGGGCGGCTGCGCGACGACCTGAAGGAGCGCGGCCGGGCGTTCCGCCGGCTGTACAGCCCGTCACTGGGCAAGACGATCCGCGTGGCGGGCTTCGACGTGCCCGGGGTCCGCGCCAGCGGCGACTTCGTCCACACCGGCGGGCGGCGGGTGTTCGACGCCGTCAGTGGCGTGGCGTGCAGCATCCGCGGTCACAACCCGCCGGGGTACACGGCCGAACTCGCCGCCCTGGCGGACGTGCCGGACCCGGCCGCCGAAGTCGCGGCCCGGCTCCGCGCCCTGACCGGACTCGGGAACATGCTCCCGGCCGTGAGTGGGGCGAGTGCGATCGAGAACGCCCTCAAACTGGCCCTCGTCGCCCAGTCCCCGCGGCGGTACGTGCTGGCACTGAAGTCGGGCTACGGCGGCAAGACGCTGCTGGCGCTCGCGGGCACCGCCAGCGCCAAGTACAAGGAGCGCATCGACCCGCTCTACCCGGACGTGCTCTACGCCGACCCGTTCGCCCCGGACGCGCCCGCCCGCATCGAGGAACTGCTGACTAAGTACCCGGTCGCCGTCGTGCAGACGGAGCTCGTCCAGGCCGTCGGCAGCGTCCGCGCGGTGCCCGACGCCGTGCTCCGCTTCCTCGCCGACAGCCGGGCGCGGCACGGCCACCGGCTCCTGATCGACGAGGTGCAGACCGGGATGTACCGCACCGGCCCGTTCACCCGGTCCGCCGCGCTCGGGCTCGCACCGGACTTGCTCGTGCTCGGCAAGGGCACCTCGGACATGATGGTCCCGTTCTCGCTTACCCTCTTCGCGGACACGGTCCGCGACGCGCTAGCGGGGTCCGACCTGCCCGACACGCTCCGCCGCCGCTACGGTTACGATGCCGGGTACCGGACGGTGCTGAACGTCCTCCGCCGGGCCGGCGACTGGCACCTCCCCGAGCGCGTGGCGGAGTCGGGCGAGCTCTTCGCCCGGCTGCTCCGCGAGGGGCTGGCCGGCTGCACCGCGGTCCGTGACGTGCGGGCGTTCGGCCTGCTCGTCGGTGTCGAGCTTGATACCGACCGCGGGCCGCGGCGGTGGCTGCGGAAGCAGCTGTACTCGCTCTACCTGCTCACCATGCTCAAGCACCCGCGGTTCCCGGTGCTGGCCGGGTTCTGCCAGTACGAGCCGAACGTGCTGAAGCTCACCCCGTCGCTCACCGCGACCCCGGACGACCTGCGGGCGGCAGCCGGGACGGTCGTCGAGGTGCTGCGGCGACCGCTCCCCCGGGTGCTGGCGGGGGCGCTCGGCGATCTGGCGACCGCGACCCTGCGGAGGGGATGACCATGAGTACCACGGCCGAACCCGAACCCACGACCGCCGCGGCCGCCCAGCCGCCGCTGAGCCTGGCCCGGGTGGACTTCGCCGACCTGTACGCCCGGCACCTGTGCCGGCACTCGCAGTTCGGCATCAACGTCACCCACCTCGCCGCCCTGTTCGGCGTTTGGTTCGGGGTGTACGGGTTCCTGTACGCCCTGCTCCCGGAGTGGTGGCTCCCGGCCGGGCTGGCGGCGGCCTATCTCCTCGCCGTCGCCCCCAACCTGCCGCTACGGGTGACGCTGGCGCTGGCGGTGTTCCTGGCCGGGTTCGTGGCCGCGGTGGTGTACACGCCGACGCTGCCGCTGTGGGCGGTGTGGGCTTACTTGCTGCTCGTCCCGGTCTTCTACAAGCTCCAGGCGTGGAGCCACAAGGTGTTCACGACCACGTCCGACATGACCGAGTTCGACCGGAAGTATCCGAAGGGGCGAGCGCTCTTCTGGGTACTCCTCTTCTACGAGGTGCCGTTCCTGCTGAACTACCTGGTGTTCGACCGCCGGCGGTGGGCGGCCTGACGCGGCCGCCCCGCCGCCGTGTGGTCACCCCTCGACCTTCTCGGCGAGGGCGATCACGACGTTGTGCTTGTCGGTCATCGGGAACACGAACCGGTTCATCAGGAATTGGGTGAGCCAGCCGGCCTTGTGGAGCCCGGCGGCCTCGACGAACGGGGTCAGCCACCCGCCGCGGTAGGCGAACTCAATGAACCGGTCGAAGTCGGGGAACTCGACCTTCGGCTCGAACGTCTCGCACGCCCGCACGGCGAACCCGTTCTCCTCCAGCGTGCGGACCACTTCGTCGCGGTCGACCGGGTTGCACACGATCTCGTCCGCGGCCACGGCCGGCTTGCCCCCGAGCCAGCGGACCAGCGGCGCGTCGGCCTTGGCCTGGAGGGCCGGGAAGCCGGCCATCGTGCCGCCGACGAACGACCAGCACCCGCCGTCGTCCAGCCGGGCGTGGATGAGCGGGGCGAGTACCCGCATCGGGACGAACCCGGTGACGAGGTGGGTGCAGACCAGGTCGAACGACTGCCCCGGGAAGTGGGCGTCGAACCGGGCGGCGGTGTCCACCGCGGCGGTCAGCCCGGGCACCCGGCCGCGGGCGCGGTCGATCATCTTCTCCGAGACGTCCACCCCGAACGGCACGACCCGGTCCCCGAACAGGGCGGCGAGCCGGCCGAGGAACAGCCCGGTGCCCATGCCGAGGTCGAGCACGCGGAGCGGGTCGGGGCCGTCCCCGGACGCCCACGCCCGCAGCTGGGCCAGCGCCCGGTCGAGCGAGCCCGCGGTGACGCCCTGGGGGTCGAAGTCGTAGTGTTCCGCGACGACCTCGTCGTACTGCCGCTGGATGGTCTGGGTGTTCAAGAGGTGACTCTCGGCGCTGGAACGGGTGTGGACGTGTCCGGGCGGGCCGTTCCCGGGCGACGCCAAGCTACTCAATGAACCCGCGGTGATGGTGCCGAGAGGTATTTGTGAATGTTGTCGGAAGGTTGAGGAACGGCCACGCGGTCGACACCCCGGGGCGGGCTCACGCCGGCCGTTCGCCACGCGAGGGGGGCGCACCCGACGTAGAGCGTCGACGGACTACCACGCGCTCACGCCCCGGGCCGGACGGACGACATGGGATGGCGGCCGCCGGCCGTCGTCAGATACGATGGTCTCCACTCGCCCCGCTCGAAGAGCGCTCATGGCCGCCGCGATCATCTTCGTCCCCGCCCTCGCCGGGGCCGCCGTCCTCGGGTTCGTGTTCGCACTGTTCGCCGCCAACCACTACCTCACGGTGATGCAGAGCACCGCCGCCGGGGCGAAGCAGGTGGTGTGGGGCGACGAGCCGATCCTCGACGGGTTCTGGAAGGTCTTCTACCTCCTCTGGCTCGCCGGGCTGTGGGCCGGGCCGGCGGTGCTCGCGTCGCGCGTCGCCGGCGCCACCGGCCTCACGAGCTACCTCGTCCCGCTCGCGCTGGTGTGGCTCTGCTACCCGGTCAGCCAGCTGTCGTCGCTGTGCGGGACGAGCGTGTGGATCCCGCTCCACCCCGCCGTCTTCGACCGCCTGTCGCAAAAGCCGGGCGTCGCGCTCGGGTTCTTCGTCCTCAGCGTCGTGCCGCTGGCGATGGTCGGGCTCGGGTTCTACGGCGTGTTCCGCGCCACCGGCATGCCGTGGCTCGTCGGCGGGTGCCTGCTGCTAGTGTTCGGCCTGTACGGCTACGCCCGGCTCCTCGGCCGGCTGGCGTTCGCGCTGATGTTCACGAAGTCGCGCTTCGCCCGCCGCAAGAAGAAGGACGAGCGTGACGAACTGCCGCCGCTGCAAACCCCGCCACCGGCCGACCCGGTCGCGGAAGAAGAAGGCTTCCGCCAGCCGAGCGACCTGCCGCCGATCGAGACGCCCGACGAGGGACCGCTGACCGGCTACGACGTGAAGTTCCTCGACGACAAGCCGAAGCCGAAGAAGAAGCGGGTCCGCGCCGAAGTGGCGACCGACGAACCCGCGCCGCGCCGCCGCCCCGACCCGGACGACGACGACACGCCCTACGACGTGAACCTGCCCGAGGGCGACCCGCTGCCGGAGGAGCGGTTGCCGGAGTCGGTGGTGAAGCCGCGCGACGACGAGATGAAACTCCTCGACCGGTCCGACGCGCCGAGGAAGCCGAAGGTGGTGTGGTCGGCGGAGGTGCTGACATTCCTCGCCCAGCAGGAGACGTACGCGAACGGCCTACTGCTGTCGCTGATCGGCCTCGGCTTCGGCGGCATGGTCCGCATCTGCCGCGAGTTCAACCCGGCGGCGGGCGGCTGACTCCTCCCGGGCCGTTGTGGGCCGGGAGGAGCCAGCCGCCCGCCTGATCGCAATCGGGTACTCGACAACTCTCACTTGTCAGTCACGGCGAGCCACGGTATCGTAATTTCTCGGCTTTCCGCCCCGCCTTCCGCCACCTCCCGCCCCAGGTGGACCGTGCCCATTGTCTCCTGCCCGGACTGTTCGGCGATGCTCCGCTTCGCCGCACCCGTCCCCTCGCGCCTGGGATGCCCG
>JAFKFQ010000760.1 GCA_017308215.1 bacterium | reverse complement strand
GTGAATTGGAGGGCCAGCACCTGGACGAGTGGGTGGGCCTCGGGTGGTAGAATCATGACGGCCGTCCGCGGGCGAGGGCCAGGAGAGCTTCAGCAACCCTCATGGTAACTCGCCGCGGGCGGCCGCTCAGAATCGGCACCAGCCGAGCTAAGAAACACTGGCGAAATGAGCGTGAGCCCTGGCCTTTCAGGCATTTCGCTTCATTCCGCCACCGTTTCTAGATCAGCCGGCGGTGTCAGGTGCAGCGCCGGGTTCGGCTCGATGCTACTCCTTGCCGAGAACCAAATCCACCACCCAACATCCCCGAACGTGCGGACCGAGACCGCGGCAGTGGTTCAGACCGTTATCGTCTCTTTTCAATCACACACGATAGCAGAGCAGTTTGAAGCTCCTTCACACCCGCGTCTGTTACCTGCGTGAAACTCAAGTCGAGTTTGGTGAGATTCCTCAGAGACACAAGTTCATTCAATCAGGCGTCCGTCACCACTGTGCGGACTAGCGAGAGAGTCTCGAGTCGTTGAAGGGAGGCGAGTTCCTTCAGCCCGGCGTCCGTGATCTTTGTGAAGTTGAGATCGAGACGGGTGAGATTGCTCAGCGAGGCAAGCTCCTTCAACCCGGCGTCCGTGATCTCAGTCTGGTCGAGAACGAGTTCGGTCAGCACCTTGAACGAGGTAACCACCTTCATGCTTGCATCGGTCACGTCCGTGTTGTTGATCCACAGCCTTGTCACTGTCTGAAGTTTCGCAAACTCAACAAGGTCTGCATCGGTTACCTTCGTGATGCCGAGCAGCATACCGACGACCGGCTTTCCCGGTCGCGTTTCGTCTCGGTATGCCATCCCCTTGAGGGCATCAACCTTCCTAGCTGCTGCGTCGTGCAGTTGGACATTGGTTTCGCCTTAGACCGGCGGTTGACCATCGCCACCACTCGACGGTCTTTCAGCCGGCTTCGGCTCGGCCGCGGACTTCGGCCCATCGTTCTGCTTGCTACAACCCGTCAGCGTCATCGCGCAGACAAACACAATCTTTGCGGTGTATAGGTAACAGTTCTTTCGTACTAGCATTTGTTTACTAATGCAATCAAGCGTCCGTTCTGGAAACTGTCTTTGCCGAACATCGAGCTCAGCAGCCGCGGCCGTGAGCGCTGAGTGTCACGAATCGTTGAGGAGGCCGCGGTCTGCTGCAGCGCCGGGTTCGGCCTCTTGGGCGACCGGGATGTGGACCTGCCCCACGAGCGCCGGCCGCGCGTCCCACCGTAGTTGGCATCCGCTACCGACTACCAACACGAACCCCTCCCGCTCCAGGTCGCCGTTCT